>NZ_JARDAN010000007.1:0-399029 GCF_040560085.1 Paenarthrobacter sp. CC6 | reverse complement strand
GGTGTGGGAGAGTAGGACACCGCCGGACAACCATTAACGAAGAGCCCCAACCACGGTTGGGGCTCTTCCATTTAACAAACCACGTAACGCTAACGCGCAGCCCAGAAGCCGGCCAACCGGGAAGCCAGGACCCGGCCCTGTTCAAAGCCGACACGAGCGGCGGCTGGCCTTAGGGAAAAGTCCATCGCATTGACGCCGAACATATGCTCGGCTTCGCTGTCCGGGATGATTGTTTCCACCTGGCTGCCGCCGGCGCGCAGGACGTCCACTTGGCAATCGAGATGCATGCCCCATTCAGCAGGAGTCCGGGTTCGCCCACCGAAGGGTGACAACACCAGCACGCTTCCGTATCCGGCCGCCAGGTCCGCATTCTCGGCGTTGGTACGGTAGCCGCCGTCGATGTATTGCTCGTCGCCGATGCTGTAGGCGAAACCGCTGGCGCAGCTGGCTGCCACTGCGTCCACGAGATCCACGCCGCTCTCCCGGTCGAACACCACCGGTTCACCCGTCCGGGCATTGACGGCTGTCAGGAGTATCGCTCTTTCCGGCCACTGGGCTTGCGGCAAGCGGGTTGCCACTGTGTCCCGCCAGCGCGCGCTGGCACCTTCCATGGAAGCGGCGATCTCTACGGCGGACGCTCCAAGCCGCCGGCGCATGTCCGCCATGTCAGAGGAGGCCTTCATGATATTTCCGGTTCGCTCCATGTGATCCACCACGGGTCGTGTGGCAGTGCGTCCCGTTTCCAAATTTGGTCCGGGCACGGAACGAACGGGCATGGCGGCAGCTTGGCGGGGTGCGGACTTATGAGCGCCTGCGGGTTTCTGTGGGACCGAACTGAGGATGGCTTCAAAGAGCTCGATAGGGCTGGCTCCGGCCAGTTGGGCCGCCGCGGTGGACCCCGCTGATGTGCCGATGGTGAGCTCGGGGGTGGCGACATCCAGTCCGGCGTCGAAAAGGCCAGCGACGGCGCCGATGAGCCATGCGTTGCCTGTGGAGCCGCCGCCGCCAAGGACCAATGCCCGCTGCCTGTTGGGCGGTTGCTGGACGGCGGAGCCGGACTCAACTTGGGACTGGACGGTGCCCGCGCGGCCGGATGCCGCCGTCGAACTGTTGCTAAAAGGTGAAGATGAGGAAGTGTTCAAGTGAACGCCTTTCGCGATGTGCGTGACGGGCGCTCCTGATAGCGACCAGCTTAGTCGCGGGATCGTGGAATGCAGGGAGCGCCCACGGTGGATACTGCGTACATGGGTCTCACCTCCTGCCGATTGTTCACGATCACCCGAAAGCTATCACTCCGCGGCCACCTGCGCAATTGGCCAAGGAGCCGGCGGTAGAGTCTTGGGATGAATCTCGTGCGAAGTGTGCCCATCGGCCAAGGCCATAGTGGTGACCAGTTGCTTCTTCGTCCACTTGAGCTTTCAGACGCCGCGGATTTGGCTGGCGCGTACCTGCGTAATCGCGGACATCTGGCGCCTTGGGAGCCCACCCGCGACGACGGATTCTTCACCGAGCATGGCCAGGAAGCCGTCATTCGCGCCAAGATCGACCAGTACGCGGCCGGCAGCGAAGTGCCCTGGGTCATCACCGGCGACCGGGGCGTTTACGGGATGATTACATTGACCGGCATCGTCCGAGGTCCCTTCCGGAATGCCAACCTTGGCTATTGGATCGACCAGGACTGTACAGGCAGGGGCGCCGCGTCAGGTGCGGTAGCCGCCGTCGTCGATATGGCCACACAGGAACTTGACCTCCACAGGATCCAGGCCGCAACCCTGCTCCACAACGCCCCCTCGCAGGCTGTCCTGGGGCGCTGCGGCTTTGACCGGATCGGCGTAGCGCCGTCCTATCTTCAGATCGCTGGCGAGTGGCAGGACCACGTTTTGTTCCAGCGCATCCTGTTCTGACCGGCACGGCGCAGGAGCAGCGGCAAGGACGCAGGGTACGCCAAGGGCTTAAATGGCTCCAAAAAACCCCGAAATTCCGGTGATTTTGGTCAAAAAGGCGCGGAAACACGCGGAATTTGCTGGCCATGGCATCGCAAGCTGGTAAGTTTTCGAACAGTGGCTTGCTCGCATTCCGCTTGAAAGCTCAAAAACGTATGAGTCCAGGAGGACGTAAATGGCTAAGAACCGTAGTGAACTCGTTGCAGAGGTAGCAGGCAAGGCTGGCACCAGCCAGGCAGCAGTCAACTCCGTGCTCGATGCACTGTTCGAAGTTTTCGAGACTTCTGTCGCCGCCGGCGAGAAGATCACCATCCCGGGCTGGCTCGCCGTTGAGCGCACCGACCGTGCAGCTCGCACCGGCCGCAACCCGCAGACCGGCGAAACCATCCAGATCGCAGCCGGCCACAGCGTCAAGCTGACCGCTGGCTCCAAGCTGAAGGCAGCTGTCGCCAAGAAGAAGTAACTTCTTCGGCATAGGCCTTGAAGGGGCGGCAACCTGATGGTTGCCGCCCCTTCTTCTTTGGGTTAATGCACATAGCGCCCTGTCGATTCGCAGCCCGGCGACAGGTAGCGGACAATGGATAAGTGCCATCAGCAAGAAATTCCGCAACTGTCCCTTCGACTCCTCCCAAGCCGGGAGCGCGTGGAGGGTCCACAGTCGCGGGGATTTCCCTTCCTTGGCAATTGGCGGGCCTGGCGGTCCTGATCGTCGCCCTTGCGGGGGCATTGATCTTCTCCGGCGCGTCGGCGGCCCGCCAGGTTTCAGATCCCGGCGCCCTGGTCAGGTGGGGCCTTCCGTTTGCCAAAGCCATCCACAACGTGTCGGTGGCCACGGTGATTGGCGGCCTGATCTTTGCCGTGGGCATCCTGCCGAAGAACCTCGGTGGCTCCCGGTCCCGCGAGAAAGACGCCGACGCCGTCGAGCATCCGGCATTTGCCCGGGCCCTCGCGGTTGCCGCCGCCGCTGGCGCTGCGTGGACACTGTCCGCAGTCGCCGTACTGGTCCTGACCTATTCGGACGTCGCCGGACAGCCGCTTTCCGGGGACGCGGAGTTCACCCGTTCGCTGGTCTACTTCATGACGGACATCGAAACCGGCAAAGCCTGGCTGGCCGTCACCATTATTGCCGCCGTGGTCACTACAGCCCTGTTCGGGGTCCGGTCCCTGACGGGCCTGGCGTTCACGCTTGTGCTCGCGCTGATCGGGCTGATTCCAACGGCGCTCATCGGCCACTCCTCCAGTTCAAGCGATCACGAGGGCGCCATCAACTCCCTTGGCCTCCACCTGGTGGGCGTCTCCACCTGGGTTGGCGGCATCATCATGCTGGCGGTCCTGTCCGGAATCCTCACCGGTTCCCGGACGAAGGGGACCCCGGACATTACGGAGCAGACCCTTCGGCGATTCTCGTCCCTGGCAGGTTTCGCTTTCGTCCTGGTGTTCGCTTCCGGTGTCATTAACGCTGCCATCCGGGTCACCAACCCGGCCGACCTCTTCGGCTCCTCTTACGGTCAACTCATTGTGGCCAAGGCCCTCGCCACGTTGGTGCTGGGCGGTATCGGCTTCATGCACCGCCAATGGGTTATCCCGCAGCTCGGCAAGAACGGCTCCATGTCTGCGCGCCGGGTGCTGTGGCAGCTGGTTCTGGTTGAGCTGCTGGTGATGGGCGCGACGTCGGGACTCGCCGTCGCGTTGGGTCGCTCGGCTCCGCCGCAGCCCACCACCTACGCCCCGGACGCGTCGCCGTCGTTCATCCTTTCCGGATACGAGCTGCCGCCGGAACTCACCCCTTCGCGCTGGCTGACCGAATGGCGCTTTGACTGGCTGTGGGTAGGCGTGGCGTTGTTTGGCGCCGTCTCCTACATCATGGGCATCGTCAAGGTCCGGCGCCGTGGCGACCAGTGGTCCGTTTTCCGGACGGTGAACTGGATGATCGGCCTGGTGGTCCTGACCTACATCACGTCCGGCCCGCCCGCTGTCTACGGCCGGGTGTTGTTCTCTGCGCACATGGTGGACCATATGGCCCTCACTATGGTGGCTCCCATCTTCCTGGTTCTCGGCGCTCCGGTGACGCTGGCCCTTCGGGCCCTGCCGTCCCGGGGTGAAGGTACCCATGGCTCCCGTGGCCTCCGGGAATGGCTGCTCCTGTTTGTACACTCCAGGTTCTCCCAAGTGGTCACGCACCCCCTGTTCGCGGCGGCAAACTTCGCGGGTTCCATCGTCTTGTTCTACTACTCGGACCTTTTTGGTCTGGCCATGCGTGAGCACGTGGGCCATGAGTTGATGAACCTTCACTTCCTGCTGACCGGGTACATCTTTGTCCTGAGCATGATCGGCAGCGATCCTTTGCCACGCCGTGCACCGTATCCGATGCGGCTGCTGCTCCTTCTGGCAACCATGGGCTTCCACGCGTTCTTTGGCGTATCCATCATGGGTGGCACCGGCCTGCTCGCTGCGGACTACTTCGGCAACCTCGGCCGCGCCTGGGGCCCCTCGGCCTTGGGAGACCAACAATTGGGCGGCGCCGTTGCCTGGGGCATCGGCGAAATCCCCACGCTGCTGGTGGCCATCGGCGTGGCAGTGATGTGGTCCCGGTCCGACGAACGGGAGAAGCGCCGGGTGGATCGTGCGGCCGACAGGAATAACGACGCCGATCTCAGTGCTTACAACGATATGTTTGCCCGGCTGGCTGAACGTGATGCCAAGCTTGCAAGCCGCACTGCCAGGGCAACCACAACAGCCCCGGCCGAGCGCCCCACGAACGACAATTCCGGGCACACCGACCCGAACACCAAGCTGGAAGGACGCTGATGAGCGAAACCGTACGTACCCAACACCGGGTCCGGGCCTCCGAACTCGAGGGCCGCGGCTGGCTCAACACCGGTGGGAAGTCCTTGGACCTCGAGTCCCTGCGCGGCAAGATCGTGCTTCTCGACTTCTGGACCTTCTGCTGCATCAACTGCCTGCACGTTCTCGACGAGCTGCGTCCGTTGGAAGAAAAGTACTCGGACGTCCTGGTAACCGTTGGCGTGCATTCGCCCAAGTTCGAACACGAGGCAGATCCTGTCGCTTTGGCATCAGCCGTCGAACGCTACGAAATCCACCACCCTGTGCTGGATGACCCCGAACTGGCCACCTGGAAGGCGTACACCGCCCGTGCCTGGCCCACGCTGGTGGTAGTGGACCCCGAGGGCTACATCGTGGCCCACCTTTCCGGCGAGGGCCACGCAGACGGCCTCGCCGTCCTGCTCGAAGAACTCGTCGCTGAACATGAAGCCAAGGGGACCCTCCACCGCGGTGACGGTCCATACGTAGCCCCTGTGCCGACGTCGGGCACTCTGCGGTTCCCCGGTAAGGCGACCCAGCTCGCCAACGGAAACTACCTGGTGGTGGATTCCGGCCATCACCGTTTGGTGGAGTTGCGCCCGGATCTGGAGACCGTGGAGCGGATCATCGGGTCCGGCACCAAGGGCTACCTGGACGGGCAATCGGAAATTGCCCGGTTCAACGAACCCCAGGGCGTCACCCTTTTGCCGTCGGAGCTGGCCTGGAAGCTCGGCTACGACGCCGTGGTGGCCGACACCGTCAACCACCGCCTCCGCGGCGTGACCCTCAGCTCGGGATACGTCCAGACGATCGCAGGCAACGGAGTGCAGCGGCTCCTGGACACCGGCCCCGCCCGTGTCACCGACTCCGGCGCCGGTACTTGGTCTGAACACCACGACGACGGTCCGGCTGACTTCGCCGGGGACGCCCTGGATGTTGGTGCTCTCGGGCGCGGCACGGAAGTGTCCCTTTCCTCGCCCTGGGATGTGGTCTGGAGCGAAAAGCTGCAGAAGGTGGTCATCGCCATGGCCGGCACACACCAGATTTTCGCTTTCGACCCCCTGGCCAATGAGGTCTCCATCCTGGCCGGCTCCGGTCTTGAAGGTTTGCTGGACGGCAAAGCCGAGGAAGCCTGGTTCGCACAATCCTCCGGCCTGGCAATCGACGGCGAAGACAACATCTGGGTAGCTGACTCGGAGACATCGTCCTTGCGCCGCCTGGTGGTCAGCGATTCCGGCGTGACCGTGGAAACCGCAGTGGGCAAGGGCCTGTTCGATTTCGGCTTCCGTGATGGGGAAGCCGCCGAAGCCCGCTTGCAGCACCCTTTGGGCGTAACTGTGCTGCCGGACAATTCCGTGGCCATCGCCGATACCTACAACGGGGCTGTGCGCCGCTACGACCCCGCCACCAAGTCCGTCTCCACCCTGGCCCGGGGCCTCGCTGAGCCGAGCGACGTCGTGGTGGTCCAGGTGGAAGGCAGCGATCCGTTGCTGGTAGTGGTGGAATCGAACAAGCACCAGCTGGTCCTGGTACCGATCCCCAAGGAAGCCCAACAGGTGGACGAGGGCGCATCGCAGACGCACCGCCCCAAGAGCCCGGTCACGCCCGGAACCCTTGAGCTGGCCGTTCGCTTCAAGGCTCCCACCGGTCAAAAGCTTGATGACCGCTGGGGCGATCCCACCCAGATGAAGATTTCCTCCACACCGCCCGAGCTCCTGGTTTCCGGAGGCGGGACCTCGGTGGGTCTCCTGCGCACGCTTGAATTGTCGGCGGATGTCCCCGAAGGAATCCTGCACATCACGGCCCGCGCGGCCGCCTGTGATGGACCGGAAACCGAAGACGGCGAAATCCCGGACCACGCCGCTTGCCACCTGTACCAGCAGGATTGGGGCATTCCGGTGGTCCTGCAGGCCGACGGGGAGTCTGAGCTCGTGCTGGACCTCCGCGGCATGGACTAAACCCCACGCAGCTGGCCCGTCTCCTCCCACACCGGGCAGGAGGCGGGCCGTTCTGTTTTCACCGGGGCCTGATCCCCAAAGGCCGCGTGCCACTACGCTGGCGGCGCCAGCCCTGCAGTACCAAAAACCAGCCCTGCAGTACCAAAAAGCAGTACAAAAGGGTTTTTCCCGCAGGCTAGAACGTCAGCAGGGGTGTAACCGTCACAGTGTCGCCGCTGACATCCAACTGGGTGGTGAAGCTGAAGTCGTGCTCCACGTTGAGGTCGTTCACGAGTCCCGTGAACAGGTTGACCTCCCGGGCGGTCAGCGTAGCCTTGCCGTTCAACGGAGCAACAACCCATTTGCCGCTGAACGGTTCAATGGTGATCTTGGGATACTCCGTGATGGCCCACTTGATGGTGCCGTCCACTACCCGGGCATTGCTGACGTGGTAGAACGGGCAGTCGGGCTGCAGGCGCTGCTGTTCGGTGGCCTGGGCTGCGCAGGTGTCCAGGAATTCGCGCACTTTGCCGGCCACGGCATCGTTCATGGCTTTGGTGGACCGGGTCTGCAGGTTCAGGGGTGCCTGTCCGCCGTCGCGCGTTGTGACGAGCGCGGAGGTTGCGGGAGCTTCGAAATAAGTACCGTTAAGGCTGGCCTCGTATTTGCCCGGGAAGAACACGGCAAACGTGTTGCGGCCGTTGGGCATGTTGACGGGAACGCCGTTGAGGGTGGCTTCGCTGGAGTTCACCACGGTCACATCAATGGTGGGCAGGGTGGTGGGCACGAACGCCCACTTCCCGAAGAACAGCCACTGCGTACCGGTTCGTTCCATGAGGAATTCCGTGTGGAGCCGGCTGCCGTCCAAGGTGTAGTCCACGGGAACGGCTACCCGGTTTGCACTGCGGGATTCGGGATTCCCCACATGGACGTCCGACAGCTTGGAAGCGGCGGTTTGGAGGGCCGTGCCGTCGAGCATGGCCGCGTTGGCGCTGGGCACTTTGGCCCGCAGGAGGCCCAGGGCTTCTTCGCCTTTGCCGTCCTGGAGCGCCTGCAGATACTCCTTGACGGGCTGCTGCGGACTGGCCACGGAAGAGCCCACCAGGTTGATGCAGACGATCGCGCCGACGACAGCAAGCATCAGACCGAGCAGCCATCCGGCTGCGGTCTTGACGAACGCTTGACTCAACTGCACGCCCTTTACGTTACCTGCCGCAACAGCCCACGCCGTGCAGGAGGTACCCGTTATGACGTTTTATCAGCCGTCTGGAGAAGCCCGACGGCGGGCGGCAGCAGGCGTCGCTGCCACCCGGCGTCGGGGTTCAACCAGGCTGGCGAAGCTAGCGCCGGCGACGTGAGGACGTGCCAAAAACTCCGCGCATGAGGTCCCGGCCCAGCTGCGTTCCCATGGATCGGACCATGCTCTTGAGGCCACCGCCCAGTGCGCCGCCAAGGGCTCCGGCGATGTCGCCGAACATGCCGCTGTCCTGTGGTGGTGCTTGCTGGGGGACAGGCTGGGGAGCGGGTGGCGCCGGGTAGGAGTCGGTGGTCGAAGTGGACGGCCGTGAACTGGGCCGTCCCAGGATCTCTTCCTCGATGCGGCGGGCTTCGGCGTCTATGTCCGCTTGGGATGTTCCAACGGGCGTACCGGAAGATGGCACGGGCGGCAGCCCCGGTGCGGCATCGCCTGTCGGTGCGGCTGCCCGGCCATTGAGTTTCTCGTAGGCCGAGAGGTTGTCCACGGCTGTCCCGTACTTCGCCAGGAGCGGGGACGCGGCGACGGTGCTCTTGATGAGATCGTCGGCGCTGGGGCCCATGACCGACTCGGGGGCACGGAGCCGGGTCAGCGCCACAGGCGTGGGGGCGCCCTTTTCGTTCATGACGGTGATGACGGCCTCGCCAATGCCGGCTGACGTCAGGGTCTCTTCGAGGTCGTAGTCACTGACAGGGAAGGTGGACACGGTGGCCTTCAAGGCTTTGGCGTCCTCGGGGGTGAAGGCGCGCAGGGCGTGCTGCACGCGGTTGGCCAGCTGGCCCAGGACATCGGCCGGGACATCCTTGGGGGTCTGGGTGACGAAGAAGATACCCACGCCCTTGGAACGGATCAGCCGGACGGTGGTGGTGATGGCGTCGAGGAAGGCTTTGGAGGCGTCGTTGAACAGCAGGTGGGCCTCGTCCAGGAAGAACACGAGCTTGGGTTTGTCGAGGTCGCCGGCTTCGGGGAGGTCCTCGAACAGGTCCGCCAAGAGCCACATGAGGAACGTGGAAAACAGGAGGGGCTTGGTCTGGAGCGTGGGCAGTTCCAGGCAGCTGATGACACCGCGGCCGTCGGGTGCTGTGCGGAGCAGTTCGGCGGTGTCGAACTCGGGTTCGCCGAAGAACTTCTCCATGCCCTGCGCTTCCAAGCCGACCAGCTCGCGGAGGATGACACCGGCGGTGGCCTTCGACAACCCGCCCAGTTCGGCGAGTTCGGCCTTTCCTTCGTCCGAGGTCAGGAACTGGATCACGGCGCGGAGGTCCTTGAGGTCGATCAGTTCAAGGTTCTTCTGGTCCGCGAAGTGGAAGATCAGCTGGAGGCTGGACTCCTGCGTGTCGTTGAGGTCCATGATGCGGGAGAGCAGGATGGGCCCGAACGAGGTAATGGTGGCCCGGACCGGAATGCCGTTGCCGTCTCCGCCGAGCGAAAGGAACTCGACCGGGAAGTTTTTGGCCTGCCAGTCCTGGCCGAGCGAGGACGTACGTGCCGTCAGCTTTTCACTGCCGGTGGCCGGCGTCGCCAATCCGGACAGATCACCCTTGATGTCCGCGAGGAAAACCGGGACGCCCGCCGTCGAGAGTTGTTCGGCGATCATGTGCAGCGTCACCGTCTTGCCGGTGCCGGTAGCGCCTGCCACAAGGCCGTGGCGGTTCATCATGGCGAGGGGCAGGCGGACCTGGGCTTCCTTGTGGACTTCACCGTCCACGATCGCGGCACCCAGCTCGATGGTGGCACCTTGCAGGGTGTACCCCTGCTGGATGGTGGCGAGTTTCTCAGCAGTTGTTGCTTTGGGTTCGTTGGCCATGCGCATAGCATAGCTGGGCTTGGCAAGATCCTTGCTGAAGGCCAAATGCTTGATGTCTTCGGGGTCCGCGGCGAGGTCGAACAGGGCTTTGTAACCCGTGGCGAGGTACAGATTCTTCGCCTCGGGCTGGCGTGGACCGGTGGTCAGGTACAGCTTCCGGTAGCCGCGCCGACGGGCTTCGTTTTCGAGTTCGGCCAGGACCAGGCGAGCCAGTCCGCGCCTGCGGTGGGCGGAGTGGGTCCAGATCCGCTTGAGCTCGGCCGTGTGCTCGTCGTAGCGGCGGAAGGCGCCACCGGCCACGGATTCACCGTTTTCCTGGATGATGATGAGCGCTCCGTGCGGCGGCGCGAATTCCTCGGCGGGGTAGCGGTTCAATTCCTCGGCTGCGCCCTCGCTGCTGAACAGGTCACCGTATCGGGTGTTGTATTCGACGGCGAGCTCGTCCAGGAGCGGGCGGACGCGGGGATCGCGCATGGGCAGGCTGAGGACGGTAAGGCCCGACGTCGGCAGGGTTGGCGTTGTTGTCATGTCTGGCCTTTCGTAGGTGGAACCCGAGTGGGGGACAGCAGCTGCTGTCATGGCGGTTCTTGCTGTCCCCTAGTTGGGATGGGGCGCTGGAACCGAGGCCGGGGCACTCGCGCCGGCTCCCTCCAACGTGGCAGCAACCGTGGCCAGGATCCTGCGCGCGAGGGCGTCGTTCTCCCGGAACGGGGCTGCGTTGGTGCTGGGGCGTGCAAAGGCTCCGGCACCCCAGCCCGAGGTCCACGGCCCCACGGCAAACAAACCATTCTGTGGTGTACCAACAGGGGACAATACCTCGTAATTCCCGGAGATCAGGAGTTTCCCGGTGGAGTGTGGGCCCTCGGAAGTGAGCAGCCGCTGCTCGGTGCCCCATCCGGCGTCGTGCAGGTCCGCCAAAGCGGGATTCGCCGAACGTTCCACGGAAGCGGAAGGCAGGCGCGCCTCGATGTAGGCGGATGCATCCACCACCACGGGCGACTGGAAGGACCCCGCCACGAAGCGGCCCATGGAATCATCGGCCCGTACCCACATGCCGGGGCCCAGGAATTTCAAGTACCCGGCCCTGTGCAGCGCGAGCATCTCCCGGAGCCGGTGCGACGGCGGCCCTGAGTCCACGAAGCTGAAGAAGCCGTGCCACCACCCATGGATGGACTGCTGGGACCGTGCGTTCAGCCGCTCCTGCGGGACCAGCCGGCCAAGGTCCATGTAGACGAACAATAATGCGGTGAACAGGGCCAGGGTCTCGGAATGGTCCGGGCCGGTCCGAAGGTCCAGGTCCCGCTGGATATAGGCGGCCACCGAACGCTGTACCGAGTCGTGATCGGCGAACGCGCAGCCACTGAGCGGGTGGTCCAGTTTTTCGAAGTCGAGGTGCAGGGCAGCGTCCCGCACGGAGACCGCCACAAGTTCTTCGCGCTGCGGGCTGTACCAGTCGAGAGCATCGAACCGGGCTTCAAAGGCGGCCCAGGTGCCCAGGACCCGCTCAGGGTAGCCGGTGAAGAGCTCGCGGTAGTAGGCGTAACCTGCGTCCTTGGCGATCAGCGGCCACAGCTGGGTACGGAAATCCAGCTCGTGATGCCCGGCCAGCAGGGCGCCGATGGCTTCGGCGGTGAAGTACCGCGGATGCTCCACAGGACTGCGCAGGGTCGAGGAGATCTTGGAGTGGTAGGGCACGCCGCGTCGCGACCCCGCCCAGAGCCGCGGTTCGGCGCCGGAAGGCACGTACTCGAGTTCGCCGTCGGGCCGTTCTTCAAAGCGGCCCCCGCGGCCCTCGAACAGCAGCACCAGCAAGTCCACGAACGCCAGTCCCATGCCGGAGACGATCACGTCCTGACCGGCCTCGATCCCGGAGTAGTCGACATCCGTGGTGTACGACGGCGGGGCGTGGAAGCCGCCGTGCCGGGCAGCGAAGTCGCTGTGGCGGGCAGACTCGCGGTCAACAAGGGAATCCGTGTGGCCCAGCGAGTACACCACGACGTCGGCAACAACCTCGCCGCCGGAGGCCAGCCGCACGCTGTGCCTGTCAGCGCCGGAACGTTCTACGCCGGTGGCGGTGTCGCGGTGCACCGTCACCGTTGTTTCGGGGCCCAGTGCGCTGACGGCGCGGCCGAAGAACCACTCCAGATATTTGCTCTGGAGCTGCCGGGTGGGGAACGACGCCGGGGTCAGCGAGCGCAGCTGGGCGAGCAGGTGCGGTTCCAGAGGAGGAACATCACGGATGCTGCCATCAAGTACTCCGGCGGCCCAGGCGGACAGTCCCGGTCCTTGTACGGACGGCCCCTCGCACGTCACGGACTCGTCAGTAAACATGGTGACATCGGCTGCGGTGGAGTTCAGCAGCAACCCCGGACTCTGGTCATAGCGCCAGATCCGCCCGGAGCCTGGCTGGTAGGGCTCAATGACGTGGAGGTGAAGGGGACCCTCGAACAGGCCGGGCCGGTTGGCGGCCAACCGTTCCAGGACGCCGGCCGTGCGCGGGCCGCCGCCAATGAAGGCGATGGCGGGAACTCGTGACGGCATGGGATCTCCTGGAATGCAGTGGTTGGTGATGCCCAATCTAGGGAGCTTTGGGTGCATGGGTCGAGGCGCCGGTAACCGCCGTTCACCATGCGTCACGCACCGTCAACCCACGCAACGAAGCGACTCATATGGCCCTGCATGACGATGATTGTGACGCCGTGAGAACCCCGGCGAAGCTCCGCGAAGTCCAGTGAAGAAGTGCAAATTCCCGCCTTGCTGCGGGGTTTCGCACGCCCATAGATTGGCAGCCATCCGATAGACAACAACCGATCTGAAATGAGGTGGCGCATGAGTGCAATCGCACCGCCTGCCACGGCGGACACTGCACCGCCCACCCCGGATTATTCCGAGTACAAGCTGGTTCCTGCCCGTCATCCCTGGCGTTGGGTGGGCACAGTGGTGGTGGCCGCCGGCGTGGCCGCCATCGCATGGTCCCTTGTGACCAACCCCCGCTGGGAGTGGGGCGTGGTGGCCCAATGGTTCACGGCACAATCCGTAGTCAACGGCCTGGTGGAAACCCTCAAGCTCACGGCCATCTCAGGCGTCTTGGGATTCGTCCTAGGGTTCATCCTCGCCCTGATGCGGTTGTCGGCGTCCCCGCTGTTGGTTTCCGTCTCGTGGACCTTTTCGTGGATCTTCAGGTCGACTCCGCTGCTGGTCCAACTGCTGCTCTGGTACAACCTTGGCTACCTTTACGAGAAGATCAGCTTGGGCATCCCGTTCACGGACGTCCGCTTCTTCGAGGCCCAGACCACTACGCTGATCAGCCAGTTCGCTGCAGCAGTCCTGGGGCTCACCTTGAACCAGGCTGCCTACTCCGCGGAGATCATCCGCGGCGGCATCCTCTCCGTGGACCAGGGCCAGCTGGAAGCGGCCTCCGCGCTGGGCATTCCCGCGTGGCAACGGAACACCAGGATCGTGCTGCCGCAAGCCATGCGTGCCATCCTGCCCAACGCCTTCAACGAGATCATCGGCCTGGTCAAGGGCACGTCGATCGTTTACGTCCTGGCCTACTCCGAGCTGTTCTACACAGTCCAGGTCATCTACAACCGGACCCAGCAGGTGCTGCCGCTGCTCCTCGTGGCGACGCTCTGGTACGTCGTGATCACCTCGGTGCTGAGCGTTTTCCAGTACTACATCGAACGCCACTTCTCCAAGGGTGCCGTCCGGAACCTGCCGCTTACCCCGCTGCAGAAAGCGCGGAAATTCTTCGCTACCCATGTTGCTGCCTCTCCCACGAAGGACGCCCGATGAGCACCGTCGCCGCACGCAAAGAATCCAAGACGACAGCACAGGCCGCGGACGAGGCTCCGGCTGAAACGTCGGCTGCCGCGTCAGCTGGCACGACGGCGGCCCGGCCCGCCTCTGCTGACCGGCAAGCGACCCGCGGACAGGTGGATATCACCAACGTCCGTAAGTCCTTCGGCGCCACCGAGGTCCTCAAAGGCGTGTCACTGTCGGTTCCGCCGGGCGGCGTCGCGGTGATCGTGGGCCCCTCCGGTTCGGGCAAGTCCACCCTGCTCCGGACCATCAACCACCTGGAAAAGGTGGACGGCGGCTACATCACCATCGATGGCGAACTGGTGGGTTATGAGGTCCGCGGCAACAAGCTCCATGAGCTCCGTGAGAAGGACATCCTCAAGCAGCGCACCAACATCGGCATGGTGTTCCAGAGTTTCAACCTCTTCCCGCACCTCACGGCACTGGAGAACGTCATCGAAGCGCCGATCGTGGCCCAGAAGCGTTCCAAGGCCGAGGCCCGGAAGCGCGGTTTGGAGCTCCTGGACCGGGTGGGCTTGAAAGACCGCGCCGACGCCTACCCCCGCCAGCTTTCCGGCGGCCAGCAGCAGCGCGTTGCCATCGCCCGGGCGTTGGCACTCGATCCCAAGATCCTGCTCTTCGACGAGCCGACGTCCGCGTTGGACCCGGAGCTGGTCAACGAGGTCCTCGACGTTATCCGGGAACTCGCCACGTCCGGAACCACGCTCATCGTCGTGACCCACGAGATGGGCTTTGCCCGGGACGTCGCGGACACCGTGGTGTTCATGGACGATGGCCTGATCGTCGAGTCCGGCACACCCCAGGACATCTTCGCCAACCCCCGTGAGGAACGCACCCGGAGCTTCTTCTCCAAAGTCATCGAACCAGCTTTCAACATCTAGGACACCCTCCATGCTTCGCACCGCCCACGGCTTCGCCGCTCATGAAACAAAACCGCGCTCAACTAAAAGCCGGCTCCTGGCACTTGCTGTACTTCCCGCCGTCGTGCTTCCTGCGCTGGCGGGGTGCTCCGATCCTGGAGCGTCGGCAGCAAAGCCCGAATCCGAAGCCGCCAAGAACGGAATCGTCTACAACACCTCCGTGGACCAGAACCGGATCCGGGGTGAGAAGGACACGACGGCGGCCGCAGCGGTACCCGCAGCCATCGCGAAGGACGGCAAGCTGACCGTTGCCACCACAGCCGGCTCCATACCGCTGTCCTTCCACGCCACCGACGACAAAACGCCGATCGGCGTGGAAGTGGATATCGCCCAGCTCGTCGCCGACAAGCTCGGCCTGGACCTGGACCTGCAGGTGACGTCGTGGGAGAACTGGCCGCTCAAGACCCAGTCCGGTGACTTCGAGGCCGTCTTCTCCAACGTGGGCATCAACGCCGCCCGCGTGAAGCTGTTCGACTTCTCCACCTACCGTGCCGCGTTCATGGGCTTCGAAGCGAAGAAGAGCTCCAGCTACGACATCAAGGGCTCGGATGACATCTCCGGCCTGAAGATCTCCGTGGGCTCCGGCACCAACCAGGAGAAGATCCTGCTGGCTTGGAACAAGGAGCTCGAAGCGAAGGGCAAGGCTCCCGCCACCCTTCAGTACTACTCCTCCGACGCCGACACCATCCTGGCGTTGTCGTCCGGCCGCACCGACCTGAACCTCGCTCCTTACCCCTCGGTGACCTATCGCGAGAACACCCGCGACGACCTCAAAGTGGTTGGCAAGGTCAACGCCGGATGGCCCTCCGAAACGTTGGTGGCAGCCACCACCCTCAAGGGCAACGGCCTGGCTCCGGCCATCACCGAAGCCCTGAACTCCACCATCAAGGACGGCTCGTACGGCAAGGTCCTGGAACGCTGGGGACTTTCCGAAGAAGCCGTGCCGGAGTCGAAGACCGTCACGGAAGCCACTTTTGGGACGGGAAAGTGAAGTTCCAGGTCCTCGACATCATCCCGCACCTGAAGAATCCGGTGACGGGGGAGATCGTCTCCACTGCTGATCGGCTCAACCAGGTGGTGGAGACGGCTCGCCGCGCGGAGGAACTCGGTTTCGACAGCTTCTCCGTGGGAGAGCGCCACGCCGGCGAGTTCGTCTCGTCATCCCCGACGACGGTCCTCGCCGCGATTGCCGCCGTCACCACCCGGATCCGCCTCCAGACCGGCGTCACCGTACTCTCCGTGCTGGATCCCGTGCGGGTGGCGGAAGACTACGCCACTATCGACCAACTGAGCCGCGGACGCCTGGAGCTTGTGATCGGCAAGGGCAACGAGGTCCTGCAGTACCCGCTGTTCGGGCTGTCCCTCGATGACCAGTGGGACCTGCTCGCGGAAAAGTACGCGCTGCTGCGTACGCTGTGGCGCAAGGAAAGCGTCACGTGGTCGGGCCGCTTCCGGCCCGCGCTGACCGAGCCAACCACGACGACGCCCCGCCCCTTCGCGGGGTCGCCCCGGATTTGGCACGGCTCGGCTACAACCCTGACGTCCGCTGCGCTCGCCGCCAAATGGGGCGATCCCCTGTTCACGGCCAACGCCATCCAGCCGCGCGGGAACTACAAAGTCCTGATCGACCATTACCGCGAAGAGTACGAGCGCCACGGGCACGATCCCCGGCATCAGTACCTCGGCTCGGGCAGCGGTGCCGGCGGTGTGTTCATCGCGGACACCACCCAGGAAGCCATCCGACAATACGGCCCGGTTTACGAAGGACTCACTGCCGGGCGCAACGTTCCGGGCAACAACACACCGTTCCGGGATATCCACCACGCCGTGGCAGAGGGACCGGCCCTGGTAGGCAGCCCGGAGCAGGTAATCGACAAGATCCTCAGCTACCACTCGCTGTACAACCACGATCTCCAGTCGATCTCCCTGCCCACCACACTGCCGTTCGAACAGCAGCTGGAGATACTGGAACGCTTCGCCCTGGACGTCATTCCCGCAGTCCGGGCGTCCGCACCGACAACCCTGTGGGAATCCGACGATCCCTTCGGCGGCCGCCCGGAATTCGCCGGCGCCACCGAACCCGACGCCGCAGCAACCGTAACCGCAGACCACGCCTTCAACAGGACGGACAACGCCCATGTCTACGCAAACTGACAGCGCCACGAACACCGCCTCCGGCCTCGAAGCCTTTGACGAGGAATGGCAGGAATGGCACGACGCCCATGAGCGTCACCGTGCCCACCCGCACGGCTTCCTCGCCGTGACCCACCTGCACTGGCTGACCGGCGACGCGACCCGGCTGGAAGGTGCCCCCGGCACCTGGAGTGTGGACGCCGACGTCGTGCGTGTCGTCCTGGAACCGGGCGAAAGCCTGCAGCAGGACGGTGTCGAGCTGAACAACGGGACCGTCCTCGAGCTGGGACCCATTGAGGAACGCGGCGGCATCAACCTGGTATCAGGAGACACCGTGATCGAGGTTGCCAAGCGCGGCGGCGAGTACATCGTGCGTCCCCGAAACCCGGAAAACGCGCTCCTGCGTCAGTACCAGGGCACTCCGGCGTACACGCCCAATGCTGCCTTCGCCGTGGCCGGTACCTTTGTCCCGTTCGAGGTCCCGCGGCCCACCACGGTGGGTGCCGCCGTCGAAGGCATCCAGCACGTGTACGAAGCCCCGGGCGAGATCCGCTTCAAGCTGGCCGGCGAGGAACTCGCGCTGACAGCCTTCAACGGGCATGCCCCGGGTTCCCTGTCCGTGCTTTTCACCGACCAGACCTCCGGCAAGACCACCTACGCGGCCAACCGCTCGCTGTCCGTGGTTCCCGCCGCAGATGGCTCGGTGCGGCTCGATTTCAACCGGGCCGTGAACCTGCCGTGCGCCTACACCGACCTTGCGACCTGCCCGCTGCCTCCCGCCGAAAACCGGCTCCCGGTGGCCATTGAAGCGGGCGAGAAGATTCCCTACGAACGTCAGGACCAGAAGTGAGCATTGCCAAGAAGGCCGGGTTCCTGGCCATTGAACTCGATGGTGCCGGGTACGCAAACCTTGCCCGCGCCGTCCTCGACGCCGAGTCCGCGGGCTTCCACGCGGCAACCTTCAAGGACACCCCGGAAGCCGGTCGCGCGAACGCCCTGCAACGGGCGGCCTTTGCCGGACCAATCACACGGAGCATCGCCGTGGTCCCCGAGGTGGACACTGTATATACGGAGCCGTTCCACATTTCCACACAGCTTGCCAGCCTGGACTACGTTTCCGGCGGCAGGGCCGGGTGGATTGCCACGGCGGCGGAGTCGCCCGAGGCCGCGGCCGCCGTCGGACGTTCCTTTGTCACGGGTAACGCTCTTGCACAGGAAGCTGCCGCCTCGATCGAAACGGGCCGCCGGCTCTGGGATTCCTGGGAAGACGACGCCGTGATCCGCGATGTCGCCACGGGGCGCTACCTGGACGTCGACAAGCTTCACTACGTGGACTTTGAAACCCCGGTTGACTTCAGCAGCACGCCGTATTCCGTGAAGGGACCGTCCATCATCCCCAGGCCCCTGCAAGGCCAGTTGCCCGTGCTGGCAGCTGCGAAGCTGGTGGGCGAAGGCCAGGTTCCGGTTGAGGCGGTGGACGCTGTCCTGGTGTCCGCGCCGACGCCCGAGCTGCTGACTGCCGAAATCCGGGATGTCCGCTCACGGCTGGGCGGCTCGGTGGCGATCGTGGCGGAGCTCGACGTCATCCTGGACGCACGCGGGCAAAGCGCGGCCTCACGCCCGGTGGCCTCACCCGAGGCGGCCCTGTCCGACAGCGAACGGGCGCGTTACACCGGCCCCGCCGATGGACTCATCGAGCTCCTTGAGGTGCTGCTCGCCGAGGCCGACGGAGTCCGCCTCCACCCCGCGGCCCTGGAGGTGGAACTGGAGGAACTGTCACGGCTGGCCCTCCCGGAGCTCCGGCGCCGCGGTTCATTGCGGCCGCCCGTCCTGGATGGGACGTTCCGCGATGTACTCGGCCTGGAGCGCCCCCAAAGCCGCTATTCGACATCTGCCGCGGCCGTCGCCGCAGGAAAGCAGGGACCAGCATGACACGCGATATCTTCCAGCCGAGCGGCCGGATCCAGTTCGGTATCTTCTTCCAGGGCGTCAACTCCGGCACCATCTGGAAAGCGGCCGAATCCGGTTCGCAGACCGACTTCGAATCGTTCCGCCACATCGTGCAAACGGCTGAGCGTGGCAAGTTCGCCGCGTTCTTCCTGGGGGAAGGGCTGCGGCTCCGCGAACACCTCGGGCGCCCGCATGCCCTGGATGTCGCCGGACGGCCCGATGCCCAGACCATGCTCGCTGCTTTGGCGTCCGTGACGAAGAACATCGGCCTGGTGGCTACGCAGAACACTACCTACAACGACCCCGCAGACCTTGCACACCGCTTGTCCTCGCTGGACCTCATCTCCGGCGGGCGGGCAGCCTGGAACGTGGTGACGACGGACAACGCCTGGACCGGGGCAAACTTCCGCCGTGGCGGCTACCTTGACCACGCCGATCGCTACAAGCACGCCGAGGCCTTCGTCGAAACCGCCAAGCGGATCTGGGACTCCTGGGACACGCCCACCGGCCCCGCACGCCGGGTGGTGCACCAAGGGCAGCACTACACCGTGGATGTCACCCCGCGCTTGCCCCGCAGTGCCCAGTACCGGCCCGTGCTGTTCCAGGCCGGCGACTCACCCGAGGGCCGCGACTTCGCTGCCCGGCAAGCGGACGTCATCTTCTCCGCGCACCCCAAGTTCGACGACGCCGTCGAGTTCCGGCGCGACATCGTTTCCCGCTCCGTAGCTGCCGGACGGGGTGCGAACGCGGTGCAGATCATGCCTGCCAGCGAATTCATCCTTGCCGCCACGGACCAGGAAGCCCAGGAGAAAAAGGCCTGGGTCCGGAGCCTGCAGATCGGACCCCAGCAGGCGATTGCCTACCTGGAACAGTTCTGGGGCCGCGAGCTTTCCTCCTACGATCCCGATGGTCCCCTCCCGGAGATCGATCCCGTGGTGGAGGAAACGTCCGAAACCCGTGGCAGCGGATTCCACGGTGCCAAGGCACGGCAACTTGCCGATCAGTGGAGGGCCGAGGCCAAGGACAAGGGCTTGAGCATCCGGCAGTTCGTCACCTCAAAGACGGCACGCATCGATGCCACCTTTACCGGTTCCTACACCGCCGTCGCCGACCACCTCGCGGAATACGCCAGGGTTGGCGCCGTGGACGGCTTCAACATTTCGCCATGGCTCATCCCCACCGGCCTGGACGAGATCGTGAACCACCTTGTGCCCGAGCTCCAGGACCGTGGCGTGTACCCCACGGAGTACCGGGGCACCACGCTCCGCGAAAACCTGGGCCTGGAAACGCCCGTGCGTTCCTGATGAAGCGTGCAGATTCTGCTGGATCATTCCGTTGGCGCCGGCGAAAAACCCCGGAAACGCGGGGCGTGTTCCGCCTGCTTCTGGCAATGATCCAGCAGAATTCCGCATCGGAGGGCGGGGATGATGCCCGCGCGACGGTGAAGCTCCAGCTGACGGTGTGGGGGCAGTCCCTCTAATGGACCGCTAGAGCAGTTCCCGGAACACGTCCCAGCCGTTGCCGACCGGGCCATACGGACCATAAAGCCCTGTGGTGGCAGCGCCTGTGGAGTACAGGACAAGATCGCCGTTCTGGTTGATGGCAACCAGGTTGTTGTACTTCTGATGAGCGAAGCTGCCCAGGCCCGACACATCCCGGAACGTGTTCCAGCCGCTGCCCATGAACGCGGGAACACCCCAGCCGCCCTGGCCGTCGGTGGGGTACAGCTGGAGGCCGCCGCTGTGGTCGCGGCCGAAGATCTCCACTGTGCCGTCGCCGTTCATGTCGCCGCTGGTGATGATCTTGTTCATGACCTGCCAGCCCCAGCCCACCTTGCCGGGCGCCAGCCACCCGCCCTCGCCATCTCCGGGGTACAGGAACAGATCGCCCGCGGGATTCCGGGCAAGGACATCGTTGTGGCCGTCGCCGTTGAAGTCCCCGGGACCCACGATCGAGTCGAAAATGTTCCAACCGGCGCCCACTTGGCGGGCAGGAAGCCAGCCGCCGTCGCCGTCCCCCGGGTAGAGGAACAGCTGGCCCGCTGAGTTCCTGGCAAGGAGGTCATTGAATCCGTCGCCGTCAAAGTCGCCGGGCGAGAAGACAACGTTGAACATGTTCCAGCCCGCCCCTACCTGCCGGGGTTCGTCCCATGTTCCCCAGTACGCGGGGCAGGGTCCCTCGCAGGCGCCCTTGTAATACGTGTAGGTCCGCGGGTACAGGATCAGCCGGCCGTCGGCGGTCCGGGCCAGGGGTTCGAAGTTGCCCCTGCCTGTCCAGCCCATTGCCCGGTTGGACGCTTTGATCGGCGCGGTTTCCGCACTCAATTGCGTGCCTGTGGGGCAGCCGGGCTCACCGGGAGTCAACGGATGGACACGCAACGAGATCCTGGAGCCCTGGTCTTCGGGCAGGACCTTCAGGGTTTCTCCCTGGCGTTCCTGGGGTAGGGTCTCACCGTCGCGCAGCCACTCCAGGGTGATGCCGTCGCTGGAACCGTCGGGGTTCCTGCAACCCCAGTAATCGTAGTTGTACTGGCGGCGCATCTCGGACCCAACGTACGGAACGCCGTCGATGTACGGAGTTGGCTGGTAGTCGGCAAGGGCTGGTCCGGCGCCCACCAGCCCGGATGCCAGGAGACCCGTTGCCATTGCAGTAGTGGTTGCACGTCTTAGCAGACGCGATCGAATCAACAAGCGCGCTCGAAAGTTCCCCATTTTTCCCCCCGGAAAGTATCGCGTCATGGCCGCGTGGTGTGTGCTGAGGTTACCGCATTCCGGGGAGGCGTGGTCAGCTGTTGCCCGGGGCCACCATGAACACGTCGACGGGGTCCTCGGATTCCAGGACGAAGCCGTGCCGTTCGTAAAGACGCCGGGCCGGGCTTCCCTGGAGCACGTCCAGGCGGAAGGGGCGTTCGTCCACCGATGCGCCCATCACATGCCGGAGAACGGCCCCGCCAAGGCCCTTGCCCTGATGTGCCGGGGCAATGAAGAAATGTTCTATCCACCGGGCGTCCGCTTCGGGCCTGACCGCGATCACTCCGGCGTCGACGCCGTCGCTATGGATGACGTAGGTTTGCTCCGGCTCGAAGGCGGCAAGGAAGCGCTCGCGGACGCGCACGGGGTCGAAGCGTCCGAGGCGTTCCAGGTCCGGCCGCATCACCACGGCGCGAAGCTCGGCAATCCAGGCGGCATCGGTGGCTACGGCGGGGCGGAGGACAAAGTCAGGCATGGATCAAGCCTATGCGGGACGGCCGAACCATAGGATGAAAGCTGACGAAAGGTGCAGCCACAATGGTCACACGCGAAGAAGTAGAAGCAGCATACGCCCGGACATCGGGCTGGGTGCGGCACACGCCCCTTGCTGAAAGCGGGAACCAGGAGCCGTACCACTTGTGGTTCAAGTGCGAGTACATGCAGCACACGGGCTCGTTCAAGGCCCGCGGTGCCTTCAACCGGCTGCTCACCGCCAGGGAGAACGGTGAATTGGATCCCGGCGTCGGCATCGTGGTGGCTTCCGGTGGAAACGCCGGCCTGGCGAACGCATTTGCCGCAGCGAAGCTCGGCGTTCCCGCCACCGTGTTCGTCCCCGAATCGGCTCCGGCGAACAAGGTCCACAAGCTGTACGCCGTTGGGGCCACCGTAGTCCAAGGCGGTGCCGAGTACGCCGAGGCCTACGCCGCCGCCGTGAAGTTCGCGGAGGAAAAAGGCGCTGTCTATTGCCACGCGTACGACCAGCCGGAGATCGTGGCGGGTGCCGGTGGCGTCGGACTTGAGTTGCTGGATGAACTGCCCGACGTCGATACCATCCTGGTTGCCGTAGGTGGGGGCGGGTTGATGGGCGGCATTGCCGCAGCCGTTGAGGGGAGGGCCCATGTGGTGGGCGTCGAACCGGAGACGGTTCCCACGCTGCACACCGCGCTGGCCCAGGGCGAGCCGGTAGATGTGGCTGTCTCCGGCATTGCCGCCGATTCCCTGGGTGCCCGGCGGATCGGCGAGATCGGTTTCGGGGTCGCCCGCCGGACCGGGGTAGAGAGCGTCCTGGTCACGGACCAGGACATCGTCGACGCCCGGCGTGCCTTGTGGGAGAAGCACAGGATCGTGGTGGAACACGGCGCTGCCGCGGCGTACGCGGCCCTGCTTTCAGGGGCGTACACACCGAACGACGGCGAGACCGTGGCGGTTGTTCTCTGCGGCGCCAACACGGATCCCGCCCACTTCTAGGCGCACCAAAGCAGGGGACAGCAAACGCTCCTTCGAGCGGTCATCGCGACATGTGCTGTCCCCTGCTTGGGTGGGGTACTACTTCTTGGGCAGGCCTGCCGGGTTCAGCTCGGATGCCGGGATGGCCTCGGAGGACAGTCCCCAGCGGTCCAGGATCTTGCCGTAGTTGCCGTCCTTGATGAGGGTATTGAGGGCAGCCTGCGCGGCGACGGCCAAGCCGTTGCCCTTCTGGGTGGTGAAAGCAATTTCGGCCTTCAGGGGCCAGCCTCCCTCAAGGGTGCCCACCTCCTTGGTTTTGCCGTCCTTGGCAGCCTTGTACGCGGCGGAGGCGTTGGGTCCGAATGTCAGGTCCGCACGTCCGGACTGGAGGGCGAGCTGGGAGGCGGAGTCGTCGTCGTAATACTGGAACTCAACCGGCTTCAGTCCGTTCTTCTTGTTCTCATCGTCCCAGCGCACCAGGATTGCTTCCTGGTTGGTGCCCGAGCCGACGATGATGCGCTTGCCTGCGACGTCCTTGGGTTCCTTCACTGTTGAGATGTCGGAGTCGGCCTTGGCGTAGAAGCCCAGGAGGTCGTTGCGGTAGGTGGCGAAGTCGAACTTTTCCTTACGGGCCTCGGTGACCGTGACGTTGGAGAGGACGGCCTCGTACTTTCCGGATTCGACACCCAGCGGCCAGTCGGCCCACGCAACCGGCAGCACCTCGACCTGCAATCCCAGGGTCTCGCCCACAGCATAGGCGATATCCACTTCGCTGCCGATCAGCGTCTTGTTGTCAGTGGCGAACGTGCTCAATGGGGGAGTGCCGCCTGTGGTCACCACGGTCAGTTTGCCGTCGGCTTTGATGGCGTCGGGGACCAAGGCTGCCGCAGCGGAATCCACGGCCACTTTGATGCGGTCCTGCTGCGGGGTCAGGTTGAATTGTTTGGTTGCGCTGGATGAAGCGTTCGACGCCGGCGCTGACGCGGCTGCCGTGGCTCCTGGATCCGAGCATGCCGTCAACCCCAGCAGTGCGGTGGCGGCCAGCGCCGCGGTGATGCCGGATGCGGCGGTAAAACGTGCCATGGGTTCTCCTCGAAGGGCTCTGATGCGTAGTCGTGGCTGCAACTATCCGGCAGGCCTGCGAGGGTGGTCAAAGCGCTCCGAAACCCTGGGATACAGGGGTTCACGGCAGTTAATCAGGCGTCGAACAGGGTCACAAAGGCCGGGCCCGAACAGCACGCGACGCAACTCACAGAAATAAGCCGGGTGCCGCCGTCGTTGTCGCTAGAGTGCCCGGAAAGCAGAAGCGGGCGCCGCGAAACGTACCGAAAGGCTTCACCGTGACTGTTCCTCTTTCCATCCTCGACCTGGCAACCATCGGGAAGGGCCAGACGGTGGCGGAGAGCCTTGCGGGCAGTGTCGCCATGGCGCAGAAGGCCGAAGAGCTTGGCTACCGTCGGGTCTGGTACGCCGAGCACCACAACATGTCCGCCATCGCGTCGTCGGCCACGAGCGTGCTGATCGCCCACGTCGCCGCGCACACCAACACCATCCGCCTGGGCGCCGGCGGTGTGATGCTGCCCAACCACTCGCCGTTGACCATCGCCGAACAGTTCGGCACCTTGGAGACGCTCCACCCGGGACGCATCGACCTCGGTTTGGGACGTGCCCCCGGCAGCGACCAGAACACCATGCGTGCGCTGCGCCGTGACCACACATCTTCCGACAGGTTCCCGCAGGACGTCCTGGAACTGCAGGGCTACCTCACGGGCCCCACCCGCATCCAGGGTGTCGAAGCAACGCCAGGCAAGGGCACCAACGTGCCGCTGTACATTCTGGGTTCCTCGCTCTTCGGCGCGCAGCTGGCCGCCCAGCTGGGTTTGCCGTACGCCTTCGCTTCACACTTCGCCCCGGCCGCGCTGCAGGACGCCGTGGCTGTTTACCGGCGTGAGTTCAAGCCCTCGGAACAGTTGTCCGAGCCGTACGTGATCGCGGGAGTGAACGTCACGGCGGCGGACACCAATGCCGAGGCGCAAGCCATCAACCTGGCAGTGAAGCGTGCACGGGTCTCCCTGTTCTTCGGTGGCGGACGCGAGTTCACGGATGACGAAGCGGATATGGTCCTCGACTCCCCGCAGGGCCAGCACATCGCCCAGATGATGAAGTTCTCGGCCGTCGGCACCAAGGACGTTGTCCGCGAGTACCTGGACGAGTTCGCCCGGTTCGCAGACGCCGACGAATTGATCGTGGCCCACCAGAGCATCGGCACTGCGGAGCGTTTGCGGTCCGTGGAGCTGCTTGCCGAGGTAGCTGGCCTGGTACCGGCGTAAACACCCGCATAAATCCAAGGAAAAGCTTTACTCGTTTGCAATCTACTAGGTAGTCAAGCGAAACCGTCCGGGCGGAGACTGTAGTTATCCGCTTCGGAAGGATCCGCCATGCCCACGCACTTGAATCAATCAGTCGCCGACTCCGCGCTGCTGATGAAATCGCTCCCGCTTGGCCTCCTCCGGACGGTCCTTCAATCCGACGCGCACAACGGCATCACCCCTGAGCTGTTCGCGGAGCTTAAGGTCCTGGCCAGGGTTCCCGGCCTCCTGGTGGCCTGCAACTACGGCGGGACGCTCTGCTCGGCGGAGGGAGTATCCACCGAGACGCTGCCCTTGGACAGCGCAGCGGTGGCGCTCCGGGCTCTCGCAGCCCTCCCGAACACCCACGCAGCCATCATTTCCGGCAGGTCTTTGCGGGACCTGGCAGCAGTGTCCCGGCTTCCGGCCGAGGTCCATTTGGTGGGTTCCCACGGGGTGGAGTTCGACATGGGCTACGCCTACACGCTTTCCCTCGCCACGGAGCAGTTGCTCCAACAGGTAGCTACGGCGTTGACCGAGGCCGTGGGATTCGAGAAGGGCATCAGCGTTGTCCGAAAGCCCGTAGGCGTTGCTGTCCACACCCGGCCGGCCACGCCCGAGGTTGTGGACCGGGCGGTGTACGCCTCGCAGAAGATCGCGATCGAATTCGGCCTCTACTTCATCATCGACGGAACGGTGCTGGACCTCACGGTGGAGGAGCCGGCGAAGGGCCAAGCCCTGGAGCAGCTCCGCGCCCGGTTGGGCGTCAGCGCGGCACTGTATGCGGGCGATGCCGAGAGCGACGAAAAAGCGCTGGCCACTTTGCGGGGGCCGGACCTCGGTTTGCATGTGGGGCCCGGAAGCACGACGGCGGCACACACCCTTCCGGATCCGGAAGCCTTTGCGCACGTGCTGGCCTTGCTGTTCGAGCTGCGGCGGGCATGGCTCTTCGGCGAAGACGCGGTGGGCCTGGAACGACACTCGATGATCGGCAACGGAAGCTCCACGGCCTTGCTTACGCCGGATGCCAAGGTCTGCTGGATGAGCCACCCGTTGCCCGATTCGGGCTCTCTGTTCGCCCATATCCTCGGCGGCGACCCCGCCGGCCACTTTAGTATCGAACCGGCGAAACCGTCACAGGTGCTGGCCCAGCGCTACGTGGACAACACCATGATCGTGGAAACCCGTTGGGCAGACGTTACCGTGACGGACTACCTGGAACCCGCCCCGGAGGGGATCACCAGCCTGGTCCGGGTGTTGTCCGGAACGGGGTCGGCCCGCGTGGTCTTCGCTCCGCGCCCCGACTATGCCAACGCACCGTTCAGCATGGAAATCCGCGGCGACGAGGTCCATATCCTTGGTACCTCGGATCCGATCATCCTGTCCGCTCCCGGGGTCGCCTTCTCCATCACCAGCGACGGCCGCTACGCCACTGCCACAGCTGAAGTCGCCCTCAGCGACGGGCCTGTGGTCCTCAATATGCGCTGTGGGGATACCGAGCCGCCGCCCCCGGACCCGGCCGGCGAGCCCCACCGTCGTGCCGCCGTCGGGCAGGTTGCGCGTGAGTGGGTAAAAGCGCTGCAGCTGCCCACCATCAAAACGTCACTGGTGCGGCGCTCCGCGCTGGTCCTCAAGTCGCTGGTCCACGAGCCCACCGGTGCCGTGCTGGCTGCGCCCACCACGTCCCTGCCGGAAGGAATCGGCGGAACCCGGAACTGGGATTACCGGTACTGCTGGCTGCGCGACGGATCCATGACCGTGAACTCGCTGGTGTCCTTGGGATCCACGGAGGAAGCGGACGGGTTCCTGCGGTGGCTGGGCCGCATCTTGGACAACGCCCCCGGCCCGGAATGGCTGCACCCCCTTTACTCGGTGACGGGCTCACCGTTGTCTACGGAGGCCATCGTGGAGAGCCTGCCGGGGTACGCGGGGTCCAGGCCTGTACGGATCGGGAACGCAGCGGACCACCAGGTGCAACTGGACGTGTTCGGCCCCATCGCCGAGCTGATCCATGATCTGTCGGAGCGGCGCGGATTCCTGCCGGACGAGCACTGGTTCCTGATGGAGCAAATGGCGCATGCGGTGCTGGCCCGCTGGCATGAGCCCGACCACGGGATCTGGGAAGCGCGCCGCCCGCCTCGCCACCACGTCTATACCAAGGTCATGTGCTGGGTCACGCTGGACCGGGCGCTGCGTGCTGCTGCCCTGCACGGCCGGACGCCGCACGCGGACTGGGCACCTACGGCCGCGACGATTCGTGAAGAAGTCCTTCGCGAGGGCTGGGATTCGTCGGCGCGGTCCTACACCGTGGCCTACGACAGCCCGGACCTCGACGCCGCAGTTCTCCACGTCGGACTGTCCGGCCTCCTGGACGTCCAGGACCAGCGGTTCCTGGATACCGTGACTGCGGTGGAGCGGGAGCTGCGCGTCGGCCCTACCGTCTTCCGGTACAGGTACGACGACGGTTTGCCGGGTCTGGAGGGCGGCTTCCACATTTGCACCACCTGGCTGATTGAGGCGTACCTCGCGGTGGGGCGACTGGACGATGCGCTGGAACTGTTCAACCAGTTGGTGGCCCTGTTCGGTCCCACCGGGCTGCTGCCCGAGGAGTACGATCCGGGCACGGAAACGCACCTCGGCAACCATCCCCAGGCCTACTCACACCTCGGCTTCATCCGCTGCGCGCAGCTCCTGGACCACTACCTGGCCAGCGCCGACGTGGAGTAACGCTGGTTGGGTCAGGTAAGCAGCAGTGCGACGGCGATCATCGCCGGCACTGCCACGATCGTGGTGATGAGCACGGTGTCCTTGGCGACGGTAATTCCCGCCTGGTAACGGTTGGCGGCCACGAACACGTTCTGGGCTGTGGGCAGCGCCGCGGTCACCACCACCGCGAACAGCGCATGGCCGTCCATCCCGAGGGCGAAGCGGGCGAAAAGATAAGCCACCAACGGGTGCACGACCAGTTTGAAGCCGCTGGCCAACAGGGTGTCGAGCCGGCGTCCTGCGGACTTCTGCAGGGGCCTGGAACCGTTCAGGCTCATCCCGAACGCCATCAGCATCGCAGGAATCGCGGCCCCGCCAATGAGGTGGATCGGCTCGAGAATAAGCGTTGGCACCTGGAAACCGGTGCCCGCCACCAGAAGGCCCAATGCTGAGCCCACGATCATGGGGTTCCGCACGATCATCAGGACGAAGCGCAGGGGGGTGGTCCGATGTGAACTGGTACTGGCATCGAGGGCCATCAGGTACATGGGGGTGAAAAACGCCAACTGGAAGATCAACAGCGGAGCCACATAGCTCGCATCGCCCAGGACGAACACGGCGATGGGGATCCCCAGGTTGGCTGAATTGGCCAGCGACGCACTCATGGAAGACATGAGCGCTTCGGGCATGCTGCGCTTCAACCAGAGCTTCACGATCAGGAAGAACAGCAGGCCGGTGATGACGGCCCCGACGGCCGTGACCAGCAACGGAGCGGCGAAAACATCATGCAGTTTCGCCTTGCTCAAGGTCTCAAAGAGGAGCGCGGGACTGGCCACGAAGAACGTCAGGGAACTTAACACGGAGCGGGCGTTGTCACCGAGGATGCCGCGACGGCCAACGAACATGCCCACCAGGATGATGGCCCAGACAACGAAAAACCCGGACAGGACGCCGATCATGAGGGCGTGCCGGCGGGGATTTGTTGGATCACGAACTACAGCCTAGCCAGAACAGCCGCGTGAGTAAGCGTTTTCAGGCGACCGTCCCGATATTTGGACCCTGAACGCGCCCGACGCCGGCACCCGGGTGAGCGCCGGCGTCGGGCGTTGCTGTGGGAACCTAGCTGAGGTGCGCTGCGTTGCTGAGCGCGTGCGGCGGGCGCATGAGCCCGGGGGTGTGGCCCTCGGCGGGGTCGTTGCCAAGCTGCAGGATCTTGTTGTCCTTGCCGACATGAACCACCCTGGGTTCGTAGGCCCGGGCCTCTTCCGTAGTCATTTCCGCATAGGTGATGAGGATGACGGTATCGCCGACGTGGACCATGTGCGCGGCCGCGCCGTTGATGCCGATCACGCCGGACCCGCGCTCGCCGGCGATGGTGTAAGTCTCCAGCCGGGCGCCGTTGGTGACGTCAACAATGGACACGAGTTCGCCGGGAAGGATGTCGGCCGCATCCAGCAGGTCCAGGTCGACAGTGACCGAACCGACGTAGTGGAGGTCGGCATGGGTCACCGTTGCACGGTGGATCTTGGACTTGAACATTGTGCGGATCATAGTGGGACCAGTTTAGCGCGGGACCCTCACCCGGCGCTGTGACGTACCAGACTCGGAGCCTGCCGTAGAGCGGGAGATTCACAACCACGAGACCGGGGCCTGTTGCTTCCTGACCTTGTTCAAATGCAGGATGGCCGCGGATCAACCTCACTTGGTTGATCCCCGGCCGCATCCGGTTCAAAGAGGGTCAGGACCGGCTGGACTGCAAGGCGCCGGCCGGCTCGTATCGCAGCAGTTCCGTTCCCGCGGCCACGAGTGCGCGCAGCTCAGCCAAGCCACCCTTGACCAAGCCTGCGGCCCTCGCCTGCACCAGCACATTGCCCAGCGCTGTTGCTTCGACCGGCCCCGCGACCACCTGTTTGCCCGTTGCGTCAGCAGTGAGCCGGCACAGGAGCCGGTTCTGCGAGCCGCCGCCCACAATGTGCACCACGCTGGTGCTTCGCCCCGTGAGCCGTTCGGCGTCGGCCAGCGTGCGGGCGTAACCGGCAGCGAGGCTGTCCATGATGCAACGCACGACGGCGGCAGGCCGGTCCGGGAGTACCGCACCGGTGTTGCGCACGGCTGCGCGGATCCGGTCCGGCATGTTGTCCGGTGCTGTGAAGCGGGGGTCGTCGGCGTTGATCCGGGGCCCACCGGCAGGCAGTGCCGCCGCGGAATCCAGCAAGGCGGTGAGCGCTTGCGTGTGGCCCTCGGCGGCCCACGCCCTTTGGCATTCGCTGAGCAGCCACAGGCCACCGACGTTGCGGAGATACCGGATGGTGCCGTCCACGCCGCGTTCGTTGGTGAAGTTGGCTTTCCGGCTGGTTTCGCTGAGGACCGGCTGGGGGAGCTCGACGCCTACCAAGGACCACGTGCCCGAGGAGATGTAGGCGAAATCCTGGTCCGCAGCGGGAACTGCGGCGACGGCGGATGCGGTGTCGTGCGAACCGACGGCCACCACTTTCGTGTCCGCCGGAAGGCCCGTCCGGTCAAGGATCTCCGGCAAGAGCGTTCCCACCGTTTCGCCGGGTTGGATCAGCGGAGGGAAGACGTTGCGGGGCAGGCGGAGGGCGTCCAGGAATTCCGTGGCCCACTCTCCGGCGACGGCGTCGAAGAGCCCGGTGGTGGAGGCATTGGTGGCTTCCGTCCGGCGCTCACCCGTCAGCAGGAAAGCAATCAGATCGGGGATCAGGAGAGCTTGCAGCCCTTCAAGGTTCGGCTCCGCGGCCAGTTGATACAGGGTGTTGAACTGCAAATACTGCAATCCCGTGGCGGCATAGAGCTTTTCCGGGGAAACGGCCGCATGGACGCGCTCCACAGCGGCCCGGCTGCGTTCGTCGCGGTAGCTGTAGGGCTGCGCGGTCAGTTCGCCGGCTTTGTTCACCAAGCCGTAGTCAACGGCCCAGGTGTCGATGCCGATGCTCACGATGCGCTCGCCGTTCCCCCGGGCCACGGTCGCCGCGGCTGCCAGCCCCTTGAGCACCTCAGCGAACAGGGCGTCGAAATCCCAGCGGAGGCCGCCGTCGAGCTCTATGACTCCGTTGGGGAAGCGGTGGATCGTCTCAAGGGAGACTCCTGTGGCGGGGGAGACGCGGCCCAGCATGACGCGGCCGGAGGAAGCGCCGATGTCGATGGCTGCGAAAACCTGGTCTGTCTGCGGTGAGGACACCGCCCCGGCGTGTGCCGGGGCGGTGTCCGTGGTGGTTCCGGTGGTCACTGGTGCTCCTAGCGGAGGAAGGCTGCTGCCACGCCGGCGTCCACGGGAATGTGCAGGCCGGTGGTGTGGGAGAGCTCGTTGCTGGTGAGCACGGACGCGGCGTTGGCGACGTGTTCGGGCAGGACTTCGCGCTTGAGGAGCGTGCGTTGGGCGTAGTACTTGCCCAGTTCCTGCTCGTCCACGCCGTACACGGCTGCTCGCTTTGCGCCCCAGCCGCCGGCGAAGATGCCGGAGCCCCGGACCACGCCGTCGGGGTTGATGCCGTTGACGCGGATACCGTGATCGCCCAGTTCGGCGGCGAGCAGGCGGACCTGGTGGGCTTGGTCTGCCTTGGTGGCGGAGTACGCGATGTTGTTCGGGCCGGCGAACACGGAGTTCTTGGAGGAGATGTAGATGATGTCCCCGCCCATGCCTTGGTCGATCATGACCTTTGCCGCGGCCTTGGACACCAGGAACGAGCCCTTGGCCATGACGTTGTGCTGGAGGTCCCAGTCCTTCTCGGTGGTTTCCAGCAGCGGCTTGGAAATGGAAAGGCCGGCGTTGTTGACCACCAGGTCCAGGCCGCCGAACGCGAGCACGGCCTCCTGGATCGCGGCAGCGATCTGGGCTTCGTCGGTCACGTCGGCCTGGACGCCGATGGCGACGTCCGGACCGCCCAGTTCCTCGGCGACCTTTTGCGCGTTCTCAAGGTTCAGGTCGGCAATCACCACGCACGCGCCGTCGGACGCCAAGCGGGTGGCGATCGCCTTGCCGATGCCCGACGCCGCACCGGTCACCAGCGCGATGCGGGTGGCGTGGGACTTGGGCTTGGGCATCCTGGCGAGCTTGGCTTCCTCCAGGGCCCAGTACTCGATGCGGAATTTCTCGGATTCCTCGATCGGGGCGTAGGTGGAGATGGCCTCGGCGCCGCGCATCACGTTGATGGCGTTGATGTAGAACTCGCCGGCGACGCGTGCGGTCTGCTTGTCCTTGCCGAAGGAGAACATACCCACGCCCGGGACCAACACGATCGCCGGGTCCGCGCCACGGAGCGCCGGTGAATCAGCGTCAGCGTGCCGGTCGTAGTAAGCCTGGTAGTCCTCGCGGTAGGCGGCGTGCAGTTCCTTGAGGCGCGCCACGGAGTCTTCGATCGAGGCATCGGCCGGCAGGTCCAGCACCAGCGGCTTGACCTTGGTGCGGAGGAAGTGGTCCGGGCAGGAGGTGCCCAGCGCGCCCAGGCGCGGGTGCTCTTCCGAGGCAAGGAAATCAAGCACGACGGCGTCATCGCTGAAGTGCCCCAGCTGCGGTTTGTCAGTGGAGGCCAGGCCGCGGATCACCGGAGCGAGGGCCGCAGCCTTGGCCCTGCGCTCAGCTTCGGGGAGGGCGCCGTAGCCGGGGAGCGGGGCACCGAAGGGCTCGGCCTTGCCGTTGTCCTTGATGTAGTTCTCCGCCTGATCGATGATCCACAGCGAGTTGGCCTCGGCCTCTTCGCTGGTGGCACCCCAGGCGGTGATGCCGTGGCCGCCCAGGATGGTGCCGATGGCCTGCGGGTTGGCTTCCTTGATCGCGGCGATGTCCAGGCCCAGCTGGAAACCGGGACGACGCCACGGCACCCACACCACCTTGTCGCCAAAGACCTTGGAAGTCAGGGCTTCGCCGTCAACGGCGGTTGCGATCGCGATGCCCGAGTCCGGGTGAAGGTGGTCAACGTGGGCGGCGTCCACCAGGCCGTGCATGGCGGTATCGATCGACGGCGCGGCGCCGCCCTTGCCGTGGAGGCAGTAATCGAAGGCGGCCACCATTTCGTCTTCGCGCTCGACGCCGGGGTAAACGGACTTCAGTGCCTGCAGCCGGTCCAGCCGGAGTACTGCGAGGTTCTCCGCTTTCAGGGTGCCGAGGTCGCCGCCGGAGCCCTTGACCCAAAGAAGCTCTACGTCCTGACCCGTGACCGGGTCCTTCTCTGTGCCCTTGACGGAGGTGTTGCCGCCGGCGAAGTTGGTGTTCCTCTTGTCCGCACCGAGGCGGTTGGAACGGGAAATCAGTTCTTCAACAGTGGTGTTGGTAGTCATGCTTAGGCGCCCCATCCGGCTTGCTGGCCGCCTGCGCGGTCCTCGTTGATCTTCTTCTGGTATCCGCTGGCCTTGTAAGCGGCCATCGGGTCGGCGGGCAGGCCGCGGGATTCGCGCCACTCGGCCAGGACCGGGCGGACATCGGTGTAGAAGGCATCGTTGAAGATGCCGTTGGCGGCCAGGACGTCCCCGGCGCGCTGGGCTTCGCTGAGTGCGGCGGTGTCCACCAGCAGGGCGCGGGCCGTCATTTCCTGGACGTTCAGCACCGAGCGGATCTGGCCCGGGATCTTCTCTTCCAGGTTGTGGCACTGGTCCAGCATCAGGGCGACGCCGGATTCTTTTCCGAAACCGCCGCCACGAATGACCTCGTGCATGATGCGGAACAGCTGGAACGGATCCGCCGCGCCCACAATCAGGTCGTCATCGGCGTAGAAGCGGGAGTTGAAGTCGAAGGAACCCAGCTTGCCCAGGCGAAGGAGCTGCATCACGATGAACTCGATGTTGGTGCCCGGGGCGTGGTGGCCGGTGTCCAGGCAGACAAAGGCCTTCTCACCAAGGGCCAGGGTCTGAGCGTAGGAGGTACCCCAGTCCGGAACATCGGTGTGATAGAAAGCCGGCTCGAAGAACTTGTACTCAAGGACCAGGCGCTGCTCGTCACCGAGGCCCGCGTAGATTTCCTGGAGGGACTCCGCCAGGCGGTCCTGGCGGCCGCGGATATCGTCCTGGCCCGGGTAGTTGGTGCCATCGGCAAGCCAGATCTTCAGATCGCGCGAACCCGTGGCGTGCATGATCTCGATGCACTCCAGGTGGTGGTCAATCGCGCGGCGGCGAACGGACCCGTTGGACGAGGTCAGCGAGCCGAACTTGTATTCGTCATCCTGGAACGTGTTGGAGTTGATGGTGCCCAGCCCCACCCCGAGGCCCTCGGCGTACCCGCGCAGGGCAGCGTAGTCATCAACCTTGTCCCACGGAATGTGCAGCGCCACGGTGGGAGCCAGGCCGGTGAGCTCGTGGACCTTCGCGGCGTCGGCGATCTTTTCCTGCACGGTGCGCGGCGTGCCCGGGGTGCCGAAGACCTTGAACCGGGTCCCGGAATTGCCGTAGGCCCAGGACGGCACTTCAATGGCCAGTTCTCCCAGGCGGCCCAGGGCCGATTCTGTGGTGTTCATGATTGTTCCTTCTGGTGTCCGATGGTGGTGTCTGTATGTACTGGCGTGGCCTCGTTTGTGACGTTGCCGGCGTCGGCCAGTTGGTCTTCAAGGTTGAAAACTTCTTCGATGACTTCGAAACCCTGGTCCGGAGGGAGGTTGCTGTTCGCGAACAGGGTGGCCATTTCCGCTTGCCAGCGGTTATTGACGTCCGTGAGGGCCATGCGGGCCTGTGCTGCCGCGTAGTCTTCGCATTCCAGGTAACCGATCAGTTGACCGTCGGGTGCCAGGAACAGCGAGTAGTTGTTCCACCCTGCGTCCTTCAGGGCCGTCAACATTTCAGGCCAGACGGCGGCGTGGCGGCGCTTGTATTCGTCCATCAGTTCCGCTTGGACGGAAGAGCGGAAACATACCCTCATGCGGTTCTCCGGGTTAATCGTCTTTGAATCGTTTCATTTGTTACGATTCAAATTACCCTCGGCAAGCGGGGGGTGTCAAGGCGTTTCCAGCGTCCTTGATTTTCGACCAGCGAGAACGGAAAGCATGTCCCAAACAGCGAGCATCAAGGACGTCGCCAACCACGCACAAGTTGCCGTGGGAACTGTCTCCAATGTGCTGAATTATCCGGACAGGGTTTCCCAAAAGACCAAAGAACGCGTCCTCAAATCCATCGCCGAACTTGGCTTCGTGCGCAATGACGCCGCCCGCCAACTCCGCGCCGGTCAAAGCCGGACCATCGGGCTTATCGTCCTCGACGTCGGAAACCCCTTCTTCTCTTCCGTGGCCCGTGCTGCCGAAGATGCCGCAACCGCCCTGGGCAGCGTGGTGCTGGTGGGCGACAGCGGCCAGGACGCAACCCGCGAAGCGCATTACATGGATCTCTTCCAGGAGCAGCGTGTCCAGGGCCTGCTCCTGTCACCCGTCGGGGACGTCGAAGCGCGGATCGATACCCTCAGGGAGCGCGGAGTCCCCACTGTCCTGGTGGATCAGCTCGCCGACACGGAACGCTGCAGCTCAGTCTCCGTGGACGACCAGGAAGGCGGCTATCTCGCGGCCCGGCACTTGCTGGACCTGGGTCGCCGTCGTCTGGCCTTCGTTGGAAGCCCCTCCATCCGCCAGGTATCCAGCAGGCTTGAGGGCGCGCAGCGTGCTGTGGCGGAAGTCCCGGAGGCGACCATGGAGGTACTCGACTCCGCGGGACAGACTGTCCTGGCCGGCCGGCAAGTGGGAAACGCGCTGGTGGAGCGCGATCCCGCTGACAGGCCCGAGGCCGTCTTCTGCTCCAACGATCTCCTGGCACTCGGCGTCATGCAGTCGTTGACCATGCTCCGCACCGTCCGCATCCCGGATGACATTGCGCTGATCGGGTACGACGACATCGATTTCGCCATTTCCGCCGTCGTTCCTTTGTCCTCCATCCGACAGCCCACCGAAGCCCTGGGGCGGACAGCGATCGAGCTCCTCGCCGAAGAGCAGGAAAACGGTGGAACCAAGCATCGCGCCGTCGTGTTCACCCCTGAGCTCGTAGTGCGCCAGAGTACGGCCGGCTCGCCCAACTAGGGTTCAGCTGGCAGGATTACGACGCGCGGAGCCCGGCAAGGTAGCCCATCGGCGCCACCGCGTCGGGCTGCTTCGTCTGACGGACGATGCCGCTATGGGACGCGGCCAGCTTGTCCGCAGCACGGCCCAGGCACTGCAGGAAACTCGTGATGGAAACGCCGGCCTGCGACTTCTGCCTGAGTGCTGAGATGTGGCGCCGGGCCGTACAGCCGGAGATGCCCGTCGCCACGATCCGGTCCGTGGGTACGTGGTCCATGGCCGGAACCAGCGCTATGCCCAGCCCGGAGCGGACCATGCCGCGGAGGGCGTCGTAGTTGTTGCTGCGCACCGGAATGCGCGGTGTGAATCCGCCGCTTGCGCACAGGTGCCTGAGGCAGGCGTCGCCGGAGGAGTCCTCTTTTGTCGAGACCCAAAGTTCCCGCTCAAGGTCCTGCAGGGTGATGTTCTCCGCGCCGGCCAGGCGATGGGACTCAGGGAGCAGAAGCAGCAGTTCCTCCGCAAGGAGTGGTGTTGCCGCCACGTTCGACGGCCATTGTTGGGGGACGAGGTCGTAATGGAACACCACGGCGACATCGAGCGTGGAGTCCCGGACCATGCCCGCGAGCTCGGCGGGGCCGCCCTCTTCCAGGTCCACGCTGGAGTTGGGATGTCTGCGCAGGTACGAGGCCAGGCCGTCGGGGAGGAGCCGTTGGCTTGCTGTGCTGAAGCTGCCCAGGCGCATGAGGCCGTAGTCGCCCTTGCTGAAACCCTTCATGTCGTCTTCCAGGTTGCCCAGGGCGTTGATGATGTCATGTGCCCGGGCCGCCAGGAACTTTGCTGCCTCGGTGGGGCGGATGCTTTGGGCGTCACGCTCCACCAAGGGTGCCTGCACTGCGCGTTCCAAGGCCGCCACTTGCTGCGAAACGGCTGATCCGGTGTAGCCGATCTCGCGCGCGGCGTCAGCGAAGGAGCCTGTTCTGAGCACCACAGTGAGGGTGCGCAAATGGACGGGATTCAGCATGGCCGTGCTACTTCCCTGCAGGCGGCGTGAGCAGCCGCTCCACGTCCACGGCGCCGCCGGCCGCTTCGAAGTCCAGGCGGACCTGCTCCCGGAGCCGCGCGTCGGCCAGATAGTCGGCCGCAGTCAGCGCCAGCCCCACTGCGCCGTCCACGACGGCCGCATCACCGGCGGGGCTGATGGAATGCTGGCCGAACTCCACCGTGTGCATGACCGCAGTTTCGCGGGAAATGCTCACCGTGGGATGGATCGAGGGGATCCGCAGGCTCAGGTTTCCCAGGTCGGTGGACCAGCCGCCGCCCACCAGTTCGGTCTCAAGGGTGATGGCCCGGCCGCGCGCAGCCATGTGCCCGTGGTAGCGCGTGGCCAAGGCGTCATTGCTGCGGACGGGGAGGTAGGCGGGGAACGGGTCCCAGGTGGTCTCCAGCCGCGTGCCGGTCATCTGTGCTGCGCCCTCCAGGATGTCCTGCACTTTCTGTGAAATGTCCACAAGCCCGGCCGGGTCCAGGGAGCGGATTTCGACGACGGCGCCCGCCAGGTGGGGGACGACGTTCACCGCTGATCCGCCCTCCGTGATGATGCAGTGGAGGCGGTCCGTGGCGGGGATGTGCTGCCTGAGTGCTGCGATGCCTTGGTAGGCGGCCACGACGGCATCGAGGGCATTGCGGCCCATGTGCGGGGCCGACGAAGCGTGGGCCGCAACGCCATGGAAGGTGACCTCCACGTCGCGGACCGCCAGGGAGGCAAACGAGGCGACCTCGTACTCGCCGGTGAACGGGTGCAGCATCACCACCGCGTCAATGTCGTCGAAGGCGCCCGCCCGGGCCATGAGTTCCTTGCCGTTTCCGTTTTCTTCGGCAGGCGTGCCGAGGAGCACCACTGAGCCGCCGAGCTTTTCCACCTGGGCGGCAACTCCGAGGAACGCTCCGACAGCGGCAGCGCAGATGACGTTGTGTCCGCAGCCATGGCCAACGCCGGGAAGGGCATCGTATTCGGCCAGGACAGCCACTTTCGGGGATCCGGATCCCGCCTCGGCCCGAAGTGAGGTGCGGAGGCCGTATCGGCCCACCTGTACGGGATAGCCCCGATACCTGAGGAATTCGGCGGCGAAAGCGACCGAGAGGCGCTCTTCGAAGCCGACCTCTGCGATGCCGTGGATTCCGTGGCTGAGCTCGCGAAGGTCCGTGCCAAGGTCCTCGATGGTGTTGGTGATGCTTGGTGCAACGGATTCGGGGGCGCCGAGTATGCCGGTAAGCGCGAGTTTGGACGGGTACGTCTCCATGATGTCCACGTGGCGTCCTTTCAGGGGATGGGGGCCTGCTGCGGACGTCGTCGTCCACTCGGCGGCTCGTGGTTTAACTTAAGATACATCCAGATCTGCCTTAAGAATAGCTAATCGTGCAAGAATGTTTCATGACCGAAAAACCTCTTCCGGACGTGCCCCGGCTGCGCCTTCTCAACGAGGTGGCCCGGCAAGGGTCCCTGGCCGGTGCGGCACGTGTCCTGGGCATTACGTCTTCGGCCGTTTCGCAGCAGATCAGCATTCTCGAACGGGAAACCGGGGTCCAGCTCCTCGACCGTTCATCGCGGGGCGTCGGGCTGACCGGTGCCGGCGAAATCCTAGTGGAGCACGCCCGGGCCGTGGTTCGCCTTCTGGAAGCAACCCGCGCCGAAATGGACCAGCTCAGCGGCGATCTTTCGGGCAGGGTCCGCATCGGTTCCATTCCCTCCCTCGCCCGGACAGTGCTCCTGCCGGTCGCCGAGAAACTCGAGGTGACCGTTCCCGACGTCGAACTGACCGTCAACGTGGTTGAACCGGTCGACAGCATCGAGCAGTTGCTGAACGGCGCCCTGGACATCGCGATTGTCGACCTCTACGACAACGTGCCCATGGCATTTCCGGACTATCTGGTCACCAGGGAAGTGCTCAGCGAGCCGCTGGTGCTGGTCACGCCGCCGGACTACGAGGTCCCGCCCAGGCTCAAGTTGTCGGACCTCAGGAATGAGGCCTGGGTGCTGACCCCGGACGCGGGAGCATGCGGCCAGGCAGTCCGCTACGCCTGCCGGAATGAGGGTTTCGAGCCCAACATCCGCTGGGTAGTGGACGATCTGCTGCTGCTGGTGGAGTCCATTTCCCGGGGCCGGGGCATCTCCCTGCTCCCTCCGCTCTCCGTGGACAGCACTGTGGCGCCCGTGGGAATCCATGCGTTCGACAAGCCGCACATCCAAAGGCGCGTCCTGACAGTGACGCGCAGCAGTGATGCCAGGCGGCCCATCGTCAAGGCTGTCCTGGACGAAATCCACAGCCTCCTGGGTGCCGCAGCCGCCTGAGCCGCGTACCGCCGTCGGGCCCTGGACGGCAGTCCAAGAATCTCTTGGGCCAGCGCCAGCAAACGTCGTTCTGCGGGCCGTCCCGACCCCTGTTTTTCGTTCCATGCTTGAAGTGATCAGTGACGATCACCACAAAGGAGAACGAAAAAATGACCACCCTCGAACGACGCTTCGCAGAGGTTCCCGGACACTGGCAGGTGCCGGGCCACTTCAAGATCAACCACAGCCACGGCATCCGCGTGGGCGACATGATTTACGTGGGCGGCCAGGAAGACCTCGACGCGGACGGAAACGTCAACAACCCCGGCGACATCGTTGCCCAGTGCAAGAACGTCATGGAGTCCCTGAAGCGGGTCATCGAAAGCCTCGGCGGCACCATGGGCGACGTCGTCCAGTTCAACACCTTCTACGCCGGCGAGCTCAGCTACGAAGAATGGCAGCGGACCTACGACATCCGTTTCAGCTACTTCCCGGCCCCCGGCCCCACGGCAACGGGCATCCTCATCGGCGAGGAACTGAACCTGCCCGGCATCCGCGTGGAGGTCAACGCCGTCGCCATTGTCGGCAGTGCAGCCACCCGCGTGGAAGCGTTCGACGACGGCACCCAGGCAACGCTCGACGTTCCGGTTGCGGGGGAGTCACCCAATGCCTGACATCAAGCCCCAACTTGGCGTCATCCTGTGCGACCTCGATTCCTACCCCGTGGACTACATCGAATGCCTCACCCCGGATGCGCCAGGCATCAGCAACAACCCCGTGGGTTTCTTCGAGAATCCCGCCAGCTGGCAGGGCCTCCCCGTGGCCTACGCCGTGGCGCGCGGAGCCCGGGTTGAGCCCTTGGTTGCCGGAGAGCCGGAAGCCATCGACGCTTTTTGGGCCGCCAGCGAAAAGCTGGCCCACTGTCCGCTGGTCATCACCGACTGCGGTTTCTTCTTCTACGCCCGCAAGGACGAGCGCCGGACGGCCAACGTGATCACCAGCGGCCTGGACCTGCTGCCCATCGCCTCGGTGCTCAGCAGCAAAGACATCGGTGTGCTGACTGTCTCGGAAACTCTGGCTGCCAAGTTGCTGGCCGACCACGCGTTGTCCCCGCGGATTGTCATTGCCGGCATGGAAAGCGAACCGGGCTGGGCAACCATGCTGACCAACGACCACGCACTGGGCAATGGCTGGGACCAGGAGATGCTCAAGGAAGGCGTTGCCTCCGTAGTGAAGCGGGAGTTCGAGCCGGGAGGGCGCTTGGAGAACATCGGCGTGCTGGTCCTTGAATGCACCCTGCTGCCCGAATTCCGCCAGGAAATCCGCAAATACACCAGTGTGCCCATCCTCGATATTGCCTCCTTCGCGCTGAACGCCCTTGGCAAGGGTTTCGACGTCGGCGAGGCTCCGGCGCCTGTCGGCCCGGCTTTGAGCCGATGACACAAGTCAGGAACGAGTCAGTCATGCAAGAAGCCACCCGGCAGGACCCGATCGCCATATCGCTTGAGTCCGTCACCAAACGGTATGGGGACCATACGGTGATCAACGACGTGTCATTGTCCGTGCGGGAGGGCGAGGTGATCGCCATCATCGGACCCAGCGGAGCCGGCAAGAGCACGCTGCTGCGATGCATCAACCTGCTGGAGGTTCCGGATAGCGGCCGGATCACGGTGGAAGGAAACCATGTGGACGCCGGACACCAGATCAGCCACAAGGACCTGGTCCGCCTGCGCCGCAATGTGGGCATGGTGTTCCAGTCGTTCAACCTGTTCCCGCACATGACCGTGCTGCGGAACATCTCGCTTCCACAGGAACGCGTCCTCGGCCGCAGCACCAAGGACGCCGACGCGCGCTCGCTGGCACTGCTTGAGCGGGTGGGGCTCGCGGACAAAGCCCGGCAGTATCCCAGCCGGTGCTCGGGCGGACAGCAGCAGCGGATCGCCATTGCACGGGCATTGGCCCTGGACCCCCGGGTGATGCTCTTCGACGAGCCCACGTCGGCACTGGACCCCGAGGTGGGGCTCGAAGTCCTTGCCGTCATGCGTGAGCTTGCTGCCGAAGGGATGACCATGGTGGTGGTCACCCACGAGATGCAGTTCGCCAAGGATGTCTCCGACAGGGTGGTGGTCATGGCCGAAGGCGCCATCCTCGAGGAAGGCGATCCCGCCGTCGTCTTCACGGCCCCCACCATGGACCGAACGCGGAAGTTCCTCCGCGCCGTCCTGGAGCGCTGAGGTGGAGGCCTTGGCCGTGGTTTCGCAGGGCGTCACCATGACCCTCCTGCTGACCCTCTCATCATTCCTGCTGGGAGCCATCGGAGGAATTCCCTTGGCGCTTGCCCGCCGGTCCCGGATACCAGCGGTCCGGTTCATTTCCCGCGCCGTCATCGAGTTGCTGAGGGGCATCCCTCCGCTGGCGTGGTTGTTCATCATCTACTTCGGCATCGGAACCGGCGTGATCGAACTGAGCTCCTTCGCCGCTGCCGTCATCGGGTTCGGGCTGGTGGCTTCGGCCTACATGGCGGAGATCTACCGCGGCGGCCTGACCGCCATCCATGAAGGCCAGTGGGAAGCCAGTGCCGCATTGGGACTCTCCCGGGGCGCGACATTGGCCACCGTTATCGGGCCGCAGGTCCTTCGCGTTTCGATCCCGGCGGCTGCCACCTTCGCCATTGGTTTGTTGAAGGACTCCTCCGTGGCATCAGTCATCGGGGTGCAGGACACCATCTACTGGGCCAGCCATGAGTCCACGGTCAGTGGTGACGCCATTGTTCCGTTCCTCTACGCGGCCGGACTGTATGTCGCCATGACCATTCCCTGCGCCTGGGCCACCCGGCAGCTGGACAGCAGGCTCCGGAAGCGGGTTGCGCGATGACATTCTTCAACGATTGGGTGGACTATTTCCCGGACCTGCTTGGCGGGCTGGGCGTCAGCCTCCAACTCACCCTCGTCACGTTGCTGATCGGCCTGCCCGCCGGATTGCTCCTGGCCCTGGGTGCCGGTTCCCGGAACAAAGTCCTACGGATGATCACCATCACTGTGATCGAAATAGGCCGTGGAACACCCGCCCTGGTGGTGCTGCAGTTGTTCTACTTCGGCCTTCCCAGTGCCGGCATGACGCTGACGTCCTTCGTGGCTGCATCGTTGGCGCTGGCATTCACTACGGCCGCTTACACCAGCGAGATCCTTCGTGGGGGCCTGCAGGCTGTTCCCGGCGGCGAGGTGGAAGCAGCGCATGCACTGGGAATGGCCCGGCGCGACATCCTGCGTTTTGTTGTGATTCCACAAGGAGTCAGAATCGCCATCCCGCCGCTCATGGGATTCGCGATCATGGTGTTCCAGGCAACCTCCCTGGCCTACACCATTGCCATGCCGGAATTGATGAGCCAGGCCTACTCCATCGGCTCCATCACTTTCCGCTACCTGAGCATCCTTACCCTCGCGGGCCTGATGTACGCCCTGATCACCATTCCCGCGAGTTCCCTGAGCAATTTCGTTGAGCATCGTTTGGCGCGTCACCGTTGACGCGCCGATTAGGCAAAGGAGCCACCATGAAACTACGAATGATCGCGTCGGCCGTGGCCGCCGTGACGCTGGCCGCTGCTCTCAGCGGCTGTGGCGGCAGCACCGAAGCCGCAGGGTCCAAGACTGCAGCCGACTGCAAGCCCGCCTCCCAGTTCAACACCATGAAGAAGGGAACCCTGACGGTGGCCGTGTATGAGGCGCCGCCGTATGTGACTTTCAAAGGCAATGAACTCGGCGGGGTAGACGGCGATATCCTCATGGGCTTCGCCAAGAAGGAGTGCCTGGACATCGCCACGGTTTCAGCTGCGGCTGCAGCCGTCATTCCGACGGTCCAGGGCGGACGCGCCGACATCGCAACCGGTGGTTGGTGGCGTTCGGCGGCACGCGCGGAAATCCTGGCTCTGACCGACCCCATCTACACCGACCAGATGGTCCTGATTTCCAAGGATGGCCTGACAAAGGCCTCTGACCTGAAGGGCAAGAAGGTCGGCACGGTCAATGGCAATGTCTGGGTGGACGATGCCAAGAACTACCTGGGTGGCGACCTCCAGCTCTACAAGGCCCCTGTGGACCTGTTCCAGGACCTGAAGTCCGGCCGGATCGATGTTGGGATTGATGGATTCGGTGAGGCCCACAACAACAGCAATGGCTTGAAGGTCGAGGTCATGGAGCCGGACAGTGCCATCAAGGCCTCCCTCGAACCTCCCCAGACCTGCCTCCCGGTCACCAAGGACAACGCAGGACTACTGGCAGCCCTGAACGCTTATGTTGACGGGCTGCGGAAGGACGGCAGCCTGGAGAAGATCGTGGTCAACAACGGCTTCCCCGCATCTTCCATCAACACCGGGGCGGCACGGCTGATCGCCTGACCACCCAGGCAGGTCGCAGCAGATGCCGTTTTGAACGTTCAGGGCGGCATCTGTTGCCAGCCGGTTGTGCCGGGCGGAGCTTGCCGTTCGTGTGACAGGCTAGCGTCATGGTCAACCACGTACGTGGCTCCGGGGCGCCGGGGCTTGAATCCGCCAGTTCGCTCGTCAGCGGTGACGTGCGCCGACATAACCTCGAACTGGTGGCTGGACACCTCGTGGAGCACGGTCCCAGTTCCCGCAGCCAGATTGCCGACGGCACGGGGTTGACGCGCGGCGCAGTGACAGCGTTGACCAGGCTGCTGGTGGAGGCCGGGACTATCCGGGAAGTGGAACCGGTCTCTGCAGGCGGAAAAGGCCGGCCGCAGACACTCCTGGAATTGGCCGCCGATGACGTAGCCCTGGTGGCCCTTCAACTGGACGCCGATGAGGCCACCGCAGTGCTTGCCTCCTTGGCCGGAGACGTCTTGTTCCGCCATTCGGAACATCACGGACGGCCCATGGGGGACCCGGAGCCTGTGTTGGACGTCTTGGCGGCAGTGCTGGAGCGTGCTGTGGCAGCGGCCGGGGGAATGGGCCGCCGCGTGGTGGATGTGACGGTGGTGGTCTTTGCACCGGTGCTTGGTAATCCGCCTATGGTCTTCGGCGATTCGGACATGGGCTGGGGCGAAGTGGATGTCCTTGATGGGCTTCGAAAGCGGGTCCCTGGATTACCGGAGAGCCTCTCCCTGCATTCGGACGCCGGATTCGCGGCCATGGCTGAATTCGATCTGCTCCCCGGCGTCAAGGACATGGTCTATCTGAAGAGCAATTCAGGAATCGGAGGGGCGGTCATTCTCGACGGCCGGCTCCTCACGGGAGCCCATAGCCTGGCGGGCGGCTTCGGACACCTTCCCATGGACCATCAAGGGGAACGCTGTGTCTGCGGGCAACGCGGTTGCCTGGTCCTGGTCGCCGGACCTGACGTTGTCCTGAAATCTGCCGGGCTGGGCGAAGAACTGGAATCCTTGGGCCTGGGCAGTGCCTTAGGGGAGCTGACCGAACGGATTGCACGCGGCGACGCGCGCGCAGTCGAGGCTTTCGACGCCGCGGCGGACTGGGTTGCCTGGGCCCTTCACGTCATCAGCCGTACCCTCGACCCCCAGACGGTGGTGCTGGGCGGATATTGGTCCGTGCTGGCTGACCGGATAGCCCGCTCCTTCGCCGAGCACGCACCGATCTCTCCTTCGCCGGACAGCTACCTGCCCACTATCCGGGCCGGGCAACTGGAGAACGACGCGACGCTCCTCGGAGCCATCCGGGAATCGAGAAAACGGTTGCTCCGGGAGCCGCTCGAGGTGCGTTTAATTTAACCCTTGAATTATTTATGGATGCGGCGCATACTCAATCCCAAGTGATCATCGGTTTTCGATGATCCCGCCGTAACTTTCTCAATGAGGAGAGCCGTGTCCACACCCCTGCCTGAGATCAATTCCATGCCCCCGTCTGCGCAGACTGCAGAGTCTGCGCAGGTCACCGGCTCCGTGCAGCCCTCCCCGTTCGCTCCGATCAGCGATGAACCTTCGCCCGCAACAGCAACAAGCCGGCCGGCCGGCAGGGGCCTGTTGCCGTCGCTGGCCATCACCTCCATGGTCCTGTTCGCCACCTACTCCGGACTCATCGCAGTGCTTCTGCCAAACCAGGTGGCCGCCATCGACGAGGCCAACAAGGTAGCCAACTTCGCCACCATTTCCACGGTCTCGTTCTTCTTCACGCTGTTCGCCCAACCCGTTGTGGGGGCGCTCAGTGACCGGACACGGAGCAGGCTCGGCAGGCGGGCGCCCTGGATGCTTATTGGAGCCGCGATTGGCGCGGTGTTCCTCATGGGACTCGGCGGCCTCGAATCGATCTTCTGGATAGTGTGCTTTTGGGTGATCATCCAGGTGTCGCTGAATGCTTTGCAGGGCCCGTTCTCTGCGATTGTCCCGGACAGGTTTCCCCGGGAACGCCGGGGGATCGCCTCGTCCATGGTCGGTGTGGGCACGATGGCCGGCTCCACTGCCGGTGTGATCCTGGCAGGCAACCTCGCCGGCAATGTAGGCCTGGGCTATACGGTGTTCGGCATTGCAGTACTGGTGGCCGCGCTGCTGTTTGTCCTGCTGCACCGCGACTTCCCCAGCAGGAACGTGACGCATCCCCCGTTCCAGTGGAAGCAGTTCCTCGCAGGATTCGTCATCAGCCCCCGGCAGCACCCCGACTTTGCGTGGGCCTTCGCGGCCCGCTTCCTCTTCACCCTTGGCTACTTCGTGGTCTTCACTTTCCAGCTGTACATCCTGACGGACTACGTCGGCCTGGCGCTCGCAGAAGCCAACGCCAGCATTGGCCTGCTGAGCCTGGCCGGCCTCGGCAGCACCCTGATCTCCGTTTCGCTGGGTGGCTGGTGGAGTGACCGCATCGGCAAGCGCAAGGTGTTCGTCTACGTAGCGTCCGCCTTGATGGTGCTGGGGCTGTTGATGCCGGTGATCATGCCGGACATCACCGGCATGATCGCCATGGGCGTCGTCAACGGATTCGGCTTCGGACTCTACATGGCCTGCGACACGGCCCTGATGACCGAAGTCCTCCCCGGTGGCGGTACTGCCGCCGCAAAGGATCTCGGAATTCTCAACATCGCCACCAACATCCCGCAGGCAATGAGTCCGGTTGTTGCCAGCGTGCTGATCAGTTCTTTTGGCGGATACCCCGCCCTCTTCATTTTCGGCATGGCAGCGGTGGCGATCGCCGCCGTCGTGCTTGTCCCCATCAAAAGCGTCCGATAGGAGCCCCACCGCATGACCCCGTCACTTTCCCAGGAGTTCGCAGAAGTCCCGACGACGGCAGGAGCCGTACGTGGCCGCTGGCGGGAAGGCTCCGCAGCCTTCCTCGGAATACCGTATGCCGAACCACCCATTGGCGACCTTCGTTTCGCTGAGCCCGTGCCGCACCAGCCGTGGGAGGGCGTCAGGGATGCCCTCGACTATGGAGCCACGCCGCAGCGGAGACTTCCGGACTCGGAGCTGATCATCACTCCGGAGCCCTCCATTCCCGGCGACTCCATCCTCAACCTGAACGTCTTCACGCCAAGCCCTTCCAGGAACCCGGACGGTGGCCTCCCTGTGCTGGTCTGGATCCATGGTGGCGGCTTCATCGCCGGCTCGCCGGCGAGCCCCTGGTACGACGGTGTTTCGTTCAACCGGGACGGTGTGGTGACCGTCAGCATCTCCTATCGCCTGGGATTCGACGGATTCGGCTGGATTCCGGACGCACCCAACAACAGGGGCGTTCTGGACTGGATCCTCGCCCTTGAATGGGTCCGCGACAACATTGAAGCTTTCGGTGGGGACCCCTCCCGCGTGACGATTGCGGGTCAGTCCGCTGGAGGGGGAGCAGTGATGACTTTACTCACGGTGTCTCGTGCCCAGGCACTGTTCGAGAGGGTCATTTCACTCTCCGGAGTCCCCACCGAGAGGACGCTGGGCCAGGCGGAGGCCGCCGGCCGCCGCCTGGCCCAGTTGGGGGGAGTCGAAGCGACGCGCGCCGGCTTGTCGGCACTTTCCGAGGAACGCGTCCTTGAACTGCAGGCTGAAGTAGCGGGGATGGGTGGGACGCCCCAACATGCAGACCCCATCGCGTCGCTCGCTGACCTCATGCGGGACGGCCTGGTGTTTGGACCGGTGGTTGACGGCGTTCTGATTCCGGGGCCAACGGTTGAGGCCATGCGCCTGGGGAACGGTTCGGACAAGGCTCTGTTGGTGGGCTGCACTGACCATGAGTTCAACATGTCGACGGCGGGTGCCGGCCCGTTGTTGCCCAAGGAACCGGACGCGGCCCTGCTGGAAAGGTTGGGTGCCTCGCCGGAGATAGCCGAAGCCTACTTGGCAAGCCACCGGGGGCTTCCGAGCGAGGTCTTGGCTGGCCAATATGTTTCCGACAGGATTTTCCGCACGCCTACTCTGAACGTTGCCGAGGCCCGTGCCGGCTCGGCGGCACCCACGTGGGTTTACCGCTTTGCTTGGCGGTCACCGGTCACCGGGGATGCCGGCCATTGCTTCGACATCCCGTTCTTCTTTGATGTGACCTCTGCCGAACGTGTGGCCGCGATAGCCGGCGACGAACCGCCCGCGGCTTTGGCTGCGGACGTGCACGGAGCGGCGGTGGCCTTCATCCGGGATGGCCAGCCGGGGTGGACACCCTGGGACGCCGGTGACCACCAGGTGCGGGTCTTCGACGAGCCAAGCATCGACGTCGAGGACGGTTACGCGGACGTGCGGCTCCTGCAACACGTCCCCTCGGTCCGGTAGCGAAGCCGGAGTCCTTCCCGGTTGGTCGACGAAAGAGCCCGGCCCGCACGGAGTGTTTCCGTGCGGGGCCGGGCTCGTTGCAGCTATAGCGCGTAGATGCTCCAGGACGCCGTGTGTTCGGCGCCGGGTTCAAGCCGGACCAGGTCCGTGCCGCTGTTGAAGGCATCGGGTGGACACGTCATGGGCTCCGCCGCCAGGCCCAGCCGGTTGGGCAGGGGGTCTGGCTTGTCGGCGGTATGGATCTGCAGCCACTTGCAGCTTTCGTCCCATGACATACCAACACCGGACATACCGACTCCGGTGCCCGCCGGGTCGCGCAGTGACAGCCGCGCCAGCCCGCCGTCGAAGGAGAGGTCCGTGAAGGCATGATCGATCTCTGTGCTGCCGATGGTCCGGGCGGTGCGGAAATCGAAAGCGTGGCCCTCCGTGGGGGCAAGACCCACCGGCAGGAGCCTGTCAGGTGTCACCTCGAGGAACGAGTCTGCGGCGAACTCAAGAACCCATTCATCCAGTGGCGACGGACCTGCCACCAGGTACGGGTGGGGGCAGACGCCGTAGGGTGCAGCGACGTCGGCCACGTTGCGTGCGTTCATGGTGGTGCGCAGGCCCTTCCCGTCCAGCTCATATCGTGCCGCGAGCTCCAGTACGAACGGGTAGCCCTCGCTTGGTCCCACGGTGCAGGTGAGGGTGAGCGAAGCGGCGTCGGACTCCAACAGGGCCCAATCGAGCACAAAGGCGAGGCCATGCAGCGCTGTTTCCCGCTCGGGTTCGTTAACCGGCAACTGATGCTCGACGCCGTCGAAACTGTACTTGCCATCAGCGATCCTGTTGGGCCACGGCGCGGCGATGATGCCACGGTAGTCCGGGATCGGGCCGCCTTCCGGGAAGGGAACCACCAGGTCCCGGCCCTCGAACTGCAGGACACGCAACGCTGCGGCGCGTGCGGCCACAACAGCCGTGTAACCGCCGGCGGTCAGCGTGTATTCAGCGCTCACAGGCCGCCGGCCAGTTTGTAGTAGGCGGCGTTCCAGGCGAGTTCCTTCTTGAACTGCTTGATGGTGGTGTCCTCGTCAATGGTGAGAAGTTCGGTCTTTGCGATTTCGGCGAAGTCCTCGAACACGTCCAGGCCCACCTGCGTGGACAATACCGTGTGGTGCGCAGCGCCGGCAGTCAGCCACGCGGCGGCCGAGGTAGCGAAGTCGGGCTTCGGCTCCCAGAGCGCGCGGGCCACCGGAAGGTTGGGCAGCGGCTGGTCAAGGTCGACGACGTCCACCACGTTCGCGACCAAGCGGAACCGGTCGCGCATATCGGACAGCGCTACCACGACGCCGGGTCCGGCGTCGGTGTCGAAGACCATGCGGACGGGATCTTCCTTGCCGCCGATGCCCAGCGGGTGGATCTCGACGCGCGGCTTCCTGGCGGTCAGTGAAGGGCAAACCTCCAGCATGTGGGCGCCCAGGATCTTCTCCGAGCCGGGTTCCAGGTGGTAGGTGTAGTCCTCCATGAGCGAGGCGCCGCCGGGCAGCTCGCCGCCCATGACCTTGGCAGCCCGCACCAGGATGGCGGTTTTCCAGTCGCCCTCTGCGCCGAAGCCGTAGCCGTCAGCCATGAGGCGCTGGACAGCCATGCCGGGGAGCTGGCGCAGCTCGCCGAGGTCCTCGAACGAGGTGGTGAACGCTGCGGAACCGTTGGCTTCGAGGAAGCTGCGCAACCCCAGTTCGATGCGGGCGCTGTACCGCAGCGACTCGTGGCGGGCGCCGCCTGCCTTCAGCTCGTCAACCACCTCGTAAAGGCGCTCATACTCCGCAACCAGGGCGTCGACGTCGGACTCTTCAGCGCCGTGGACGGCATCGGCCAGGTCGTTGACGGACCAGGTGTTGACCGAGACGCCGAAGCGCAGCTCGGCTTCGGTCTTGTCGCCTTCGGTGACGGCGACATTGCGCATGTTGTCGCCAAAGCGGGTCAGCTTCAGCGTGCGGACGGCGGCCCAGCCCGCCGAGGCGCGCTGCCACGCACCCACTTGGCGGGCGACCTCAGGGTTGCTGACATGCCCCACGACGGTCTTCCGCGGCACGCCGAGGCGCGACTGGATGTACCCGAACTCGCGGTCGCCGTGGGCTGCCTGGTTGAGGTTCATGAAGTCGAAATCGATGTCCGCCCAGGGGAGGTCGCGGTTGGCCTGGGTGTGCAGGTGCAGCAACGGCTTGCGGAGCGCGTCCAGGCCCTGGATCCACATCTTGGCAGGGCTGAAGGTGTGCATCCAGGCGGTCACGCCGATCACGGAGTCATTCGAGTTTGCTTCCAGTGCGGTGCGGCGGATTGCATCGCTGTCCGTGAGGACCGGCTTCCAGACGAGCTTCACGGGGACATCGCCGGCAGCGTTCAGGACGTTGGCAATCTCCTGCGACTGCGCGGCGACCTGCTTGAGGACGTCCTCACCGTAGAGGTGCTGGCTGCCGGTGAGGAACCAGACCTCGTACCGGTCAAGCGATGTGGAGTTGGCGGAGGCGTTGTTGGCGGTGGGCATTTTCGTGGGCTCCTGGGTGGCTTTGACGTAAGCGTGGGCTTGTTGGCTGGGCCGCCTCAGCGGCCGTAAACGTTCTGGTAGCGGTCGTACAGGGACTCGATCTTGGCCTGGTCAATGGGCAGCGGCTCCCCGAGCTGGCGCGAAATGTGGACGGTCCTGGCCACTTCCTCGCACATCACAGCGGCTTTGACGGCCTCGCGGGCGGATTTGCCGATGGTGAACGGGCCATGGTTCTGCATCAGCACTGCCGGTGAGTTGGAGTTCTTCAGCGTCTCAACGATGCCCTGGCCGATGGAGTCGTCGCCGATCAGCGCGAACGGTCCGACAGGGATCGGTCCGCCGAATTCATCGCCCATCATGGTGAGCACGCAAGGGATTTCCTCGCCCCTGGCTGCCCAGGCCGTGGCATAGGTTGAGTGGGTGTGCACCACGCCGCCGACCTCGGGCATGTGCCGGTAAACGTAGGCGTGCGCAGCGGTATCCGAGGACGGTGAGAGGTCCGGGTTGCCCCAGTCAACTGTCCCGCCGCTGCCGGTGTTCATGCCCCGGACGGGCGTGCCGAAAAGATCGGTGACCACCATGAGCTCCGGCCTGAGGTCATCGTAGGAAACGCCCGACGGCTTGATGACCATCAGGTCGTGCCCGGGGATGCGGCCGGAGACGTTGCCGGCGGTCCAGACCACCAGTTCGTAGCGGGTCAGTTCGGCATGGAGCCCGCAGACTTCCTCGCGGACTTTGGCGATGGTGTCAAGGAGGTTGCTCATGCGGACACCCGCTCTGCAGCATCGGAGGAGGAGTTCGACGCCGGTTCGGCCACCTCGCTGGTGCCCTGCGCCTGGCGTTGGATCGCCTTGAGACGGTGCATGACGTTGTTGCTTCCCCGGCCGAAGTAGTCGTGGAGGGTCTTGTACTCCTGGAAGAGCACCTCGTACGCGGCGACGTTCTCCGGGATGGGCGTGTAGACGGCGCCGGGAGCGGCGGCCATGGAAGCGGCTGCTTCGCGGATGTCCTTGTACTTGCCGGCTGCCACTGCCGCGTGGATTGCTGAGCCAAGCGCTGGACCCTGTTCGGATCCGATGGTGGAGAGCTGCAGGCCAGTGATGTCGGCGTAGACCTGCATCAGGAATTTGTTCTTCAAGAGGCCGCCGGCCACGATGAACTCCTTGACCGGCACACCGGAATCGCGGAAGGCGTCCACGATGGTCCTTGTGCCGAAAGCGGTGGCCTCCAGCAAGGCCCGGTAGCTGTCCTCCGGCTTGGTGGCCAGGGTCTGGCCCACCACCACGCCGGAAAGCTCATGGTCCACCAGCACGGAGCGGTTTCCCGAGTGCCAGTCCAGGGCGATCAGGCCGTGCTCGCCGATGGCCTGCTTCTCTGCCAACTCAGTGAGGTACTCGTGGATCCCCAGGCCTTTTTCTGCTGCAGCCTGGTGGTACTCGGGGGGAACACCGTTCTTGGTGAACCAGCCAAAGATGTCGCCGACTCCGGATTGGCCTGCCTCGTATCCCCACAGTCCGTCCACGATGCCGCCGTCAACCACGCCACACATGCCGGGGACCTCGCGCAGCACGTCGCCGTTCATCACGTGGCAGGTCGAGGTGCCCATGATGGCGACGAGCTGGCCGGGTTCAACGGCGTTGGCAGCCGGGGCGCTGACGTGGGCGTCCACATTGCCCACGGCCACCGCGATTCCTGCCGGCAGCCCGGTCCATCCCGCGGCTTCCTCGGTAAGGTAGCCCGCGGCATCTCCCAAGCGACCGATGGTGTGCTCCAGTTTGCTGCTGACAAAGTCCTTGAAGTCGGGGTTCAGCGCTGCCAGGAAATCTTCGGAGGGGTACTTGCCGTCCTGGAAGATGCCCTTGTATCCGGCGGTGCAGGCGTTACGGACGTAGTTGCCGCAGAGCTGCCAGACGATCCAGTCGGCCGCCTCCACCCAGTGGTCCATGGCGCCGTAGACATCGGGGTCTTCCTCAAGGAGCTGCAGGCCCTTGGCGAATTCCCACTCGGAGGAGATCAGGCCGCCGTAACGCGGAAGCCAGGCCTCGCCACGCTCTTCGGCGAGTTCGTTGATGCGGTCCGCCTGCGGCTGCGCGGCGTGGTGCCGCCACAGTTTCACGAACGCGTGGGGGCGGTCCGCGAAGCGTTCCAGTTCGTTCAGCGGGGTGCCGTCCGCCGTCGTCGGAACCATGGTGCAGGCGGTGAAGTCAGTGGCTATGCCCACCACGTTGTCCGGGTTGATGCCGGCATCGGCGACGGCGGCCGGTACGGCGTTGCGCAGGACGTCGCGGTAGTCGTTGGGGACCTGGAGAGCCCAGTCGGCGGGCAGGCGGCGGCCGCTGCCGGGAAGGTTTTCCGTCACGACGGCGTGCGGGTATTCGAACACGTCGTTTCCGAGCTCGGCGCCATCCGATACGCGCACCACAACGGCGCGGCCGGACAGGGTGCCGTAGTCCACGCCGATGACGAACTGCTCATCGAGCGGACGGTTTTCAGAGGTATTCATGGGGGTCTCCATCCGGCTGGCCAGGGCCTCATTGCCGGGGGTCGGGGTGGAAAGTGAAGAAGGTCTGATGCAATTGTTAGCGCTCACAACATTGATGTCAAGAGCAAGCCAAAGCGGGGACCGGTAAGTGCGCTTTGGGTCTTCAGGAGAGGGGCCGGCTGACCCTGTCTGCGCTAGTTGCGGAGTGCAGCCGTGGTGGACCGGACCATGAGGCGGGGAGCTACCGTAGCTGCCATTCCGGTGGATCCGCCTTCGATGCGATCCAGCAGCAGATCAATGCATCGTTGGCCGAGCTCTTCGAAATCCTGGGCAACGGTGGTCAGCGGCGGGATGAAATAGGCCGACTCCGGTTGGTCATCAAAGCCCACCACGCTGATGTCATCCGGTACCCGTACGCCGGTTTCGTTGAAGGCGCGGAGCACGCCGAGCGCCATCTGGTCATTGGCTACGAAGAGGGCCGTCATGGAACGGTCGGCGGAGATCTTCAGGCCTTCCCTGTACCCGCATTCGGCGCTCCAATCGCCCTCGATCAGTGCGGCGGGCTCAAGTCCTGCCTGGGCCAGTGCATCCTGCCAGCCCTCGATGCGCGCTGCAGCGTCAATCCAGTCCACCGGCCCGGACAAGTGGCCGATCTCCTGGTGTCCAAGTTCCAGCAGGTGTTGAACGGCCAGCTGTGCCCCTTGGCGCTGGTCAACGGTTGCCCCACTGAGGTGCTCGTCCCCGATCGACCCCACGGCCACCAGTGGGACTTGGGCGGTGATGTCCCGGAGGACGTCGAACGTGCCGGGGTGGGGGACCGTCACCACGATGCCATCCACGCCTTGGTCCATGAAATGCGCAATGGCGTCCTTGATGGTCTCCGGTGTGACTTCCCGCAAACCGGCCACGCTGACGAAATAGCCGGCGTCCCTCGCCGCCTGCTGCACGCCCAGGAGGGTGTGGGACGGCCCGTACTGCGCCAGCTCGCTGCCCAGGACTCCAATGGTTTGGGACCGCCGGGTCACCAGGCTGCGGGCTGCCGTGTTGCGCCGGTAGCCGAGCTCGGTGATGGCTTGCTCCACGCGTTCGCGCGTCTTGGAACTCACATTCGGGTGGTTGTTCAGGACGCGGGAGACGGTCTGGTGGGAAACCCCGGCCACGCGGGCGACGTCCTCCATGACAGGCGGGCGGGCTGATGCAGATTGTTCAGAGCTCACCCTGTCACGATAGAGCACCGGCAACCGTGATCAGCCGATGGCAGCCTTGGTGGCGTAATGGCGGTACCTTTCCAGGAAGGGGGCCACGCCAGCACTATCGCCGCGGTTCACGGTCAGGCCGTCCAAGGGCCATTCGGGCAGCTGGCCCGTGAGGACACCCGCGGCTTGCCGCGCAGCGCCGTCGGCCACGTATTCACCGGGCCGGGGAACAAACACGGGCAGGCCGAAGGCCGAGGCCGCCACCTGTTGGACGGCTTCGGATTGGGCGCCGCCGCCTACAAGGATGATGCGCCGGGCCTCAACGCCCTGGGCCTGAAGTGCGGACAGGCCGTCAGCCAATGAACCGATAACGCCTTCCACCGCAGCCCGGGCAAGGTTGGCGGGCTTGTAATTGGACAGGGTGAGGCCGTGGAGCGAACCGGTGGCGTCAGGAAGGTTTGGGGTCCGTTCGCCCTCGAAATAGGGGATGAGCGTCAATCCGTCGGCGCCCTCCGGGGCGGACAGTGCAAGTTCGCCGAGCTCTGTCAGGCTCACGCCCAGCAGCGCCGCTGTGGCATCGAAGATCCGCGTGGCATTGAGTGTGCAGGCCAGCGGAAGGAAGTTCCCTGTGGCGTCGGCGAAGCCGGCCACCAATCCGCTGGCATCCTCGGACGGAACATCCGAAACCGCGAAGACAGTGCCGGATGTTCCGATCGAAATAACAACATCCCCGACGGCGGCGCTCACGCCGAGTCCCGCCGCCGCGTTGTCGCCGGCTCCCGGACCAATCAGGGCGCCGGACGGGGTCTTGCCGGCCGCCTCCAACGGGCCGACTACCCCTGGCAGGATGGGCAGATGCCCCAGGGTGCTCTCCAGGACCTCCGGAAGATACCCGCCGTTGGTTGCGGAGTAATACCCGGTGCCCGATGCATCGGAGCGATCGGTGCGCAGGAGTTCCAAGGATTCCGGTCCCGTTCCCGGACCATGGCCGGCCAGGCGCCAGGACAGCCAGTCATGGGGAAGGCACACCGCAGCCGTCCGCCGGGCATTTTCGGGTTCGTTCCGTGCCAGCCAACGTAGCTTGGTGGCGGTCAGGGATGCCACCGGAACTGTCCCCGTGCTGCTCGCCCAGTACGCGGATCCGGCAGCAGGATCACCCTGTCCGGCGTCGAGAATCAGCTCCTCGGCATCCCGCGAGGAGCGGGTATCGTTCCACAACAGTGCGGGACGGACCACCTCTCCGGTTTCGTCCAGGCACACCATGCCGTGCTGCTGTCCGCCAACGGAGACGGCATCGACGTCGTCCAGGCCGCCCGCCGCCGCGATGGCTTCCTGCAGGGCTGTCCACCAATGATCCGGGTGGACCTCGGTGCCGTCGGGGTGGGAAGCCCGGCCCTGGCGGACCAGGGCGCCGGTGGCTGAGTCCCGGATGACCACTTTGCAGGACTGGGTGGAGCTGTCGATCCCGGCTACGAGAGGCATGCGTTGTTCCTTTGGCGAACCGCGCCGGGCTTGCCCAGGAAATCCTGGAACAAGCCCGGCGGCGGGGTTGCGGTGGGTTGGAGAGGTTTAGCGGGCGCCGAGGAGGTGCTCGATGGCCAGCTGGTTGAGGCGGACGAAGGCGAACGAGCGTTCGGCGGCCTTGTCGGCGTCGAACGTGTCGAATGCGCTGGCGTCAGCAAGCAGGTCCGCAGTGCTTTCGCCGGCGCCCAGCGTGCTTTCGCCGAGTTCGAACACGCCCGAGGTTGTCAGTGCTTCCTGGACTTCGGGATCTGCGCGGAAGGCCAGTGCGCGTTCCTTCAGCAGCAGGTACATGGACATGTTGGACTTGGCCGATTCCCAGACACCGTCGTAGCCGTCGGTGCGGGAAGGCTTGTAGTCGAAGTGGCGGGGGCCGGTGTACTTCGGTCCGCCGTTGGGGAAACCGTTCTCCAGGAGATCGACGGTGAAGAACGCGCTGGTGAGATCGCCGTGTCCGAAGACGAGGTCCTGGTCGTACTTGATGCCGCGCTGGCCGTTGAGGTCGATGTGGAAGAGCTTGTCAGCCCACAGTGCCTGGGCGATGCCGTGGGTGAAGTTCAGCCCGGCCATCTGCTCGTGGCCCGTTTCCGGGTTGAGGCCCACGATGTCGCCGTGTTCCAGCTGCGCGATGAACGCCAGGCCGTGGCCGACGGTGGGGAGGAAGATGTCACCGCGGGGTTCGTTCGGCTTCGGTTCCAGGGCGATCCGCAGGCCGTAACCCTTCTCCTTGATGTACCCGGCGGCGGTATCCACGCCTTCCTTCATGCGGTCCAGCGCTGCGGAGAGGTCCTTGGAACCGTCATATTCGCTGCCTTCGCGGCCGCCCCACATCACGAAGGTCTCTGCGCCAAGTTCAGCGGCGAGGTCGATGTTGCGGAGGATCTTGCTCAGGGCGAAGCGACGGATGGAGCGGTCGTTGGAGGTGAAGCCGCCGTCCTTGAAGACCGGGTGGCTGAAGAGGTTGGTGGTAACCATGGGCGTCTTCAGGCCGGTCTCGGCCAGGGCTGCCTTGAAGTTCTTAAGGATGAGATCGCGCTCGGAGGCGCTCGCATCGAAAGGAATGAGGTCGTTGTCGTGGAAAGTGATGCCGTAGGCGCCGAGTTCGCTGAGCTTGTGAACGGCGTCCACGGGATCCAGAGCCTGGCGGGTTGCCACGCCGAAGGGATCGGCGCCGGTCCAACCGACGGTCCAGAGGCCGAAGGTGAACTTGTCTGCAGGGGTGGGCTGCGGGGTCATGATTGCTCCTTTGCAAGGCAATGGGAATGAGGTGGAAAAAGACATTCCAATTAGTTTTCAATCTGAACTATATGGGCCATGATGGATCATGGTCAATGGAAGTCCACAAGAATTTTTGAATCTGCGAGGAGGTCCCTGCTGATGAATGAGCCAACCGCGCCCGGACGCGTGGGTGACGTCCGCCGTCGAAACCTCTCATTGGTGCTGGATTCGATCGCCAAAACCGTCGACGCCAAGCCCAGCCGCGCGCAGCTCGCCGCCGGCACCGGGCTCACCAAGGCCGCGGTATCCAGCCTGGTGGCCGACCTCGTGGAGTCCGGCCTGGTATCCGAGGTAGGTCTGTACCGCGACGGGGAGCGGGGGCGGCCCGGCCAGGGCCTGGAGCTTAACTCCCGACGCGGCGTTGTGGGCATGGAGATCAACGTTGATTACCTTGCCGTGGGCCTGGTGGACCTTGCCGGAAACCTGCGTTTCCATTCGGCCGTCGAGTCCCGGAACCGCGGGATGCCGCCAGCTCAGGTCATGAAACAGCTTGCAGGCTTGGCTGCCGAAGCGAAGGCCGTGGCGGCGGCAGAGGACATTGCCATCCTGGGCGGTGGCCTGGCCGTGCCCGGGCTGGTGGACTCCAAGAGCGACACGGTGCTGTCCGCTCCCAACCTTCATTGGGAGGACGAGCAGCTGCATCCGCAATCGCTGCTGGAGGGTGCGCCGCTTGGCGTCAAGCTGTCCAACGAGGCCAACAGTGCTGCCCTCGGTGAGCTTTGGTATGGCGGCGGGCGGCCCGACTTCCTCTACGTTTCAGGTGAGGTGGGCGTCGGTGGCGGCATCATCATCGGATCTGAGCTGTATACGGGCCCAGGTGGGTCTGCCGGCGAGCTGGGCCATATCGTGGTGCATCCGGAAGGCCCTCACTGCTCCTGTGGCGGGTGGGGTTGTCTGGAGACGTTCGCGGGCCAGGAGGCCATATTCGAGGCCGCGGGCGTCGCCGAAGGCACACTGGGCGAGCGGACCGGGCTGCTGTTGGCGGCGCTGGCTGCGCAGGAACCCGCGGCCGCAAAGGCGGTTCACGACGCCGGTCGCTCCCTGGGCGTCGCCCTCGCCTCGGCCTCGAGATTGATGGACATTGAAGCTGTGGTCCTTGGCGGGCATTTCGCCGTACTGGGGGAGTGGATCCGGCCGTCACTGCTGGAAAGCCTGGAGCGCTACGCGCCGGGGTTGCTGGCTCCGGAGAACCTGACGGTCTCCCGTTTGGAGCACTCCGGGACACTCCTTGGGGCCGCGGGCCAAGTTATCCGCTCTGTCATAGAGTCACCTTTCGAGTTCCTGCTGGCGAGCAAACTGGCCTGAATCGCCGGTAAGTCCGGCGGGGTTCTTCCATAGTAATCATCAGTATGCTTACTATTGATGGGTCAGCTGTTCGCGCAAACTACCCACGGACGAGTGCCCCATGACCACACAAGACTCAGCCCACACCAGCACCACCAAAGCGAGGACCGCGCCCTCTCCGGAAGACTCGCGGAAGCCGGACAGTCCCAACGACCTCGCCAAGCCCACGTGGACCTACATCGCCAAGCGCACTCTGCGTGAGTTCAGCAAGGACCAGTGCCCGGACGCGGCTGCCGGCCTGACCTACTACGCTGTGCTCTCCCTCTTCCCCGCGCTCCTGGCGTTGGTTTCCCTGCTGGGGCTCTTTGGCGATGCCGGCAAGACCACCTCGGCCATCCTTGATATCGTCCAGCAATTCGCGCCGGGTCCGGGTGTCGACGCCATGCGCCAGCCCATTGAGGAGCTCACCCGCTCCAACGCAGCAGGTTTCGCCCTGGTCTTCGGCATCCTGGTGGCCCTCTGGTCCGCCTCCGGATACACCACGGCCTTCAGCCGGGCAATGAACCGCGTCTATGAAGTGGACGAAGGCCGCGGTTTCGTGAAGTTGCGCGGCACCATGCTCGCCGTCACCATCGTGGCTGTGTTGGGCGCTGCGCTGGTGGCTGCCATGCTCGTCCTCAGCGGCCCGGTGGCGGAGGCCATCGGTGGGGCAATCGGCTTGTCCGAGGCTTTCCTGACCGTGTGGAACATTGCCAAGTGGCCGGTACTCATCGTGATCGTGGTGGCCATCATTGCTGTCCTCTACTACTTCACCCCCAACGTCAAGCAACCCAAGTTCCGCTGGATGAGCATGGGTTCGCTCATCGCGCTGGTCATTTTCGCCCTGGCATCGCTGGGCTTCGGTTTCTACGTGGCCAACTTCAGCAACTACAACAAGACCTACGGCGCCTTGGCCGGCGTCATCATCATGCTGCTGTGGCTGTGGATCCTGAACATGTCGTTGCTGTTCGGCGCCGAGTTCGATGCCGAAATGGAACGCGGCCGCCAACTCCAAGGTGGCATTGAAGCAGAAGAAAGCCTCCAGTTGCCTCCGCGTGATACCAAGCGCAGCGACAAGCAGCAGGAAAAGGAAGAGGAAGTGGTGCGCCGCGGCGAGGAGCTCCGCGAAACCCACGGCGATGACGCCAGGAAAGACAAATAGTGGGAGCGACCATGACCCCGGGCAAGGACAAGAAGCTCAAGGCCGTCAAGAGCGGCGACCGCTTGCGGATCGGCGGTGAAGTCTTCCAGGTCAGCACAGTGGAACCGCAGGAGGATTCGCCGAACATCAGGCTCGAACTGCAGGGGCACGACGGCGGTTCGGTCACCTTGATCGGGTTGCGGAAGACCCGCGTGGAAACCGGTTGAGGGATCGGGCTTTTTTCGCCTAGCCTCACCACCCTGCCGTGCGAAAAAGCGGGCTCCGGCCGTGACCTTGGCAGGAGCCCGCTCGTTTTTGGAGTGGTCCTCCCGCGGAGCTTAGGGCATCCGCGGGAGGATCACGTGGTTACGCGTAGGGGAGGACGAGCTCCGCGTAGCGCTGCTTCATGGTTTCCAGGGTGATGTCCCCGTCGGCATCCCAGATTTCCTGGTTGAAGATCTCAACCTCGATGTCGCCCTTGTAGCCGGCGTCCCTGACCCAGGTGCCGATGGTGGCGAAGTCGATGACGCCGTCGCCCATCATGCCGCGGGACAACAGCGCATCCGCAGCGATCGGCAGGTTAAAGTCGCACACCTGGTAAGAGGCGATGCGGCTTTCGCGCCCGGCGCGGTCGATCTGCGCCTTCAGCTCCGGATCCCACCAGACGTGGAAGGTGTCGACGGCGACGCCGACCGCTTTCGCGTCGTACGGCGCGGCGAGGTCCAGTGCCTGGCCAAGGGTGGAGATGAGTGCGCGGTCAGCGGCGTACATCGGGTGCAGGGGTTCCAGCACCAAACGGACACCGTTTTCGGAGGCGAAAGGAACCAGTTCCTCAAGGCGGTCGGCGACGCGCTGGCGGGCAGCGACGACGTCCTTCTCGCCGGGAGCGAGTCCGCCAACCACCAGGAACAACTCCTGGGTGTCCAGGGCAACGGCCTCCCGGACGGCCTCGAAGTTGTCAGCCAGTGCGGCTGCCTGGCCCTCGGGGTCGGCAGCGGTCAGGAAACCACCCCGGCACAACGAGGACACCCGGAGGCCGGCGTCCTTGATGAGCTTGGCAGCCTTGTCCAAGCCCGCCTCGGCCACGCGGTCACGCCACGGACCGATCGCGGGGATGCCGGCGCGGGCGCAACCATCCACAGCTTCGGCCAGGGTCCACTTCTTGGTGGTTGCACTGTTCAGGGATAGCCGTGACAAGTCGCTCATGCGCCCACCCCGTTGATCCGCAGGAAGTCGGACATCCGGAATGCGGCCAGCGAGGGGTCCTTCAACAGCCCCGCCTGGTCGGCCAGTTCGAAGGTCTTGGCCAGATGCAGGACCGAACGGCCCGAGTGCAGGCCGCCGACCATCTGGAAGCCGGGCTGCTTGCCGTTGAGCCACGACATGAACGCGATGCCTGTCTTGTAGTAGAACGTCGGTGCGCTGAAGATGTGCTTCCCGAGCTCACGGGTGGAGTCCAGGATCGCGCGCCCTTCAGCACCTTGGCCGGCGTCGTACTTCTGCAAGGCGACTGAAGCGGCAGGGTAGATGGCCGCGAAGATGCCCAGCAGTGCGTCCGAATGGTGCGTCTGGTCGCCGTCGATCAGTTCCGGGTAGTTGAAGTCGTCGCCGGTGTACAAGCGCACACCGGAAGGCAGGGCGGCGCGGAGGGCGACTTCGTGGGAAGCGTCCAGCAGCGAAACCTTGACGCCGTCAACCTTGTCCGAGTGCTCACGGATAAGGCTGAGGAACGTCTCGGTGGCAACAGAGACGTCGTCGGAACCCCAGTAGCCTGCCAATGCGGGATCGAACATGGTGCCGAGCCAGTGCAGGATGACCGGCTGATCGACTTCCTGAAGCAGCGTCGAGTAGACGTGCAGGTAGTCATCGGCGCCGTTGGCAACCTTGGCCAGCGCGCGGGACGCCATGAGGATGACCTTGGGGCCGGCTTCACTGACGACGGCGATCTGCTCGCGGTAGGCGTCGATGACGGCCTGGATTCCTGCTGCGCCTTCGGGGAGTGCAGCGATGTCCAGCTGGTCGGTGCCCGCACCGCAGGAGACGAGGTCGCGGACGGACTTGCCGGCGATGGCTGCGTCACCGGCTGCCACCACGGAAGCGGCCTCGGCGCCCGTGCGCTTGATGAGCTGCTGGGTTGCGGCCCAGTCGAGGCCCATGCCGCGCTGCGCGGTGTCCATGGCATCGGCGACGCCCAGGCCGTAGCTCCACAGCTCGTGGCGGTAAGCCAGGGTGGCATCCCAGTCGAGCTGCGCCGGAGCGCCGGGGGTGTTGTCTGCAGCTACCTCGGGGATGACGTGCGCTGCGGCGTAGGCGCGGCGGGCAGTCAACGGCGCGGTCGGCTTGACCCACGCCGTGGCGGGCTGGAGGCGGTACTCGCGGGTTCCGCCGTCGTCAGTGGGAAGAATCAGTGACGTCATTAGAGGGTGATCTCCGGGATGTCGATGGTGCGGCGCTCAGCCGAGGACTGCAGGCCGAGCTCGGCAAGCTGCACGCCGCGGGCGGCGGAGAGCAAGCCGAAACGGTGTTCGCGGCCCGCGACGACGTCGCGCAGGAATTCTTCCCACTGCAGCTTGAAGCCGTTGTCCAGCTCAGCGTTGGCGGGGACTTCCTGCCATTGGCTGCGGAACGATTCGGTGACGGGAAGGTCCGGGTTCCAGACGGGCTTGGGGGTGTGGGCGCGCTGCTGCGCAACGCACTTGTTCAAACCGGCGACGGCGGAACCGTGCGTACCATCGATTTGAAACTCCACCAGTTCGTCGCGGTAGACGCGGACGGCCCACGAGGAGTTGATCTGTCCGATGACGTCGTCGCCACCCGGGGTTTCGAGCTCGAAGATGCCGTAGGAAGCGTCGTCAGCGGTTGCCTTGTATTCCTTGCCGGCTTCGTCCCAGCGGGCGGGGATGTGCGTGGCGGTCTTGGCGTTGACGCTCTTGACCTTGCCGATGATGCCTTCAAGGACGTAGTTCCAGTGGCAGAACATGTCCGTGGTCATTCCACCGCCGTCCTCCTTGCGGTAGTTCCAGGACGGGCGCTGGGCAGCCTGCACGTCGCCTTCGAAGACCCAGTAGCCGAATTCACCACGGATGGAGAGGATACGGCCGAAGAAGCCTTCATCGACCAAGCGGCGGAGTTTCACCAGGCCGGGGAGGTACAGCTTGTCGTGAACGACGCCGGCGGTGACTCCGGCTTCCTTGCCGATCTGTGCAAGTTCGATGGCTTCCTGGAGGGTCTCGGCCGTGGGCTTCTCGGTGAAGATGTGCTTGCCGGCGCGCATGGCCTTCTTCAGCGTGGCGGCGCGGAGGCTGGTCATGGAGGCGTCAAAGATGATGTCAACGGTGGGATCGGCGATGACTGAGTCCAGGTCCGTGGTCCATTCGGAAACCTTGTGGAGTTCGGCCAGCTCGCGGATCTTGGCCTCGTTGCGGCCTACCAGGATGGGCTCGACCTGGACTTTGGTGCCGTCCTCAAGGGTGAAGCCGCCTGCGTCACGGATGGGGAGGATGGAGCGCAGCAGGTGCTGGCGGTAGCCCATGCGTCCAGTGATGCCGTTCATGGCGATGCGGATCGTCTTTGTTTCGAAACCCATGTTTTCTCCAGTGCCTTGTGTGCCGGTCGCTGTGTGGAAGCCGGTGCTTGCTCGATATGATGGGAAAGCGCATTCCCGTTGCCATCGATCATGCACCAATGCACGGAGGTTTGGCAAGCGCTTTCCCGCTTTCTGTGAAGAACTGCCATAATTTCCTTAGCGCCAGTCCGGCGCTTGACGAAGAGGAGTCTCCCCGTGGCCGCCAGCACACTCAGCGAAGTCGCCCGATTGGCCGGGGTTTCCCTGGCAACGGCCTCCCGGGTCCTCAACGGGTCCTCGCGCAAGCCTGCCGAGGATATTGCGGAGCGTGTGCGGGAAGCCGCCGACAAACTCGGTTATGTTCCCAACGCCCAGGCCCAGGGCCTCGCCAAGTCGAGCTCAGGGCTGATCGGCCTGGTGGTGCACGACATTGCCGATCCCTACTTCTCGGCCATCGCGCGCGGCGTCCAGGAAGCTGCGCGCCGGCAGAACCGTATGGTGTTGCTGGCCAGCACCTCGGGGACTCCCGCGGAGGAAAAAGAAGCGGTGGCCGCATTTGCCGCCCGCCGCGCCGACTCAATCGTGATTGCCGGTTCACGCTCGGAGCGTGCGGAAGACAAACAGGGCAATGCCGAACTCGCCGCTGAGCTGGACCGGTACTGCCGCAACGGTGGGCACGTTGGGGTAGTGGGCCATCCTGTGGTCGGAGCCAGTGCGGCCGAGGGGTACCACGTGGTGGAAGTTCCCAACGAGGAACTCGCTGCCGGCCTGGCCGGGCAACTGGCCGCCACCCATGACGGCGGTTTCGTGATCATTGCGGGTCCTGCGGGGCTCTACACCTCCGATGACCGTGTGCGCGGATTCCAGCGCGGACTGGCCGACGCCGGACGGCCGGCTGCCGAGGTCATCCGCACCGGCTTCAACCGTGCCGGCGGGTTCGAGGCCGGGCAGGCGCTTGCGGAACGAATCAAAGGGTCCCCGGAGAGGCTCTGCATCTTCGCCGTGAATGACGTCATGGCCATTGGGGTTACCGCGGCCCTGCGCCCTGAAGGGGTATGGATTCCCCGAGATGCCACGGTTGCCGGTTTCGATGACATTGAAACGCTGCGGGACTTCCGGCCCGCCTTGTCCACGGTCCATCTTCCGCTGGAGGATATTGGCCGCCTCGCAGCCGGAGATCCCGATACAGCTCCCATCTCCGGCACGGTGAAACTTCGCCGGAGTACGGAAACCCCGGTGGAATCCCAACCATGACGGTTCCAGCGGAACAGGTGCCCGCCGCGCTGACGGTGATTCCCGCCGTCGGGCGTTCCGGAGTCGCCGGGCATTCCGGCGCGCGTGCGCCTGCCGTTCTGGTGCTGCCGGGAGGCGGCTACGCGAGGCAGGCCGACCATGAAGCCGAACCCGTGGCCGAATGGCTGGCCTCTCTGGGGATCCACGCCTTTGTGCTGCGCTATCCGGTCGCGCCGCACCGGCATCCGGCCCCGCTCTTGGCCGCCAAACAGGCCATGACGTGGATTCGTGAGGGGGCGCATGGGCTGGAGATGGATCCTGGCCGGGTAGGGGTTCTGGGTTTTTCGGCCGGCGGCCACCTTGCTGCCACTTTGTCGGCGCAGGTGGCTACCGGCGATCCTGCGGTGGACGCTTCCGCTGCTGTGCCTGACCTCAGCATTCTCTGCTATCCCGTGATTTCCTTTGTGGACGCGGTGCACCAGGGGTCTGTGGACAACCTCGCCGGAACGGGTGCGGACGTCGATGCCCGGCGTGCGTTGTCAGCGGAACTGAGCGTCGACGCCGCCACTCCGCCCGCTTTCCTTTGGCACACTGCCGACGACGACGTCGTACCGCTCAGTCACAGCCTCTCCTACGCGGCTGCGCTTGGACGTGCCGGTGTTCCGGTGGAACTCCAGGTATTCCCCAGTGGCGCCCATGGGCTGGGCCTGGCGGATGGGGCGCCCGGCGCCGGGCAATGGACCGGACTCTGCGCTGACTGGCTCCGGCGCCTGGAATGGCTTGCCTAGCGACGGCTAGTCTTCGGCCAGGGTGATGGTGTGCAGGGTCGCGGCGTCGCTGAGCACGTTGTCAGGCAGATCGTCGACGACGAACTCAAGCATGATGTCCAGGTCTTTGCCGTTGCCGCGCAGGATGTCGGCGACCGATCGCCAGAGCAGCGACCGGTTCCGCAACGGAAAGCGTTCGGCCGCCGGGCCCCAGGAGAAGCAATGCACGCCCACGACGTGGGGGAGGACTTCGTGGAGGGACTCCAGCGCCTGCTCGTCGGAAAGTCCGACGGCGGGTTGCCAGTAAGTGCCGACGCTGGCGTGGTCTACACGCTTCAGCAGCTCCAAGGTGGTGGCGGAAGAGTCTGTGAGGGTGTTGCCGTGGTATTCGAAAGCGATGGTGACACCGCGTTTCGCGGCGAGGTCGGCAATGCGCTGCGTGTCGCGGACTACCGAGTCCCAGTGCTCCCGGCCGGCACCAGCAGAGCCGATTTCCCCGGCCCACACCCGCACCCGCGGAGCGCCTGCGGCATCGGCGAGGTCGAGAATGGACCCGAAATCCCCGAAGGCGCCGCATCGATAGTAAGAGCCAAGCGACAGGACCGTCATGCCGGCGGTTTCTGTCGCGGCCTTGGCGTACAGTGCCGACCCGGTGTCGCTGACATGTACGTCAGTGCCCCACTCGATCCCGGCCAAGCCCGCCTCGGCGGAAATCCGGACTACCTCGTCGATCCCGAAGGATCGCAGGGTCACGGAACAGATGCCAGGCGTGAGGTCAGCCAGTATGGGGTGGTTGGTCATGGCTCCACGATACCGGGAATGCGCTTACCCGGTAAGCATTGTCGCGTGTTGAGAGCCGGGCCGTCCCTCACAAATGCAGCCAATAACGCCGGATCGGTTCCGTAACAGCAAGTTCGGGGGCGAAGCTCTCGGGAGGGCGGACACTCTCCAAAACTCCGCCGCATGCCTCAATGGTGCGCGCCGAGGCCACGTTGGGTTGCTTGCAGGTCACCAGCACCCGCTCGAGTCCGAGGGTTCGACCCTCGTCCATGGCTCCGGCAAGGGCAATCCTGGCCAAGCCACGCCCCCTTGCGCTTGGCCTGATGCCATACCCAATGTGCCCGCCGACTTCTGTCAGGTATTCGCTGGCCAGGGAATGCCTCAGGCTGGCAGCGCCCAAATAGTCCGTATCGTCGGTGACCCAAATGGTGGTCTGGTTTGCCAGCCCTTCGGGCGGTGAAAAATCCGCCCTGGGCATTTGATGGAGCAGGTCCACCCACTGCGAGAAATGGCCCTCTTCGCGGAGGTCGAGGTCGTACCGTGCGGCTAGGAATGCTGCAGAACCGTCCTGGTCGAGGGTTCCCCACTCGTCGTAACTTTCCAGCCAGGAGGCGTGGAAGCTTGATGACGGCTGAGTGAGCTTGGCATGGGTCATTGGGTGAGCGTACTACGGCCGGAGTTCAGGCCTCGGAGGTCGTGGCCCCTTTCGGCGTCCTGGTCGAGGGGCGGGCAGGGTTCCGTTTCCGGACCTCCCGCAGCACGATCTGCTCGGGGCAGACCGTGGAAAGGAAGTCTCCCACTGACAGTGCGAGGCGCTCGCCCACGAGCGAGTAGAGAATGCGGTTGGCATCCCGCCGTTCCGTGACCAGTCCGGCCTGGCGCAGCACGCTCAAATGCCGGGAGATGGTGGGTCCTGTGGCGTTGAACCGCGCAGCGATCTCGCCGGCGGCCAACTCGCCGTCCTTGAGGTCTTGAAGGATCTGCCGCCTGGTGGGGTGTGCCAAGGCTGCGAAGATATCCGATGCTGCATCTGCCATGTTTGCAATATAGCACAATAGCTATATACAGTTTAGCTTCATTGCTAATAAGCGAAGGAGCAAGAATATGCGTGTGGCCATTACCGGCGGTACCGGCTTTGTGGGGCGTCACCTCGCGGAGCGGCTCGACAGGCCGGACACCGTCATCATTTCGCGGCGGACGGGGACCGCAATTACTGACGTCGATGCCTTGGCAGAGGCCTTCGCGGGGTGCGACGTCGTGGCCCACTGCGCGGGGATCAACCGGGAAATAGGTGACCAGACCTTTCAGCGTGTCCACATTGAAGGAACCAAGGCAGTCATTGAAGCCGCCCGGAGGGCGGGCGTCCAAAGAATCGTCATGCTGAGCTTCCTCCGGGCCCGTCCGGATTGTGGGTCGGCCTACCACGAGACCAAATGGGCTGCCGAGGAGCTCCTGCGGCAGTCGGGCATCGAGTACACGATCATCAAGGCAGGGATGATCTACGGCAACGGCGACCACATGGTTGACCATGTAACGCGTGCTGTACGCAGCTTTCCTGTCTTCGCAACGGTCGGCTTCCGGGAGCGGACTGTCCGGCCCCTCCCTGTGGAAGAGGCTGTCGATACCCTGATCGCAGCCCTTGAAGGTCGCGTGCCCACCCCGACCGTCGCCGTCGTCGGAGCCGAAGAGCTTGAGCTTGGAACGGCTGTCCGCAGGATCGCCCGGGTGGCCGGTGGCTACCCCGTCTACGTCCGCGCCCCGATCTGGTCGATCCGCGCTCTGGCGCAACTGACCGAGTGGATCATGGTGGTACCACTCGTGGCAAAAGCCCAGGCGCAGATGCTCGCCGAGGGGGTCAGCGAGCCTTCACCGTACGCACCGTGGCTTCCGGTGGAGCTGCGTCCCAGGCTTCCCTTCGACGACGAACGCATCCGGGCTGCCGTGCCGGAAGGCCGCTTCGGACTGGACGACCTGAGGGTAGTGGGGTGGTGGAACGGGCGCCGGGGCCGGAGCCGGGCGAACCGGTCCGGCCACTAGTTCGATTTGCTCAATGTCCGCCCCATGATCGCCTGGGTGAGGGCGTCGATGACCTCCGCGTTGGCGAGCGGGTTGCGGATCAGAGTGAAGTCGACGTCGCCAACCTGTGGCAGGCCGAAGCGTTGGGTGATGACTTTCAGGTCTTCCGGAACCAGCGACGCCGGCATCACGGCAACGCCGATGCCTGCCCTGACTGCCGCCAGTACGCCACTGATCTGCTTGGTGCTGCACGTGATCCGCCAGGTACGGCCTTCGGCCTCCAGGGCGTCGATGGCAAGTTTCCGGCTGAGGCTCGGTGCCGGATAGGCGATGAGGGGGACCGGCGCGCCCGGTTCAAGGACAGTCTGCTCCACGCCGACCCAGGCGAAGTTGTCATGCCGGACGACGGTGCCTTCCTTCGCCCCGGCCACCCATTTGACGAACACCAGGTCCAGTTGCCCGGCGTTGAGGCGTTTATAGAGCTGATCGCTTTGGCTGACAGTGAGTTCGAGGTTGATCTGCGGGTACAGCTGCCGGAATTCGCGAAGGATCCGGGGCAGGCCGGTGATGGCGAGGTCGTCGGCCGTGCCGAAGCGGAGACGCCCACGCATGGCCGAGCCGGAAAAGTAGCGCGCGGCGGAATCGTGGGCCGCAAGGATGCTGCGGGCAAACCCGGCCATCGCGTCACCGTTGTCAGTGAGTCTCACTTCGCGGGTGTCGCGGGCTACGAGGACACGCTTGGCGGCGGCTTCCAGCTTGCGCACGTGCTGGCTCACCGTCGGTTGGGCAAGCCCAAGCCGTTCTGCGGCCTTGGTGAAACTCAGGGTCTCTGCGACAGCCAAAAAGGAGCGGAGCTGGACGGGATCGAACACGGAACTCCTCTAAGCGCAGGTCAGCGCCGGGCCGGAGTATCGCGCCGCTTTCCCTGGCACTGCAAGCCGCTCATTGCGTTCCGCAATGCTAGTTATAGGCGCAATACGCTTCCATAATTGCTGCTGGCAACCATAGCGTTAAACGCATCCCACCGAAACTCCCATCCGAGGACTACTTTTGGCACCCCCACCGCCTTCAGCGGCAAATGTCAGCCAGCCCGTCATCGATTCCCTGTCCGCTCGTCCCTCGCCGGACGCAAACCAGCCGGACACCGTCACCCAGCCACTCGCCGTCGTGAGTGAGAAGCTGCCCTGGCGGCATACCTTCATCTCCTTGAAGGTCCCCAACTTCAGGATCTTCGCGATCGGCCACTTCATCGCGGTGATCGCCATCTGGATGCAACGCATCGCGCAGGACTGGATGGTGCTCCAGCTTTCCGGGTCCGTCACCGCCGTCGGTATCACTGTGGCCCTGCAGTTCATGCCTTCACTTTTCCTTGGCCCGTGGGGCGGCATGATTGCCGACCGCTTCGCCAAGCGAAAGATCCTCATCATCTGCCAGTCGGCAGCAGCGGTCCTGGCGGCCCTGCTGGCCGTACTTTCCCTGAGCCAGCGCGTCGAGGTCTGGCACGTCTACGTCATCGCACTGGCGCTTGGCTTCGTCACGGTCCTTGACCAGCCGGCCCGCCAGGTGTTCGTCAACGAACTCGTCGGACCCAAGTACCTGCGGAACGCCATCAGCGTGAACTCCACGACCTTCCAGCTCGGCGGCTTGATCGGCCCGGCGCTGGCGGGAGTGCTGCTCACTGCCGTGGGCGCCGGTTGGGCCTTCGCTGCCAATGCTGTGGCCTGCTGCTCCACCGTGACCATGTTGCTGTTGCTGCGCAAGGACCAGCTGCATCTGAGCCGGCCCACGCCGCGCAAGAAGGGCATGCTGCGCGAAGGCCTCAACTATGCGCTCAGCAAACCCACCATCTACTGGCCGTGGTTGATGGCCGGTTTCGTAGCGGTTTTCGCCATGAGCCTGCCAGTGCTTCTGGCCGCCTTCGCGGACCACGTGTACGACGCCGGTGCCGGAGGCTACGGCCTGCTGAACGCCATGGTTGCGCTTGGTGCACTGACAGGTGCGGTCGCATCCACCCGTCGGAGGCAGCTGCGGTTGCGCTCGGTTGTGACCTCCGCCGGGTTGTACGGATTGATGCTTTGCGTGTCCTCGCTCATGCCGTCCATGGTGTGGTTCAGCGTCACCATGGTCTTCGCAGGATTCTGGTGCCTCATGTTCCTCACCGCTGCCAACCAAATGGTGCAGACCAGCTCCAACATGAGCATCCGGGGCCGCGTCATGAGCCTCTACCTTGTGGTGCTCATCGGCGGGCAGGCCATCGGTGGTCCCATGATGGGCTGGCTCGCCGAGCACCTCGGCCCGCATCTGGCCATCCTCGTGGCCGGCGGGGTTCCGGCCATCGCAGCGGCTGTGGTCGCCGTCGTACTTGCCAGGAAGTCCTCCCTGCACATCAAGGTGGACTTGCGCGACAGGCGGCGGGTCCTGCGGATCGTGCAGGAACCGCAGACGGCCTAAGAAGACGGCTTAAGTAGATGAAGCGCCCCCGGCAACCGGGGGCGCTTCATCTGCGTGGGGCTATCGTGCCAGAAGCTGGGCCACCGGCAGGTGCGGGTACTCCGGGGAGCGGCCCTGGAACTCAAGGATGTCCGGATTGCGGATGACGCCGTCGCGGATTTCGATGGCACGCGAGATGGTCTCGTTGGCATCCCACCCGTCCGGGCCCGCCACCACAGTGTCCAGGAAGGGCAGCAGGGCCTCGCTGATTTCCCAGCTGGCCGAGTTCCAAAGATAGGACGGGCTGTGGTCCACCGCGTAGTAGTTGACGTGACCGCCGACGCGGAACATCGGCTCGTCGAACGTGGTGGTCCGCGCCCAGCTGAATCCCATGCCTTCATCGCAGGAAACGTCGACGATCAGACTGTCCGGCTGGAACTCCGTCAGGTCTTCGGTCCGCAAGTATGTCAGTGGAGCGTTCGGGTCCTGCAGGGTGCAATTGACCACGATGTCCGCCGCGGCCAGGAACGGAGCCAAGGGCTTGCGCCCGTTGTCCGTGATGACCTCGCTGAGGAACGGAGCCTTGCTGTCGTGGTCGAACTGCACGATCCGCACCGAATGGATGGGGGACCCGACGGCGGCAACGCCCCGGTTGGTCAGAACCTGGACGTCATGGACGCCGTGGGCATTCAGGGCTGTGACGGCACCGCGGGCAGTGGCACCGAAACCGATCACCACAGCACTGAGCCGGCGGCCATAGTCACCGGTTGAACCGGTCAAAGCCAATGCATGCAGTACCGAGCAGTACCCGGCGAGCTCGTTGTTCTTGTGGAAAACGTGCAGGCCAAAACCGCCATCGCCGGCCCAATGGTTCATGGCCTCGAAGGCGATGAGTGTGAGCTTCTTGTCGATGGCCAATTGAGTGATGGCCCGGTCCTGCACGCAGTGGGGCCAACCCCAGAGCGTCTGGCCGTCGCGGAGTTCAGCGAGATCCTGGGCCTGCGGCTTGGGCAGGAGGATGACGTCGCTGTTGGCGAGCAGTTCCTGGCGAGTGCCGAGTCCGCCCACCAACGATTCGAGCTTGCTGTCCGGGACACCGAAACGCTCGCCGTAGCCATGTTCGAAACGGAGTTGCCGGCGCACTTCCGGGGCTATGCGCTCCAAATGCTGCGGGTGGATGGGGAGGCGCCGCTCGTTCGGCTTCAGCGAGGTAGCGAGGACGCCTATGCTCAGCTGGCCGTTGGCCGCGGTCACTTCTTGTTGCCGGTGGAAGGCTTTGCGGCCTCGGTGGCGGAGGACTCGGAAGCCCTCTTGTCCGCACGTTTTTCCTTGATGGATTTACTGGATTTCTTTGATGCGGTTTGGCGCGGTGATTTGTCGCCCATGATTGCTCCCTAGAGCGGAACCGAAATGGCTCCTGACTCCTGACGATACACCTACCCGGGTTCCGGTGCCCCGGAGCTGCCCGCACGGGCGCGCTGCGGCGGGAGCCGCCGTCGGGCCTTATTGTCACGAAAAATGAACCCCGGATCCAGAAGGATCCGGGGTTCGCTGAGCGGGCGACGGGAATCGAACCCGCGTATCGAGCTTGGGAAGCTAGCGCTCTACCATTGAGCTACGCCCGCGCTGCCCGACGGAAATCAATCGGGCGAGTCCTAGCTTAGCGCAGTTGCGGCGCCGCCCAGGACAGCCACTCCGTCCGGCCGAACGTGCCCCGGCAGGTCCTCATTTGAACAGCTTCATTGAGCCCCAGCCGTTGCCCACTTGGCGTTGCGGACCCCAGACTCCGAGTCCCAATCCGTAGTCCACCAAATACCCGTCCACGGTCTGGGCGGTAATGCTGCGTGTACCTGGACCTGACAAGCCGAAGCCAGGCACCAAGGCCTTCATGGTTCCCCACCCCGAGCCGATGATGCTTGGCTGACCTTTGAAGCCGCCAACTCCATTGCCTGGGTAACTGAGCAGAAGTCCGGAGGATGTGGTGGCCAGGATGTCGTTGGCGCCGTCCGCGTCCCAATCGGCCATGGTCAGCCCCAGTCCCGCCCAGCCGGTTCCGATGTCCACCCGGTAAGTCAACGCCCGGCCCGAGGTGTTGGGGTAGTAGCGCAGGCCGCCGTCAGGGAAATACCCCACGACGCCCGGGTAACCCTGGTCGCTGGACCACTTGCCCACAGTGATGGTCATAGCGTCCCAGTCTCCCGTGCCCACCACGATCTGGGTCGAGAAAGCGCCGCCGGGCCATCCCTTGAACAGGCCCAGGGTGCCGTTGTTCCATTGCGCCAGAAGGTCATAGACGCCGTCCGAATCCCAATCCACCACGAACGCCTGCTTCAGCCCCGTCCAGTTGGAGCCAATCTGTACAGGAACGCCGTAGCCGCCGCTCGGCAGCGCGGGGTAGCGAAGCAGCCGCCCGGCAGCGTCCGCGGCCACCAGGTCCGCGCCCGAGGTGATGCTGGCATGGACGCTGGGGTTTCCGGAGAAATATTGTTCCAAAGTGGCAAAGCCACGGCGCTTCATATCCGTTGCCAGATCCACTCCGACGTAGCGCAGGTGCCACGGTTCGTAGCTGTACCCGGTGATGTTGGTGTAGCCGTTGGGGTACCGGACGATGAAACCGTATTTGTATGCGTTCGCTGCCACCCACATGCCGGCGGCAGTGTCACCAAAGCAGGTGCTGAGCCCACACGAACCGTTGGCATTTCCGACATCCACGGCAAGGCCGGTTTGGTGCTCACTGTAGCCCGGCCTTGCCGAGATCAGGTCCGCCTGCGCCTGGCCGTAAAGGTTCACATAGGAGGAGTACACCTGTTGTTGCTGGGCGTAAGAACGATAGCCACTCACGACTGCCAGCCCGCCGGTCCCGGCATCCGCCGCACCCTGGAAAAGCCCGTTGAGCCACGCTGCAGCTTCGGCCCGGAGATACTGTCCCGAGCCACGCGCGTTCACCAGATCTGCCGGGGCATAGGTGGCAGGGTTCAGGGGGCGGGACTTGTTCACAAGGACGGACAAGTTGGCAGGATCACCCGCGGGATCGAGGCCAGGCAGCGGATTGGCGGTCGAAGGCACCTGCGCTTTTACGGCGGCGGCGTTGACGACGGCGGCGCGGTGGGCCGTGACTCCGGCTTCGGAAACGTACCGGGTCGCCTGAGCCGTGGGTGCCGCGCTGGCCGGGGCTGCCGCGTCGGCCGCGGGAGCGAGGGCGGCCGCCAGCACCAGGGCGAGGAATACAGCGCAAGCCGCCACCCGGCGTCGGGCGTTTCTTGGTGTTCCCGGTCGGTCTTGAACCTGCATGACGCCCCCCAGTGGAATTGTCCAGCGGCTGGCACTCTACCCGGCCATGGAAGGCGTGTCAGCAGTGCGCGGGAAAAAATCGGCAGGTAACCATTCGGTCAAGGCTCGGAAGTCGTGTGTCGTCACCGCACCGGGCTGACTATTCTGAACTTGTTAGCTGCTGCGTATGGGGAACCCGGCTACGACATTTGAACCGTAGGCCGAGAGAGGTTTTCCGTGGCATTCGCAGCCAATGAAGTGGTGATCAGTCGGGACGCCATGACCGTTTACGGTTTCCTCATGGACGGGATGAACAACTCACTCTGGCGTTCAGACGTGCGAAGCATCGCGCTTCGATCAGGCGTTCGCGGCCAAAAGGGTGCGTTGTACCAGCAGACCGTCGCCGGACCTGGTGGCCGGCCCATCGCAGCCGATTTCACCATCACCGAGGCCCGCCCCGGCGCGGAAGTCCGGTACGCCGTCGTAGCGGGACCCGCCCGGCCCACCGGTGGCTACTATCTCAGCACCGAAGGCGATACCACCCGGCTGCGCTTTGCCCTTGAATACCATCCCAAAGGTCTGCGCAAGCTCATGAACGGGATGATCCAGAAGGCCCTGGAGGTTGAAGTCGGCCAGTTGGAACGGCTGAAGGCCGCGATCGAATCCAGCTCCTAGCTGGCGAACCTCAGCCCGGCCCAACCATTGCCAATCGTCACCGGCGTAGTGAGGCGTCCCGAGGTCAGGTCCCAGTACTCCACCATGCCATTGCGGTCCAAGCCGGCCACGCCTACCGAGCCCGGTCCCGTGAGCCCACTCAAAGCCCGCAACCCTGTGTAATCCGTCCACGCGCTGCCCACTACGGGGCGTGATTCCTGTTTCGGTGTACCCAGGCCGCTGCCCCGGTACAGGCGCAAGGTGCCGTTCGGCTCGGTGCTGAGCAGGTCCTGGAAGCCATCGGCGTTGTAATCCACCATGGTCACCCGGACAGACGGGTTGCCGGTGCCAATCGCAGACTGGCTGCGGATGTAGGCCAAGCCCGTGTTCTTGTACAGATACAGGTTGCCGCCCTGGTCCATGGCGACGATCTGGGGAAGCCGGTTGTTGGCGCACCACGTGCCCACCGAAATGTTCAAGGTTCCCCAGCCCTGGCCCAAGACCACCGGATCCTTGAAACCGCCCGTTTGAAGGCCCGGATACACCAGGAGCGCCCCGTCCAGCCGTTGATAGAGCAGGTCGAAGACCCCATCGCGGTCCCAGTCCACCACAAACAGCTCCTTGAGGCCCACGAATCCGGCACCAATCCGCTTGCCCAGGCCAAATCTGCCGTTACCCCAGGACGGGTACGCAACGACGGAACCGTCGGCGGCGATGGACACCAGGTCGGCAGCACTGCTGATTGCCGCGGCACTCAAATCGACCGTTGGGGGTTGGTGCTTGGACCCTGGTTCGCACACCGCCACAGGGTCAGTGGGTGGTGTCACCGTTCCACCCGGGCTGGTGGTGGTTCCGGCGGGCAACGTTGTGTAGCCGAAGAAGTTGACCACGCCCCACAGCGTGTACCGGTTGGGCGTCGTCTGCCAGTTGCCGTCCGTGTAGGTGATGCCGATACCCATCACATTGAACCTGGGGTCCCGCAGCAAAGCATCGTGGCCCGGGGAGCCCTTCCACCACTCCACAAGTTGCGCCGCGTCGCGGTCCCAGCGGACTGCAATGACCTCCCCCGCTCCATTGTTCGGATTCATCGCCCGCGGGTCCGTCCAGAAGTTGGGCCGGTGCTGGATCACCTCACGGGTAGCGATGTTGTTTGACCACTCCTGCGCCAGGTTGGCAACCGTGGCGTGGTACTTCACCGGAGCGAGGCCCAACGATGCGCGGTAGCTGTTGATCGCATTGAACACCGTGAGGATCGCTGCGCTGTTGTTGTCGGGGAGGAGCGCCAAAGCGCCGTCTTGGAGATTGGGGTCGTGGCCCGGAGCCTTGCCGGGGAACGGGCTGGGGGAGTCGGTGACGGGGGTCGCGCCCGGATCGGCCGAGGGGGTTTGCGTTGGCGTTGACGATGGTGTCGGCGTCGGCGTTGGCGTTGGTGTTGGCGTTGGCGTGGCTGTTGGTGTTGGCGCGGCTGTTGGCGAGGGCCCTGCGGCCTCGGCCGTCGGCGTCGTTGCGGCGGCGCCACTGTCTGCCGTCTCTTCCGACGTCGGCCGCGTTTCGACCGGCGGGGTCGTGGTACCAGTGGCGCTCGGGCTGGGATCCGAGGGATTGTCCGGTCCCCATGACGGTCCGATTTCCGGCACGGGAGGCGGTGTCTCGAAAACCGGATCGACGGCGATCGGCCCGCCATCCGAGGCAGGATCCCGCGCGGGAGGAGGTGTCAGCGTTGCTGGCGCTGCAGGCGTTGCGGAACTGGAGGACCCATCGACGGCGGGGGTCGCCACTTCAGGTGCGGGAGCCGCCGTCGGGCTTTCCTCAGGTGCCGACAACCCGGACGGGACACTGGACGATGCTGTGGTGCTTGCGCCGGGAACCGCCTCCGTTGCCGGCAGGATCTGGCTTGATGCGGCCATGCAAAGCGCCAGCGCGCCAGCCAGCACAATGGCGGCAGGCGCTGCCAGTTTGTTCACAATTACCCCGCGGATGCTCGTTGCCCCCAAGTACGGGCGCGGCTTTACCTGTCCGGGAACTATAGTCCCATGAGGCTGTCCGGACAATGCGTTCGGTATTTGGGGTATTTTTGATGACGTGCTGATCTCTGACCGCGACATACGTGCCGAAATAGACTCCCAACGGATTGTTCTTGAGCCGTACGATCCCGCGATGGTGCAGCCGTCTTCCGTGGACGTGCGTATCGACCGGTTCTTCCGGCTCTTCGACAACCACAAATACGCGCACATCGATCCCGCCGAGGAGCAGCCCGAGCTGACCAGGCTCGTGGAGGTGGAAGGTGACGAACCCTTCATCCTGCACCCTGGAGAATTCGTCCTGGGTTCGACCTACGAGACCGTCAGCCTGGCCGATGACATTGCCGCACGCCTGGAAGGCAAGTCCTCCCTCGGGCGCCTCGGCTTGCTGACGCACTCGACGGCAGGGTTCATCGATCCGGGATTCTCCGGACACGTGACGCTGGAGCTCTCCAACGTGGCCACGCTCCCCATCAAGCTCTGGCCGGGCATGAAGATTGGCCAGCTGTGCTTCTTCCGCCTCACTTCCTCGGCTGAGCACCCTTACGGCTCCGGCGAATACGGCAACCGCTACCAAGGACAGCGCGGCCCGACCGCCAGCCGCAGCCACCAGAACTTCCACCGGACGTCCATCTAGCCCCCCCCTGTTGCGCTGAGGGGTGAGCTTTCGGCTCTTTGGGTGGCTCCCTTTTGCGCCGAGGGGTGAGCTTTCGGCTCTTTGGGTGGCTCCCTGTTGCGCTGAGGGGTGAGCTTTCGGCTCTTTGGGTGCCCCCTTTTGCGCTGAGGGGTGAGCTTTCGGCTCTTTGGGTGCCCCCTTTTGCGCTGAGGGGTGAGCTTTCGGCTCTTTGGGAGGGGCGTTTTCGGTTGAGATCTTGCTCCTCGGCGCGCGCTGAGTGCGGCACTATTCCTCCACACTGTGGGTAACCGCCCAAAGGACGACCAAGGCATCCCAAGGCGTGCAAACAATGGCTGATGAGGTTGTCTCCGCCGCTTCCGCCCCATCTCCAAGGTCGCTCGTTCACCCTGGCCGAGCAACGTGCGGCCGGCCTTCCGGATCATCGTGCCTGGAACAGCGATCTCCAGGTCGCCAGCAGGGGCATCCGTGTTCCCTGGGGCGAGGAGCAAGACCCCGCACACACCGCGCGGCTCCTGACAGCAGTGAGCGATGGCGCGATTTGCTGCCATGAAACGGCCGCGATGCTGTGGGGGTGCCCGCTGCCGTGGGATCGGCAGCAGGATTTCCTGATTCATCTGACCCGGACGGACGGCGCTTTCAGGCCGCAGCGAAAGGGGGTTCGCGGACATCGGATCGTGCTCGGCGAGTTCGATGTCGCCTTCAAGGACGGCATTCCGCTGACGAGTCCTTCCCGGACATGGCTGGATCTCGCCGCTGTGTTGCCGTTCGAAGACCTGGTGGCAGCGGCCGACCATTTCATCTGCAGCCAGACCAGAAGCTTTGGACACAATCGGATTCCATTCTGCTCAATACAGGATCTGAGGAATCAAGTAGGCAGACATGCGGGCGCACGAGGCATCCGGAAGGCCCGGGCCGCGCTGGAACTCGCGCGCGTTGGCGCAGATTCAGCCCCGGAGACGCGTCTCCGCCTGGCCATCGGCCGCAATTTCCTGCCGGAACCGACGTTGAGTTACGTGGTGTTGGATGCGTGGGGCCGCGAGGTTGCGTGGCCGGATCTCGCCTTTCCGGAATACAAGGTTGCGGTGAATTACGACGGCGTGCATCACCTCAGCGCCGCCCAACAGGAATCCGACTTACGGAGGGAGGCGGCACTCGCTGCAAACGGATGGATCTCTGTCGTCATTACTGCCAGTCATGTCCAAGAGCACGGCTACGACGGAGTTGCCCGTCTTATTCGGGAGGCTCTCATAAAGGGTGGGTGGGCATCGAGGAGGTAGCTCTCGAGGCTTTCCCAGAGGGGTTTGGGGTGGGATGTCGCCCCTCGGTGAGGGTTTTGGGGTGGGATGTCGCCCCCCGGTGGAGGCGAGGGGGTGGCGACGTTACGCCGGTGCGCGGTCCGTGGTCCGGGGTGGAGCTTTCGGGGTTCTGCGGATGGCCTTGACTACGGGTTCCACGAAGCGGGCGGCCAACGGACCTACGATGGCCATGATGAGGACGTAGGCCGTGGCCAGTGCGGCGAGTTCTCCAGGAACCGCCCCGGAGGCGACGGCCAAGCCGGCGATGACGATGGAGAACTCACCACGGGCAATAAGCGCAGCGCCCGCACGGAAGCGGCCGGGCATCGCGATACCGGCCCTTTTGGCAGCCCAGATCCCCGTGAGCATCTTGGTGGCGGCAGTCAGCACCGCCAGGAGGAGGGCCCAGCCCAGCACAGGGGGAATTGAGGTGGGGTCCGTGTTGAGGCCGAACGCCACAAAGAAGATCGCAGCGAAAAGGTCGCGCAATGGTTCAAGGATGCGGGTGGCGTTGTGGGCGGTAGCGCCGGATATGGCGATGCCCAACATGAACGCTCCCACGGCTGCGGATACCTGAAGGGCCGATGCGATTCCGGCCACCAACAGGGCGAGTCCCAGGACATTGAGCAGGAAGACCTCGGAGTTTTCGCTGTGGATAGCCTGCGAGACCCGATGCCCGTGCTTGAGGGCGATCACCAGCACTACCGTGACCACTGCCAGTGCAATCCCCACCGTCTGCAGTCCGCCCAGGAACCCGACGCCGGCAAGGATGGCGGTGAGAATGGGCAGGTAGATGGCCATCGCGAGGTCTTCGAAAACCAGGATGGAAAGCACCACAGGCGTTTCGCGGTTACCGATTCGGCCCAGGTCGGTAATGACCTTCGCGGCGATGCCGGAAGACGAAATGTAGGTGACACCGCCCATGACGATGGCCCCTACAAGACCCCACCCCAGCAGGACGGCAAGGCCTGCGCCCGGTAAGAAGTTGAGCACGAAGTCCATGACCCCTGCTTGCCAGGACCGGCGAAGGCCGGTTACCAGCTCTGAGGCGGTGTATTCCAAGCCGAGCATAAGCAGCAGCAGGATGACGCCCATCTCGCCTGAGAGATGCGCGAACTCGTGCATGCCATCCAGCTTGACCAAGCCCCCGGCACCGAAGGCCAAGCCACCCACGAGATAGAGGGGAATGGGGGACATGCCGATTTTGCCCGCTAACCGAGCCAGGAGGCCGAGGCAGAACACGACGGCCCCCAGTTCAATGAGGGCTAGTGCGAGCGGATCCATAGCGGTCAGCCGTTGCGGAGGATGTCGGCTGCCGAGTCAAGTCCTTCCTGGGTGCCGACCGCTACGAGCAGATCACCGGTGTGAAGTACGACGTCGGGCGCCGGCGAGGGGACGACCTCACCTTCGCGCATGATCGCCACGATGGAGACGCCACTGCGTGTGCGGATTTGGGCCTTGCCCATGGCCTGGTTCACGAATGGAGAATCAGCCGTAATGGAAAACTGTCGTGTGACGATACCGGGGACCTCGCGGTGCGCCTCGGCCAGGCGCATGGCGATGTGCTGTCCGCCCAGGAGGTTCCCCAAAGTCGAGGCTTCATCCGCCGTCAACGGGATGGAGGCCTGGCACGTATCCGGGTCATCCCACGTCGAGACGAAAAGCTCGGTTTCGCCCTCGCGCAGTTCCACCACGCCAATACGGCGGCCGGAGGCCGTCACGAAGTCCTTCCGGATGCCAAGGCCCGGAAGTTCGGTCTCATCCACGTTCATAGCTCCACCCTAAACTCTGTTGAACCGGTCCGGTACGTTGTTGACGCCCAACCGGCCCTATGTAGTTAACGCTCTGGTACTACGGCTATTTCCACTTTGGCCGGTGGCTTCACGGGCAGGATCACCAGGAGACCGGCCAGGAGCACAACCATGATCCCGAGGATGCCCCAACGTTGTGCCTCCCCGGCGGCAACGAGCGGCGAGGCGATGGTGATGCACAGCGTGAACAGGGTGGGGGCGAGGAAACTGACGGCCCTTCCCGTTGTGGCGTACAGGCCGAACAATTCGCCCGATTCTCCGGCCGGGGCAAGCCTGGCAAGGTAGGCCCTGGAAGAGGACTGGGCGGGACCTACGAAAAGGCAGAGCAGAAGCCCGAAGACCCAGAACGTTGCAGAACCGGGCCACGCGTTGCCGAAGAAGACATAGTCTTCGTTGCCGAGGACCAGGATGAAGGTTCCCGCGGTCAGCAGCCCTATCAGGGACAGGATGATGACAGCCTTGGGGCCGATCCTGTCGTCCAGGAAGCCGCCGATCACAGCGCCAACAGCCGCCACTACGTTGCCAAAGATGGCGAAGAAGATGACTTCTTTGAGCTCGAAACCAAAGGTTCCCGCCGCGATGACGCCGCCAAAGGTGAACACGGCGGCCAGCCCGTCGCGGAAGATGGCGCTGGACAGAAGGAAGTAGATGGTGTGCGGACTGGTCTTGTAGATGGCCCCGATACGCCGGATCAGCAATCTGTAGGAGGCGAAGAAGCCCAAGGATGAGGTGTCCTTCTTCACGGATACCTCAGGGACGGCAAACATCACGGGCAGGGCGAAGATAAAGAACCACAGGGCTGAGAAAACGGCGACCAACCGTATGTTGAGCGAGTCCTGGGTGGAGGCTCCGAACCAGTCGAAGGAAGGCTGGACAAAGAGCTGCAGGACCAGCAGAAGCGCCACGATTCCGCCGAGGTAACCCATGCCCCAGCCGAAGCCGCTGACCTTGCCAATGTTCCTGGGTGTTGAGATCTGGGCCAACATGGCGTTGTAGTTCACGCCGGCAAACTCGAAGAACACATTGCCCAGGGCGATCAGGCAGACACCCAGGAGCAGGAATTCCGGCCGCGGGAAGACGAAGAAGCACAGTCCCGTGAGCAGCGCCGTCGCGGCAGTGTTGACTCCAAGCCAGAGTTTCCGCCTGCCCCCGGCGTCGGAACGCTGCCCGGTGACCGGTGCCACTAACGCGATGGCCAGGCCGGCAATGGCCAGCGCGGCACCCAAAGCGGCAGATGCGGCGTCTTCTTCGCCGAACGCATTGGACGTGAGGTAAACCGTGAAAACAAACGTCGTCATGACCGCGTTAAAGGCAGCCGAACCCCAGTCCCAGGAAGCCCACGCCAGGATTTGCCCCTTTTTTGAGGCGACGGGACCCGTGGCGAGCGCGGATGTCGGGTGGGAGGCTTCGGGAACTGCGGCCGCGTTCATAGTGTGAATGCTATAGGTGCAGGGAACGCCGCGCGCGGATGACAGACCGCGTTGTGAACAACCCCCGATGAACAGCGGGCGGAGCGGGAAAGTGGCCAAAAACTGTCCTGGCCCCTTGATAAACTAGGTAAACCGAACCCAACGTATGACCGCCTGCTCCAACTTTTGACAATTCGTTCCTGACTTTGCGGAGAAAACAGTGATCACAGTTCTCGCCATCACCTTTGCAGCGGCAACTGTGGCGCCCTTGATCTTCCGCTCACTTGGACGAAATGCGTTCTACGTGCTGGCCGCCGTCCCCGCAGCCGCTTTCGTCTGGTTGGTCCTCCAGTACGGCCCCGTATATTCCGGTGGCGGCATAGAGGAAATCCTGCCGTGGATTCCGAGTCTGCAGCTTGAGCTCGCCTTCCGCATGGATCCCTTGGCGTGGGTCATGTCCCTGCTGATTCTGGGTGTCGGTTCGCTGGTGCTGGTTTACTGTGCCCGCTATTTCAAGAACAAGGATCCTGGACTGGGCGGTTTTGGTGCCCAGCTCCTGGCCTTTGCCGGCGCCATGTTTGGCCTTGTGACCTCCGATGACCTGCTGATGCTGTTCATCTTCTGGGAACTCACCACCATCCTGTCCTACCTGCTCATCGGCTACGCCCGCACCCGTTTGGCAGCCCGCCGGTCAGCCCTTCAAGCGCTGATGGTCACCACCGCTGGTGGCCTGGCGATGCTCGTAGGCCTGATCATCGTGGGCCAGGCCGCAGGCACTTACCGCATTTCCGCCATTCTGGACCAAGCCGGGACGCTCATGAGCGGACCCATGCAGGGCGCCGTGACCACCGCCGTCGTACTGATCCTGGTGGGTGCCATCACCAAATCCGCACTGGTCCCGTTCCACTTCTGGCTCCCCGGCGCGATGGCGGCTCCGACGCCGGTCAGCGCCTACCTGCATGCGGCGGCCATGGTGAAGGCCGGTATCTACATCGTTGCGAGGCTCGCTCCGGGTTTTGCTGCCTCGGAATTCTGGCTGCCGGTGGTGCTGGGACTTGGTTTGGCCACCATGCTTGTTGGCGGCTACCGCGCGCTGCGGCAGACCGACATCAAACTCATCCTTGCTTACGGCACCGTCAGCCAGCTCGGTTTCCTGACCATGGTGGTGGGGCTGGGCCGGCCCGACGCCGCGCTGGCCGGGTTGGGGCTGCTGCTGGCGCACGGCCTGTTCAAGGCTGCGTTGTTCCTGGTGGTGGGCATCATCGACCACCAATCCGGAACGCGCGACATCCGCAAGCTCTCCGGCGTCTTCCGCTCGTCCCGCGCCCTGGCCGTGGTTGCAGCGATCGCCGCCGCATCCATGGCCGGTGTTCCTCCGCTGGCAGGTTTCGTCGCGAAAGAGTCGGTCTTCGAAGCGTTCGTTCACTACGGAACCGGCCACGACGCCCCTGCCTGGGGGATCTGGATCCTGGTGGGCCTTGTCATCGGCTCGATCCTCACCTTCGCCTACAGTGCCCGGTTCATGTGGGGAGCGTTCGCCGTCAAGCCCGGCGTGGAGCCCACCCCGTTCAAACCGATCAAGCCCGCCTTCCTCGCCGCCCCCGCCATCCTGAGCTTGCTCACCATCGTGTACGGGCTGTGGCCCGCGCCGGTGGACACCTGGATCCAGCCTTACGCCGCGCTGTTCGCCGGCGGACCGGACGCCGTCGACGCCGGACACCTGGCTTTGTGGCACGGGTTGACGCCTGCTTTGGGCCTGACCGCGGTCACTTTCGTGCTGGGTGCGGCCATGTTCTACGGACGGAACCTCGTTGCCCGCGCCCAGGGCCTGGTGCCCGACTGGGTGGATGGCGATCGCGCGTACCAAAACACCATTGGTGCCTTGGACGATGTGGCCGTCTGGGTCACGGGCCGCACGCAACGTGGTTCGCTGTACTTCTACCTGGCGGTAATCCTGACTGTCGCCTTCGCGGTTCCCTTGACTGCCATGCTCATGGCCAACAAACCGCTGCCTGACGGCATCTACTTCATCGACCCCAACTCACCCCTGCAGCTGGTGGCAGGAGCCGGAATCGTCGTGGGGGCGCTGGCCGCAGTTCGGGCCAACAAGCGCTTCCTCGCCGTGCTCATGGTGTCGGTCACCGGTTACGGCATTGCCCTCATGTTTGCCCTTCAGGGTGCCCCCGATCTGGCTTTGACGCAGATGCTGGTGGAGACCATCGTGCTGGTGGCCTTCGTGCTCGCGATGCGGAGCCTTCCTGCGGAATTGCGTGACAGGACAGGCGGCCGGCTCAGGGTGATCCGCGTGATCATCGGTGCGGCTTTCGGCATCACCATGATCTTCGTTGCCATCTACGCGATGGGGGCCCGCGTTGCTACTCCGGTTTCCCTGGACTTCCCGCGCCTGGCCTACGAAGGCGGCGGCGGGCTGAACGTGGTCAACGTGACCCTCGTGGACATCCGCGCCTGGGATACCTTCGGCGAAATCTCGGTCTTGGCGATCGCCGCCACGGGTGTGGCGAGCTTGATCTTTGTCCGGAGCCGCGGTGACCGCATCAAGACCTCCGAGGCCGTACCGGAAGGCAGCGTGGGGCGCCGTACCGGCGTCGAACGTGATTCCCGGGCCGGCGCCACGCTCGCCGTCGCCAAGAAGTTCACGGATGTTACCCGCGACGCCTGGCTCGTGGCGGGCCGTACCCTGGCCCCCGAGCGGCGTTCGATCATTTTCGAAGTCGTCACCAGGCTCATCTTCCACTCGATGATTGTCTTCTCGATCTACCTCCTCCTCGCAGGACACAACCTGCCGGGCGGCGGGTTCGCCGGCGGCCTGACCGCCGGGCTCGCTCTGACCATCCGCTACCTGGCCGGCGGACGGTTCGAGTTGAGCGAAGCTGCGACAGTCAGCGCCGGAACACTTTTGGGAACGGGACTTGCGACGGCGGCAGCGTCCGGTTTTGTCCCGTTGTTCCTGGGCGGACAGGTCTTCCAGAGCGCGATCATCGAGTTCTGGCTGCCCGTCTTCGGAGACGTCAAGTTCGTCACGTCCACCATTTTCGATATCGGCGTGTACATCGTGGTGGTGGGATTGGCGTTGGACGTCCTCCGCAGCCTTGGTGCCGAGATCGACGAACATTTTGAAGGCAAGGGCGCGCCCCTCACCGAGGAAGAGGCAGCCGAGCAGGCCGGGGTGTCGCAGGAAGCCGGGCTGGCCCAGGAAGCTGCCCAATCCGTCGCGTCCGGGAAAGGTACGGCATGAGCATCAACCTGACCCTGCTGATCGTCATGGGCGTCCTGTACGCCTGCGGAATCTACCTGATCCTGGAACGCAGCCTCACCCGCGTGCTGCTCGGGCTGATGCTGTTGGCCAACGCCACCAACATCCTGATCCTGAGCACCGGAGGGTATGCCGGCCTGGCGCCCTTCTTCACTAAGGAAACCAATCCGGATTCCTACAGTGATCCGCTTCCGCAGGCACTGATCCTGACCTCGATTGTCATTTCGTTCGCGGTCACGGCATTCATGCTCGGCATCATCTACCGCACCTGGGTGCTGGCCCGCCAGGACGAAATCCAGGACGACCTCGAAGACGTCCGCGTGGCAAAGACCCCCAGCTTCGACGCCGAGGACGACGCAATCGTGCCCTTGGAAACCTCGGAGTTCGCGGTCACCCCGTCCAGCACCTCGGACAGGAACCACCCGGAAGCCACAGAAACCCCCAACACTTCATCAACGCAGGAAGGAGGCAGCGCGTGAACCTCGCAAACCTGTCGCCGCTGGCTGTCCTCCTCCCCATCCTGGGCGCCGCGCTGGCGTTCCTCCTGATCCGGCACCAGAGCGCCCAACGGTTGGTCAGCATCGGCATCCTCAGCACCACGTTGCTGCTGGAATGCCTCCTGCTCTTCTCTGTCTGGTCCGGGGGCACAACCTCCGTCACCCTGGGCGGTTGGCTGCCGCCATGGGGTGTGGTCCTGGTGGTGGACCAGTTCTCCTCGCTCATGCTGGTGGTGTCCACAGTGGTGAGCCTGGCGGTTCTGGTCTACGCCACCGGCCAGGGCATGGCCGACGGCGACCACGAAGCTCCCGTGTCGATCTTCCACCCCACGTACCTGATCCTGGTGGCGGGAGTCTCCAACGCCTTCCTCACCGGGGACCTTTTCAACCTCTACGTCGGCTTCGAGATCCTGCTGACAGCAAGCTACGTGCTCATGACCCTCGGCGGGACGGGTCCGCGTATCCGTGCCGGCGTCACGTATGTGGTGGTCTCCGTAGTGTCATCTGTCCTGTTCCTTATCGCCATCGCCATGATTTACGGGGCCACCGGCACCATCACCATGGCGGATCTGGCCATCAAGCTGGCAGAGCTGGACCAAGGCACGCAGAACCTGCTGCATGTGATGCTCCTGGTCGCCTTTGGGATCAAGGCCGCCGTGTTTCCCCTGTCCTTCTGGCTTCCTGACTCCTATCCCACGGCACCGGCCCCCGTCACTGCGGTGTTCGCCGGGTTGCTGACCAAAGTGGGCGTCTACGCCATGGTGCGGACGGAGACCCTTTTGTTCCCCGGGGATACCCTCAACGTTCCCCTGATGGTGGTGGCGCTACTCACCATGGTTGTCGGTATTCTGGGTGCCCTTGCCCAGAGCGACATCAAACGTCTGCTGTCCTTCACGCTGATCAGCCACATCGGGTACATGGTGTTCGGGCTGGCCATGAGCTCCGTAGCGGGACTGGGTGCGGCAGTGTTCTACGTTGCCCACCACATCACCGTGCAGACCAGCTTGTTCCTGGTCACCGGACTCATAGAACGCCGGGGTGGCAGCTCCTCCATTGACCGCTTGGGCGGCCTGGCCAAGCTGTCGCCGTTGCTGGCGTTGCTGTTCTTCGTACCGGCCATGAACCTGGCGGGCATTCCTCCGTTCTCAGGCTTCCTTGGGAAGCTGGGTCTTCTGCAGGCCGGCGTGGAGCTCGGAACCCCACTGGCGATCGTGCTGGTAGTGGGCGGCGTGGTCACCAGCCTGCTGACGTTGCTGGCAATAGCCCGTGTGTGGAACAGGGCGTTCTGGCGCAAACCCGAGGATGCCGAATATCCGGATCCCGTGTTGATGACCCCCGGCAACGTCGGAGTGCTGCCGCGGACCATGGTGGGTTCCACTGCGGCACTGGTGGTGTTCGGGGTGGCGCTGACGGTGTTCGCCGGTCCGCTCTTCCAGGTCGCGGACGGTTCCGCGGAGATCATGCTGGACCGCTCGGCCTACATCCACTCGGTACTGGGTGACTCTGTCGAGGTGCCCCCGCTGGCGCAGAATGGCGGTACGAAATGAGCCGCAAGCCGATCTCGTTCCGCACGGAACTGCCGCTGCTCATCTGGCTGGTCATCGTATGGGGTGCGCTGTGGCGTGACTTCAGTCCGGGCAACCTGCTTTTTGGCGCGTTGATCGCCGTGCTGGTGGCCAAGTTCTTCTACCTCCCGCCTGTGGAGCTCAGCGGCAGGTTCAATGTCCTGCGTGCTGTTCCGTTCGCCCTGATGTTCGTCGCGAAAGTGGTGGCAGCGAGCTTCCTGGTGCTGTACCTGGCGGTGGTCAAGGGACCCAAGGTGCGCAGCGCCGTCGTCGCTGTTCCGTTGCGAAGCCACTCGGACCTCATGGTGACGGCTACAGGGCATGTCATCTCGCTGATCCCCGGCTCGCTGGTGGTGGAGGTGGACCGCTCCACCTCCACGCTCTACCTGCACGCGCTGAACATCTACGAAGAAGCGGACATCGACAAGATCCGCCGGGAGACGCAGAACATTGAGGCAGGGCTGATCCGCATCATGGGAACGCGGGAAGAAGTCGAGGCCCTGAAAGCAGAAGCCCGGCCCGGCATGGAAGGGGCAACGCTGTGAAGGAATTTGTTCTGGTGGCCACGGCGGTGATCCTCAGCCTCGCCGCTGCAGGTGCGATCGTGCGCATCGCGATTGGGCCATCTTTGCTGGACCGCGTCCTTGCCTCCGATGTCCTGCTGGCCATCCTTGGTGCTGCCCTCGCCATCGACATGGCCGTGAACCAACACCTCAACAACCTGATGCTGCTGGTGGCCCTCGCGGTGATCGGTTTCATCGGCTCAGTGACGGTTGCCCGGTTCGTGGCCGAGCGAAGGGAGCAAAGCAATGAGTCCTGACGCCACCGGAGTGGACCTGGTCATCGACATGGTGACCGCGGTGTTCCTCATAGTGGGCGCCCTGATGTCTTTGGGTGCCGCGATCGGCCTGCTGAGGTTCCCGGACCTCATGAGCCGCATGCACGCAGCCACCAAGCCGCAGGTGTTGGGCTTGTTCCTGATGCTCGCAGCGATCGGCCTGCAGATGCGTACTTGGTGGGTGTGGCCCGTCCTGCTGGTGGCGTGGATTTTCCAGCTTCTCACGGCGCCGGTGTCCGCCCACATGGTGGGGCGCTCCGCGTACCGGACCAAACACGGGCACCGCGAGAAGCTCACCAAGGACGAACTCGAAGCCGTGGTCCAAAGGGCCGCCGCCGGCCAGGAGCCCTCCGAACCTTAAGGCAACGCGGAACCTTAAAGCAACGCGGGGTCACTTATGGCCCATTACCCCCATGGGGATGGGCCATAAGTGACCCCGCGTTGCTTGTTGCGTGATGCTTAGACGATGTCCTGGGATTTCGCGAAGCGGGCAATCGCCCGCTGGGTGCCGCGGCTGGCAAGGACCTGGATCAGCGTGCTCACGAAAGCGGAAATCAGCGCGAAGGTCAGAGCCGAGCGGAGGCTCGTCTCCATGTCATCGTTGCCTGTGGGCGGCTTGTTGCCCGTGGCCTTTTCCCAGCCTTTGTTGACGAGTTTGGTACCGACAAAGCCTGCACCGAGGCTTACCCCGGCGCCCAGCAGCTTGAAAAAGAGGTTCATGCCACCAGCCTAGCTGCACGGCACGGCTACCCGCGGTTTTCCCGCTCCTTGAGAAACGCTGCCAAGGACCCGACCGGAGCCAGAACCGGGACGACCGGGTGCTCGGCGGACCACACTGCCTCTACGGAATCGAGGACAGCGATTTCCTTCAGCAGATAGTAGGTGGGTGGCATCAGCTTCAACTGCCCTGCGGCTTCCGCTTCCAGGATTCCGGACACCGGCATCCACAGCGACTGCCAAGCCTCCGTGGTTTGATGCCGGGGCTGCGCTTCCGGTGCAGGCTTGGCCACATAGAAGTAGGTGTCGAAGCGCTTGGGCATGTCTATGGGCGTGATCCAGTTGGCCCAGGGGCGCAGGTCTCCGGGCTCGATGCCCAGCCCGGCTTCTTCCTGGACTTCGCGGATTGCTGCCGTGAGCACCATTCCCGCGTTGCTCTCCGCCAACGCTGTGTCCGCCGAAATCGAACTCTGCGCCCAGGACAACGCATGGCTGCGCAACAGTTCCCCGGGGTAGTCCCAGCCGGACTGATCCACAGCGTCCACCCGGCCGCCCGGAAAGACCACCATTCCTGCCGCGAAGTCCATGGTGCTGACTCTGTGCTGGACAAATGCCTCAAGCCCCGAGGGGGAGTCGCGGAGCAGAATCACGCTGGCAGCGAGGCGTGGCTCGGCCACGGGTGCGTGGGAGCCTGGAAGATCCGTCATCAGGCCATTCTTGCAGGTGCGTTGTGGGGCCTGCTGTGCGTGTTTAGGCGCGGGGATGGGGTGCAGAGTGGGCCTCGCAACGCACCCTCGTTTGTTGTGGGGCCTGCTGTGCGTGTTTAGGCGCGGGGATGGGGCGCAGAGTGGGCCTCGCAATGCACTCCTGTTGTTGTGGGGCCTGGTGTGCGTGCTTAGGCGCGGGGATGGGGTGCAGAGTGGGCCTCGCAACAGGATTGTGACCGCGGCCCAGAGCCGGCCGTACGCGGAGGTGTAAACTGAACCCGCCCATCAGGGCAGATTTGATAACGACAGGGGAGCGCCGCCGTCGGACCTTGCAGCGATGCAGGAGACGCGAGGGCGCTGAGAGTGCGGACAGCCGCAGACCCTCGAACCTGATCCGGTTAGTACCGGCGCAAGGGAGTCGAGCTTCTCAGAGTGTCCGGAGCCGGACGGCGCAAGCCAGGCGGATTCCGGGGAGCACTTTCCCCTCCTGTAACCTCAGGAGGCAGAAAAATGACCACGGTAAACGTGAAGAAGACCAGTTATAGCTGGCGTGTTGTAGACATCGTGGTGGCGGCCCTCATCGCCATCGCCGGCGGCGTGATCTTCTGGGCCTGGTCCCAGGGCGCGGCACTGGTATCCATCCCCATGAATGCGGCATACCCGCCCCTGACCGGCCTGATCGCCGGTGGCTGGATGATCCCCGCAGTCCTGGGCATGCTCATTATCCGAAAGCCCGGCGCAGCTCTTTTCTGCGAGGCCGTCGCAGCCACGGGTGAGCTCATCATGGGTTCGCAGTACGGCACCACGGTGCTCATCTCCGGCGTCCTGCAGGGCCTTGGCGCCGAGCTGATCTTCGCCGCGTTCCGCTACAAGAAGTTCAACCTGCCCACCGCACTCCTCGCGGGCGCAGGCGCGGGCCTCTTCTGTGGCCTGAACGACTCCTTCCTGCCCTGGGGCTGGAATATCGCCTACGAGGCCATCGACAAGCTGACGTACATCACTTTCACCACCATCTCCGGTGCAGTGATCGCCGGCGGCCTGTCCTGGATCGCCACCCGCGGTCTGGCCACGACGGGTGTCCTGAGTTCCTTCGCGTCGCGGAAGGCCGCTTCGGAGCCAGTCTTCAACTGATGCCTGCCACACACAGCGGCACGGTCCGGCCTGCCGCCATCTCCGCCGAGGGGTGGGGATGGCGGCATGCCGGCCGGGCCCAGCCTGCCATCCAGGGCCTTGACCTCCGCATTGAACCGGGGGAACGCGTCCTGTTGCTGGGCCCTTCGGGGGCCGGCAAGTCCACGCTCCTGCACGCCCTCGCCGGGGTGCTGGGTGACGAGGAAGACGACTCTGATGAGACCGGTTCGCTGCTGATCGACGGCGTCACTTCCCGCGAGCAGCGTGGCCGCGCCGGGCTGATGCAGCAGGATCCCGAAACGCAGGTGGTTCTCTCCCGGGTGGGCGACGACGTCGCCTTCGGCGCCGAGAACCTTGCCGTGCCGCGCGAGGAGATCTGGTCCCGGGTGCATGAAGCGCTCGACGACGTCGGCTTGCGTACCGCATCAGGCGGCGGTTTGGCATTGGACCACCCGACGGCGGCACTTTCCGGGGGACAGAAGCAGCGCCTCGCGCTGGCCGGGATTTTGGCGATGCGGCCAGGCTTGATCCTGCTGGACGAACCCACGGCCAACCTCGATCCTGCAGGGGTCCTCGAGGTCCGCGACGCCGTGGCCCGCTGCCTGGACAAGACCGGCGCCACGCTGGTGGTGGTGGAGCACAGGGTGTCCGTGTGGAAGGATCTGGTGGACAGGATCGTGGTCCTGCAGCCCGGTACCGCAGGCCCGCAGTCAGGCACCCCGGGAGTCCTCCTGGATGGCCCGCCGGAGCAGGTCCTCACCCAGGCGCGCTCCATGCTGATGACGGCGGGCGTGTGGGTTCCCGGCTACGTTCCCGCCACAAGGGCGCGCGCCCGGACGTCCGGGACAAACGAACTCCTCCTCGCAGCGCAGGACCTGGCCGTGTCCCGGGAAAAGCCCAGGCGCAAGGGCTTCCGAACCATCCCTCCGGTTCCGGTGCAGAGGGACATCACCGCCCAGGTCCGTGCTGGGCAGGCGTTGACCATTACCGGGCCCAATGGTGCCGGGAAGTCCACTTTTGCGCTGACGTTGGCCGGCCTTCTGGCGCCGGTGGACGGCATGGTGAGCGCCGGCGTCGACCTTTCGGAGGGGGCGGGCATCGACCCGTACAAATGGAAGGCCGATCAGCTCATCTCCAGGATCGGCACGGTCTTCCAGGAACCGGAGCACCAGTTCGTCACGGGCAAGGTCCTGGATGAGCTCATGTTCGGCCCCAGGCACCTGGGCTACGGCGGGGAACGCGTGGACGAATTGGTGGAGCGGCTGAGGCTCTCCCATCTGGTGGACGCCAATCCCTACACACTGTCCGGCGGTGAGAAGCGCAGGCTTTCAGTGGCTACGGTGTTGGCGGCGCACCCGAAGGTACTTGTCCTCGATGAGCCCACCTTCGGACAGGACGCCAACACCTGGGCCGAGCTGGCCTCGTTCCTCTCGGAGTTGCTGGACGCCGGTACCGCCGTGGTTTCCGTGACCCACGACCAGGAATTCAGTGCCGTACTGGGCGGGACGGAACTGCCGCTCGGGCCGGTATCCCAAGGTGAGACGGCGCCTCAGGAAGCGGGTGCGGCATGAGGGACGCACTGAACCTGCGCGGCAACCACGCGCTCCTGACCCGGGCAAACCCGTTGGCGAAGTTCGTGGCCGTCTTCCTTATCTCCCTGGTGCTGGCCCTGTCCATCGACTGGGTTTCCGCGTCCACGGCTCTCATCGCGGAATTGGCGCTCTTCCCCTTGGCCGGCCTCACCCTCCGCCTTCTCTGGCAGCGTGCCTGGCCGCTGATCATAGCGGCGGCGATCGGTGGCTGGAGTACCGCGATTGTGGCCGCTGACAGCGGCGCAGTACTGCTCGACGTCGGACTCTGGTCCATCAGTGAAGGTTCCCTTGAGCTGGGGCTCGGCTTCATGCTGCGCGGTTTGGCGATCGCCCTCCCCGCGATCCTGCTGATGTCCTGCACCGACCCGACGGACCTGGCGGATGCACTTGCGCAGAAGGCAAAGCTGCCGCACCGATTTGTCCTCGGTTCCCTTGCCGCCATGCGGCTGGTGGGCCTCATGGCGGAGGAGTGGCAGACCATCGGCATGGCCCGGCGCGCCCGCGGTGTCGGCTCGCAGGGAAGCCCGATCCAGCGCCTCAAAGCGACGCTCGGACAGAGCTTCGGGCTGCTGGTCCAGGCCGTCCGGCGGGCTTCGCGGTTGGCCGTGACCATGGAAGCCCGCGGTTTCGGCGGGGGACAACGGACGTGGGCGCGTGAGTCCACGTACTCGCTGATGGACGTCTGGGTGGTACTTGGCGGCGTGGCCATAGCCGGAGGCGCCGTCCTCACGGCTTTGGGCGCCGGAACGTGGAGCTTCGTGTGGCGTTAGCGGGCCGGTAGCTCCTGGATTTCGTCGAAATCTGCGCGGGTGAGGAAGCCGAGCTGGGCCTCCTTCTCCTCGAGCTGGATGATCGGGCCGAGTTCGAAGCACGTCGCTTCAAGCCGGCGCAGGGCTTTGGCGTTGCGTGAGTCTGGCTCCACGATGATCCGGTCCTTGCCCGGGAGCGAGAACATGTACCTGATAAGGGAGGTGCCGAGCCTGGGCGTGAAGTGCGGAATGGGGCGCGTTGCCGGTGCCAGCAGCAGATGCATCCCGATGTCCGCCTCGCGGGCGGGGTAGGCCTCGCCCACGGGATCGTGCAGTGGTTCGTATGTCTGGAACAGGGCCAGGGGCTCGCCGTCGAGGAGGGCCAGGAAAGCGTGGTGCGTGTCCAGTGAGTCAAGGAACCCGTAGATTTCCAGCACTTCCTCTTGGGACTTCTCCGTCATGCCCCAGAACCTGGCGCGGGGTTGCTTGACCCATTCGAAGATGAGCCCGATGTCTTCGCTGGGGACCAGCGGGACAAGGCGCAATTCACCCCAGCCTTCGAGGTTCTCGGAGTAGACGGTGGTGCGGACGGAGAAGTCCTGGGTGGCGGTGCTCATGTGTTCCTTCGGTAGGCGGGTATCTGGTGTCAGTTCGGGTCTTTGGCCAGGGCGGACCAGTCCGTGGTTACAGGGACCATCCGGCCTTCGCTCCAGAGCGGGAGCTGGTCCGCGAAGTGGCTGTGGCCGGGCGATCCGGCGGCGCCGAAAGGCACAATCCACCGGCTGTTCTCCCGGCAGTCCAGGTCCCAGACGTAACGGGCCACAGGTCCGCGGAAGCTTCGGTCGTCCACTCCAGGGAGGCTTTCGGTGCTCAGCACGCAGCCGGTGTCTCCACTGAGGGCGGCCGTGGGCGCCGCAGCGGCAAGGGTTTCGGGGAGCAGGTGGACTGCCAGCAAGGTATGCCGGTCACCCCAGGACGCGCCGTCCAGCAGGGCTTCTTCCAATGCTGTGGCTTCCAACCCCGCCACTGCCTCCACGGAAACGGCGATGCCAAGTTCGGAGCCGCGGGCCAGCAGGGTCTCCAGTGCGAAGCCGATGCGCGATGCCACGGACAACCACGGGCCAAACAAGGGGGAATAGCCGCTCGGGGTGTTCAGGGGAGCAAGAGCGGCGTGCCGTCCGAGGCGCTGGACCAATGCACCGCGCCAGGCAGCGAAAACGGCCGCGGGATGGCTGCCGGCGTCCATCCGGCCATCCCACGCCAACAACTGTGATCGTAGTTTCCTAGCCTCGTCGGACAGCCCGGTTGTCTCCAGTGCAGCCAGGATCTTCCGGAAGAACGGCCACGGACCGAGCAACGTGTCGGTATGGATTCCCTGCATGGTGTCGCCGGACAGCGTCCCTGCCGGCGCGGACTCCAGCAATTGTTGGATGCGCAGCGCCCGGTATGAGGGGGCGAATTCCATAGCCACGGCGTCCCCACCACCGGCTGCCCGATCGTTCGCGCTGACGGCAAACTGCCGGACCTCGGTGCGGGGCAGCGCAACATAAGGTCCTTCCCAGGCATGGCGTGGTGACAAGGCCGGTGTGGGCAGCCGACGGTTCGCCGGGTTGCGCTGCGGAACCAGTCCGGCGACGAAATGCCTCACGGCCCCGGATGAATCCGCCGCCACCACACTGTTGACGGGCTCCACCCAGGCATCGAATGCAGCTTCAACGTCAGCGACGCTCCGGCTCCTCAACAGCGGCAGGAGGGCCTCAAAACCCAGCCGCCCCTCAACCCGCGCGGGAAAACGCAGGCTCAGCGCACCGCCGTCGGGCATTTCCGAAATGACGGGGCCGCGGGCAGTCTCGATCACCTCAACGGTCACCGCGTCGCCACCGCGGACGCTGATGGTCTCGGTACTGACGACGGCGGGTTCCCAACCTTCCGCTCCGTGCGCCTCGATGCGTTCGCCATTGCTGTCGGTGATCCGGCGGAGTTCTTCCAGAAAGAGGTCCTGGTAGTCGGCCATCGCATTCGTGACGGCCCAGGCGGCATGGCCTGTGTGGGCGAAGTGCGGCAGCCCTGGCACTCCGGGGAACGCTAAGCCTGCGACGTCGAATTCGGGGCAGGCCAGCCGCACCTGCTGGTACACGCCGGGCAGTTCCATAAGGCGGTGCGGGTCTCCGGCGATCAAGGGCAGGCCGCTCGCAGTCGTGGAACCGTGGGCGGCCCAGGCGTTGCTGCCGGACCAGACTGGAGCTTCGATGCTGAACAGGTCCACTGCATCTTCCCCGAGCGTCCGCGCGACATGGGCGCGGAACAACTTGTTGGGAAAGGTGGAGAAGAGGATGTGGTGCACCAGGAAGACTCCCAGCGGTGTCCACGGAAGCCAGGGCTCAGGGGCGCAGCGGGCTTCGTCGAACTCGGGACCGCGGCGAAGGCCGTCGGCGAGGGCCTGGTTGATGCCGGCAACGTACTGTCCGCACCAGCGTTGCGTTTCGTGGGGGAGTTTGTCGAAGCAGCGGCGCGCGGTGTCATTGAGCCGGGCCTGCCGGGCGAACCGGTCCCAGACCACGGCGTCGGGTCCCAGCATTTCAGCGACACGGCCTTCCGAACGCCAGCGCTCCAGTTCGATCTGCCAGGACCGGTCCGTCGCGGCGTTCCGGCCCTGCAGGAAAGCGAGTTCGTCCGCGGAGTCAGCCCACAGGTGCGGGATTCCCCAGGTGTCGCGGTAGGTTCCGGTGCCGCCTGCCGGGGCGGATTGTTGCGTCGGGGCAGGCGTCATGATGTCGGGCCGCTTTCGAGCTTAGGATAGGCTTACTTAAGTTCAAGATAAATGGCTTTGGCCCCGGGCACAAATCGTGGGCCATTCGTGAAGGAGTGCTGCTTGAAGCGCAATTGGGAAGGTGTCGTCCTGAAAGTCATGGGCGCCAAGGATTTCACCCTGCAGGTCACCGCCCGGGAAGAAATCACCCCCGACTTCCTTCGCGTGCACGTGCGCGACGGCGGGCTCCTCAAGGCCAGCGGCCTGCACCCGACCATGTGGATCCGCCTCTGGTTCAACGACTCCGGCAAGGCCCACCAGCGCGCCTACACCCTGGTCAACGCGGATCCGGAGGCTGGCACGTTCAGCATGGACTTCGCCATGCACCGCGGGGTGGCAGCTGATTGGGCCCGCACCGTCCAGGCCGGCGACACCATCGACGCCACAGTCCAAGGCAGCTCCTTCGCGTTCCCGCAGCCCGCGCCGCGCCGCATCTGGGTGGTCGGCGATCCTGCCTCACTTCCGGCCATCAACTCGCTCCTGGACGCGCGGGGACCGCACGGCACACCGGTTACCGCCTGGCTCGAATACCAGCACGACGCCGACACCACGCTCGCCGTCCGAACGTCCGGCGACGACGTCGTCACCTGGATTCCGCGCAAACGCGACGGCGCCTCACTGGTTGAGGAAGTCTGCGCGGGGCTGGCACCACAGGCCGTGTCAGCGACGGATGACTTCTTCTGGGTCGCATGCGAGGCATCCAGCACCCGTGCCATCGTGAAGCACCTGAAGAAGGAACTCGGGGTGGATAAGCATCGGATTGACGCTTTGGGGTACTGGCGGGCATAGGGAACTGAACCCGCCGCCGCAGTGAGCGGCCCCGATGAGGCGAGTGCCGGCGTCGGGCTATATATCGCACAATACGGGTAGGGTGTGACGTTTGCCGCCTAAACGGTGTTTTGCTAGCTACTTCTAACTCACTTGTGATATTTCTTGGTTATGACGCAACCGACCGCAGAACACGTAGGCCTCCTGCTCCGCAACGCCCGCGGCGAAAAGGGCTGGACGCAGGGGCAGCTGGCTACTGAGCTGGGAACCAGCCAGAGCGCCATCGCCCGGATGGAACAGGGCAAGCAGAACCTGAGCCTCCGGATGATCGAACGCCTCGAAGCGATCTTCGGACGGTCCATCGTCAAGGTGGGCAAACCCCAAATGACCCACTTGCGGGTGGAAGGCGGCCGTACGCTCTCCGGAGAGGTGGACGTCAACAGCAGCAAGAACGCCGGTGTGGCCCTGCTGTGCGCGAGCTTGATCAACCGCGGCACCACCACGCTGCGCCGCCTGGCACGTATCGAAGAGGTCAACAGGATCGTCGAAGTGCTGACATCCATCGGCGTGGAATGCACCTGGCTTAACGGAAGCGATCTGCGCATCCGCAGGCCCGAGGTCCTTGACCTCGAATCAATGGATGTGGACGCCGCCCGCCGGACCCGCAGCGTGATCATGCTGCTGGGACCGCTCCTTGACGAGACCAGTGAATACCTTCTTCCCTACGCCGGCGGATGCGATCTCGGAACCCGCACCGTTGAGCCCCACATGCAGGCGCTGCGCCAGTTCGGCCTCGAGGTTGAGGCGAAGTCCGGTTTCTACTCCGTCACGGCGCCCGCCGCCGACGGACACCACCGTTCGTTCGTACTGACCGAACGCGGCGACACCGTCACGGAGAACGCCATCATGGCAGCCGCGCACCGCGAAGGCACCACGGTCATCCGCAACGCCAGCCCCAACTACATGGTCCAGGACCTCTGCTTCTATCTGCAGGGCCTTGGCGTGGATATCCAGGGTGTGGGCACCACCACGTTGAAGATCGCCGGGCGGCCGGCCATCGACGTGGACATTGAATACTTCCCGTCCGAAGATCCCATCGAAGCCATGAGCCTGATCACTGCCGGAATCGTGACCAACTCGGAAGTCACCATCCGCCGGGTTCCCATCGAGTTCATGGAGATCGAGCTGGCCACACTGGAGCAGATGGGCCAGAAGCTCGAGATCTCCGGCGAATACATGGCCCGCAACGGCCGCACGCGCCTGGTGGACGTGACAACCAAGCCCTCGGAGCTGCATGCGCCGCAGGACAAGATCCACCCCATGCCATTCCCGGGCCTGAACATCGACAACCTGCCCTTCTTCGCCGTGATTGCCGGCAACGCCGAAGGACAGACCATGATCCATGACTGGGTCTACGAAAACCGGGCCATCTACCTGACAGAACTCAACAAGCTCGGCGCCCAGGTTCAGCTCCTGGACCCGCACCGGATCTACGTCAACGGACCAACGAAGTGGCGTGCGGCAGAAGTTGGTTGCCCTCCGGCCCTGCGCCCCGCTGCCTGCCTTCTCCTGGCGATGCTTGCGGCCAGGGGTACCTCCGAGCTGCGCAACATCTACGTGATTGAGCGCGGTTACGAGGACCTGGCCGAACGACTGAACACCATCGGCGCGAAGGTGGAGTACTTCCAGGACTGATGGTGACGTATTTTTGCTGGATCATCGGAGCTCGCAGCAACGGGAAAGCCCGGAATTACGGGCCTTCCGGCTGCTGCTTCGGGCGATGATCCAGCAAATACTCTGTCACCGCCTACCCCGCGGCCTTCCGAGCCCAAGGCACGCCCGGATCTGGCCCAAGACCAGCTCCGGCGAGTTCCAGATGTGCTCGGGGGCGAAGCTCAGGACGCGGTAACCCATTGCCTGCGCCGCGTTCAACCTGCCCATGTCCTTTCTCCAGGCTTCCCGTGAACTGTGGAACTGATAGCCATTGACCTCCACAATCAGCCAGCCGTCAATCAGGGTGTCCACCCGGCCCACTCCTGGGATTTGGACCTGCCGTTCAAAGGAGAGTCCCGCCGCCTCAAAAAGCAGGCGGGCACTGATCTCCGGGACGGATTCAGACAAACCGTCGGCCTTGCGCAGTCGTTTCCTCGCATTCCCGAAGTAGTTGGCCCGCAGCTCGCCCTCCAGGACGTCACGGGGAACTCCACGGTTTTTCATAGCGGACTGGGCCACGGCAATGGCGTCGACGTCCGGCAGGCACGTGAGAGCGTGAATGACAGTGTCTTCCAGCGATGCAACTGGAACGTAGGACTCCGAGCCCAGCCTGAGACCTCCGTGCCGGATAAACCCCCGGCCTCTGTTGTGCTTGGTTGCCAGATGCAGTCTTCCCGGTTTGTCTTTAAGCCAGAGGCCATAGCGGACAGCTGCGCTTGCGCATGTCAGAAGTCCGTTGTTTACGAGGGCAGAGACAAACTCCGTATCTGCGGAGGGCAGAGCCCATATGCCGTGCCGCGGTTGATAGGCCCCCTCGAGCTTCCTTAGGTCCGCCGGGGTGTGCCCGTGGGCCTTAAGCAGCCCTACCTTGGCTACTCCACCTACTGACGACAAGAATTCGAATGCGTTCATGCCTTCAGTCAGCCACGGACTGGTCCCTCCCCAGCCCGGAAACTTCGCCTATGTGGACAAATCTGCTGGATCATCGGCCCCGGCCAGCTTGCTTGGCCGGCTAATCCGCGGGTCCTCTCCGTTTCCAAGGGCGATGATCCAGCAGAATCTCTTTGCCGCAGGCCAAACTGCCAGTCCCACCCTGTGTTCTGGAGGCCACCCGTGACGCAGAATGGAGCATGCGGACTTTCGGGGTCGAGGAAGAACTGCTCATCGTTGATCCGGTGACGGGCATGCCCTTGGCTCTCGCGGACGCGCTTCTGGCCGGCTACGAGGAACCTGCCACGGAGACCGGACTGAGCCAGGAGCTCAAGCTGGAGCAAATCGAAACCCAAACGAGGCCGTGTCACAGCTATGCCGAACTCCTGCAGCAGATTCGCCGGGGCCGCGCCATGGCCGATGAAGCTGCCCGGCGGCACGGCGCAAGGGTTGCAGCGATCGCCACTTCACCATTGGCCTCGAACACGCACACCACCCCGGATCCCCGGTACGCCGCGATGCTGGACCACTTCGGCATCATCGCCACCGAGCAGTTGACGTGCGGTTTCCACGTGCACACTTCAGTGGAGTCCCCGGAGGAAGGCGTGGTGGTGCTGGACCACATCCGGGACAAACTCGCGGTACTCACCGCGCTCTCGGCCAATTCGCCCTACTGGCGCGGGCTTCCGACCGGGTTCGACAGCTACCGCACGCAGGCATGGAACCGGTGGCCCACGTCCGGGCCGTCATCGCTTTTTGGCTCGCTCACGGCTTATCGACGCGTGGTGCAGCGCTTGCTTGATACCGGTGTAGTCCTGGATGAGGGGATGATCTACTTCGATGCCCGGATCGCCAGGAACCAGCCCACCGTAGAGGTCCGGGTCGCCGACGTCTGCCTCCGCGCGGAGGACGCGGCGCTGATCGCGGTGCTGGTGCGGGCTTTGGTGGAGACGGCCTCCTTGGAAATGCTCGACGGCGTTGATCCCACCCCGGTGCCGACCGCCCTGCTGCGGATGGCGGGTTGGAGGGCCAGTAATTCCGGTTTGCGGGGAGACCTCCTGGACTTCGGCGATTTCCGGCCCCAGCCTGCCGCTGATGTCGTGTGGGCGTTGGTTGACTATCTCAGCCCGGTACTGGATGACCAAGGTGAATTGGCGCTGGTCAAGGCGGGCATTGCCGGAATTCTGGAGCGCGGCAACGGAGCGCTCGAACAACGGGACGCAGCGGCACGATACAGCGCCAGGCATCGCGACGGCGCGAACCCGCCCGGCTCCGAAGCCCTTGCCGCCGTGGTCTCGCACGCTGCGAAGGTGACTGTTCGTGGCACCGCGACGGGCGCGTTCAAGGACCCGGTCGCGTTCAAGGACCCGGTCCCGCTGCTGACCAGGGTGCGGCGGCCTTAGCCCTCGATGTCTCCGATGTTCTCGCTATCCCCGATGTCCCCGGGTTCCGGCCACGCCATCAGGTACGCTCCGACGGCTCCTTCGGTGAGGTAGAAAACCAGGGGCGGGATGTCCTTGGTGGTCGCCAGGACGGTCCCGGAAACCACGGCCATCCCTGCTGCCGTCATCCCCGCCCATCGTTTGGCGGGGGACTTCAGCAGGCTGCCGCCCAATGCAGCCAAGCCCAGCACATGCAGCCATGAGTAGGCGAGGAACGGTGCATTGGATCCCCGAAAATAAGCGAAACGCTCAAGGTCCGAGGCCCGCCGCGACAAGCTGTAGACGAAGAATGGTGCGCCCGCGAGCAGCGCTGTTGCTGCCGCGGACACCCACGCTTTGGAGGTCCCTGCCGGTTGTGCTTTCGAGAACGCCATGAAGCCCACCGGGACTGCGACGGTTCCTGCAGCGGCCGCGTGGTGGCCGATCACCCATCCGCGCTCGCTGGCAAGCAGCAAACGCAGGCGCTCTGCGGGGTCGTGCATGAGGTACACGCGGGATCCCGGTGAAATCCCGGCCAACCACACCACCGATCCCGCAACGATGACAGCCCCCGCCCGGCGGTATGGATGCCTCATGCCAGCAAGGTTAGACCTGTTTGAGGGCCTTCTCCAGATCCAGGATGAGATCGTCCACGTCCTCCAGCCCCACCGACAAGCGCACCACGCCATCGGACAGCCCGATCGCCGCCCGGCCCTCCGGACCCATGGCCCGGTGGGTGGTGGTGGCAGGGTGGGTGATCAGCGACTTGGAGTCACCAAGGTTGTTGGAGATGTCGATGACACGCAATCCATCAAGCAGCGCGAACGCGGCTTCTTTCGCGGAGCGGCCGGCGGACGGCGAGAGCTCGAACGTGAGCACTGTGCCGCCGGCTTTCATCTGCTTCGCGGCGAGCTCGTACTGCGGGTGCGACTTCAGCAAGGGGTACTTGACCCAGCTGATGGCGGGTTGCTGCTCCAACCATTCCGCGATCTTCAGGGCCGATGCCGAGCTGTGGTTGACTCGGAGCCCGATGGTTTCCAGGCCCTTGGTCAACACCCAGGCGTTGAAAGCCGAAAGCGATGGCCCCGTGTGGCGCATGAGCTGCTTCACCGGTCCATCGATGAACTCCTTGGTGCCCAGGATCGCGCCACCGAGGACGCGTCCCTGGCCGTCGATGTGCTTGGTGCCTGAGTACACAATCACGTCGGCGCCCAGCTCGCCACAGCGCTGCAGCAGGGGAGTGGCAAAGACGTTGTCGACGACGACAGTCGCCCCAGCGGCATGCGCCAGTTCGCTGACAGCCTGGATGTCCACGATTTCCTGCATCGGGTTGGACGGTGACTCGAAGAAGACGGCGGTGGTCGGCTCGGAGAGAGCCTCACGCCACTGGTCAAGGTCCGGTCCGTCCACAAACACCGTCTCCACGCCCCAGCGCGGAAGGATCTCGTTGAGGATCACGAAGCAGGAGCCGAAGAGGGAACGGGCAGCAACCACGCGGTCACCGGCAGCCAGCAGGGCACCCAGTGCGGTGAACACGGCGGACATGCCGGACGCCGTCGCGAAGCAAGCCTCGGTACCTTCGAGGAGGCGCAGCCGCTCCTGGAAGGTGGCCACGGACGGGTTGCCGTAGCGGGAGTAGACGAAGCGTTCGTCCTCGCCGGTGAAGGCGCGTTCTGCCGCGGCGGCGGATTCGTAAACGAAGCCGGAGTTCAGGAAGACGGGTTCGGCCGTTTCCTGGAAGTTGGTACGGTCAAGTCCACCGCGAACGGCCTGGGTGTCGGGGCTCCAGCCGGCGGCGTCAGGATTGAAAGTCACTTACTCGGTCCCCAGATTCGTTGGCAGGCCACGGTTCTTCCAACCATTGACGGTGCGTTCGCCGTAACGGTCGGGTTCGCCCTCAAAGCCTTCAAGGACGTTGTAGGCGGTGAAGCCTGCCTGCGTGGCGGCGATGGCGGCGGCGATGGAGCGCTGGCCGGAGCGGCAGATGAAGACGAGCTCCACGCCGTCGTCCTCGGGCGCCTGTTGTTGCAGGTCCTCGATGAAGCGGGAGTTCGGGATGCCGCCGGCGAGGTTCCACTGGATGAACAGGGGATCGTTCTCGGTGGCTTTCGTGTCGGGGATTCCGATGTGGGCCCATTCGCCCTCGGTGCGGACGTCCACCAGGATGGCGCCCTGTTCAAGCTTGGCCCACGCGTCTTGCGGGGTCAGGTCACCTGCGTAGCTCATGCGTGGCCCTCGAATGCTTCTTCGTCGTCGGTATCCAGTTCATCAACGGCGTTGGCGACTGCGGCATCGGCGCTGGCAATCGCGGCGGGCAGGACGACGGCCTGCGCGACGATCACGTCGGTTCCGTTGAACGTGGCGGCGGGGCTGCCGTGCAGTACGTACCCATCCGCCAGGGCGTTGGTGATCCGCTCACAAAAGTCGCGGGTATCCGGGCCTGTTATCAGGCGGTAAGAGAGTTTTTCTTCAGTGGGTTCAGGCATTGCTGGTGCTCCTCAGTCACGCTTGCAGTTCGAGTTGTCGATACGCCGAGTAGTCACCTGAGGCACCCCGCCGGAGAGAGGGTTGCCGACCAGCAAGTCAGGGCTTTGCGCTGGTTCTCATTACTCAAGAAAAACGTAGCATTCACGACGACGGCCCGCACGGCGGCCGTCGTCATGTTGCGTAACCGGACGGTACTGGAGTACGGGTCCAATTAAGACGTCCCGGGAGCATAATTGACGCAGTACGACCCCCTGTAACTTCGTATGAAATCAGGTCGCGGTGAACGGACAGAGCAGTTCTACACTCAAGCCCATGCTGCATTTTGGTTGGTTCGTGGGGCACGGTTTCGGGGTGCAGGGCTGGGGCACTCCGGGCTACAGCCTGGGGTACGACTGGAAGAAGCCCGCCCTGTACCAGGAGGCCGTGCGCGCGTTCGAGCTGTCCGGGCTGGACCTGTTCATCATCGAGGATTCCCTGACCGTCCCGGACACCTATGGCGGTACTGCCGAGGTTTCGCTGGCCCATGCTTCCTTTGCGCCGAAACACGATCCTTTGGCGTTGGTCCCGTACTTGCTTTCCGCCACGGAGCACCTGGGGATCGTTCCCACGGTCAGCGCTTCCTTCTACCCGCCCTTCACCGCGGCCCGGCTCCTCGCTACCCTGCAGCACTTCTCCGAGGGGCAGCTCGGATGGAATGTGGTCACCTCGGGCAGCGATCTCGCCGCGCAGAACTACGGCTTGGACCAGCAGATCGAACACGACCTCCGGTACGAAAAAGCGGAGGAATTCGTCGACGTCGTCAGGCGGCTTTGGCGAAGCTGGGAGGCCGACGCTGTACTTGAGGACGTTTCAGCCGGGGTGTTTGCGGACCATACCAAAGTGCATCCGATCAACCACGACGGGGACTTCTTCAAGGTCCGTGGGCCGCTGAACACGGCACCGTTGCCCGAGGAACCCGTGCTTGTCCAAGCGGGCGCCTCTCCCCGGGGCAAAGCGTTTGCCGGCGGTCACGCGGATGTGGCAATTGCGCTCGCCCGCGGCGTTGACGGTATGAAGGCCTACCGGGATTCGATCCGGGCCGAGGCGGCGAAAGCCGGCCGGAATCCCGACGACGTGAAGGTGCTTTTCGTGCTGAAGCCCACCGTGGTGGGTTCCACAGCCGAGGCCGAGGAGCTACGGGCGCAGCGCCGGGAATTGACGCAGCGTGACATCGACAGCCAGCTCAACTCCATCTCCTACCTGTCCGTGATCGACTTCAAAAAGTTCGACCTCGATGCCCCGCTTCCGGAGTTGAGCACCAACAGCAACCAGGGCACCTTGGAGCACTTCGCCAAGGCGGCCCCTCCCGGGTCCACTCTGCGTGAAATCCTGCAGGCACGCAGCGGTGGTGCCGGGGATTCGATCATCGGCACGGTGGGAGAAATTGCGGATTACCTGGAGGAGACCGGCGCGGCCGTAGGGGGCGACGGCTTCCTGTTCTCCGGCTTCGTTGATCCGGTGACAGTGCACGGTGTGCTGGACAAGCTGACCCCGGAACTCCGCCGCCGCGGCCTGTTGAGGAAGAGTTACGGCAACGGCGGATTCCGCCAAAACCTGCTGGATTTCTAATGGGCATTTTCACCATCGGGACGGGCCCCGTTTCCGCGTTGGCTGTGGCGGAAGCGGCTGCGGATCCGACGTTTCACGTGGAACTCAACCAAGATGCGTTGAATTTGATCGGACGGGGAAGGGAGATCGTCGAGGAGGCGGCCGCCTCCGGTCAACGGGTCTACGGCCTGAATACCCTTCTAGGGTCAGGCCGGGACACTGCTGTGGAGGAGAAGTCCCTCCTCGCCTACCAGGTGCAGGTCATCAGGTATCACAACAGCGGCGTAGGCCCGTATCTGGATCGTGCCGCAGCGCGCGCAGTGATCCTGGCCCGGCTTGTCGGGTTCAGCCGGGGCGGCTCCGGGGTTCGTGCCGGGACCGCCGGGTTCTATGCCGAACTGCTCAACCGCGGCGTCTACCCCGCCATCCCGCGCGAAGGGTCCGTGGGTTCCTCCGACCTGACCCAGCTGGCCGCCGTCGCTGCCGTAGCCCTGGGCGAGGGGGAAGCGTTCGACGCCTCCGGCATGCTGGTGCCCGGCGCCAAAGCCCTCGCGGACGCCGGCCTGCAAGCCCTGCAACCTGCTGCCGGAGAGGCCTTGGCCCTGGTGAGCGCCAATGCCTACTCCGTGGGCGCGGGAGCCCTCGCCTTGGTGCGCCTGCAGCACCTGGCCCGGCTCGCCGACGTCGCGCTTTCATTGTCGCTGGAGGCGATCGCAAGGTACGACGGCGGCGGAAACCTCAGTCCCTTTTCGCCGGCCATCCAAGCGGCCAAGGCGGTTGACGGCCAGCGGGACTCGGCCGCCGCTGTTCGACGGCTTCTCAGCGGTGGCTGGCTGGAGGATGTCCGCAGGGAAGCGTCGGTACAGGACGCGTTGTCCTTCCGGGCTGCACCGCAGACCCACGGGGCGTTCCGGTTCTTGGTGGCGCAGTTGCGTTCGGGCCTGGAAGTGGAGCTGAACGGCCGGGGAGACAACCCGTTGGTCGATGTGGAGTCGGGAACGATGGTGTCCGGCGGGAACTTCCAACCCATGCAGCTGGCGTTGTCCTTCGAAAGCCTGCGGTTGGGATTGGCGCACGTGGGGATTTCCAGCGAGCGGCGGATCGCCAAGCTGTATCCACCGCAGCGGGCCATCCGGGCGAGGCACCTGGCAGCGGCGTCCTCCGCGCCCGGTGCGGCGTCTGCCTTGATTCAGGAGGAGCTGCCCGGGCTGCTCTGGTATTCCGCGGCCGGACTGTTGGCCGAACTCAAATTCCTGGCAGCGCCGGCAACCCTCGGCGCGCCCACGCTCTCAGCCGACATCGAGGACCACTCGACGCTTGCTCCGCTGGCCTTGCAACAGCTGGAGAAGTCGATTGATGCCGCGGAGAAGCTCCTGGCCATCGAGTCCCTCACGGCTTCCTACCTCCTGCTGGAAGCCGAAGCTGCACAGCCGCTCGGCAACGGGACCGGGCTGGTGGCGGGCCGGCTTGCTGATGTGTTGGCGGACCGGCCGTCGGCGCCGGACCTGGTGGAGCGCTCGCGGACGGTGCTGCGCGAAGCCGTGGATCAGCTTTTCACTGAAACAGAGGAGGCGACGCCATGAGCACGGCCACCCGTAAGCATGGGTTGCATGCACTGCCCGGGGGTCTTGATGGTCTCGACGCCTCGGTCCTGGAAAAGGTGGGGAACACTCCGCTGGTCAAGCTGGAGAACTTCAGCCGCGGGCTCGGCAGTGTCATCCACGTCAAGCTGGAGTCCGAGAACCCCGGTGGTTCCATCAAGGACCGCACGGCACTAAGTATGGTGCGGGCGGCCGAGCGCTCGGGGGAGCTGAGGCCGGGGGCCACCATTGTGGAGAGCACGTCCGGTAACACCGGGATCGGGCTGGCGCTGATCGGGCACCTCACGGGCCACCCGGTGGTGGTGGTCACGGGCGACACCATTTCCGAGGAAAAACTCGCTGCGCTGCACAACTATGGCGCGCGGGTGATCCTGACGGATTGGAACGCGCCGTCCGAGTCTCCGGAGAACGCGCGAGCCGTGGCCGCCCGGATTACCGCCGAAACACCCGGCGCCTGGCGGCCCATGCAGTTCGACAATCCGGCCAATCCATTGGCACATTACGAGACCACGGGGCCGGAGATCTGGGAACAGACGGGTGGGCTGGTGACGCATTTCGTGGCCGGCATCGGTACGGGCGGCACCATCAGCGGCAACGGGCGTTACTTGAAGGAACAGGTGGCAGCCTCAAGGCCGGGAGGGCACGTTGAAGTGGTGGGTGCCGACCCCTACGGATCCGCGTACAGCGGGGGTCATCCCGGCGAAATCCTGGTGGACGGCGTCGGCAACTCCTGGCCGCAGTCAGAATGGCCCAAGATCTTCGACCGCTCCATCGTTGACCGCTTCCTCCGGATCCCCAACGACGAGGTCTACAGCACGGTCCATCGGCTTCTTGACGAAGAAGGGCTCGCGCTGGGGCCGTCGTCCGGTCTCGCTGTCGCGGCAGCAGTGCGCGTGGCCCGCGCCGCGCCTCACGGTTCGGTGGTGGTAGCCATAGCGCCCGACGCCGGCACCAACTACCTGAGCAAGGCCTACAATCCCGTATGGCTGGCCGAGAACGGCATCCGCCTGGCCGCCGACACCCCGGAGTGACCCTCCCTCACGTTCCGCATGCTTGGCTGTGACGCTCGCTCACGTTCCGCGTGCTTGGCTGTGACGCTTGCTCACATCCCGCGTGCTTGGCGGTGACGCTTGCTCACGTTCCGCGTGCTTGGCTGTGACGCTTGCTCACTTAAGCTCTCCGAGCGCGGTGCGTTAAGCTCCAAACATGCCTGAACAGGAAACAAAACCGCGGCTGGCCGGTTATCTCGATAAGCAGCAACCGGACCTCTACGCGACGCTCAGCCACTATTCGCAGCAACTCGTTGACGAAGCTGACCGGCTAGGGATCCCGCGCCGGACCCTCGAACTAATCAATTACCTGTGTTCGCAGATCAACGGGTGCGCGTTCTGTTTGGATCTCCACCACCGTCGGGCACTGAAGTACGGCGAGACGGAGCAGCGCCTGTCATTGGTGGCTGTGTACAAGGAAGTGCAGTTGTTCGAACCCAGCGAGGTCGTCGCCATGGAGATCGCGGAGCAGATTACCCGCATGAGTACCTCCCGTCCCAGCCCGGAACTGTTTGCCGTGGCGCGTCAGCACTACAGTGACGAACAGATCAGTGTCCTCTGCATGGCGGCGATTGGAATCAACGCTTTCAACAGGCTGTCAATTCTGAGCGAGCACCCGGTGCGGGCAAACAAGAAGTAGACCCAAGGCCATCAGCCGCGGAGAGTGATTGTGCGCAGGCGGGGTGAGGTCCGCCGTCGACCTTCCACGACAGATCAGCCCCTGGGCAACCGAAAGAGTTGTCCAAGGGCTGATCTGCATCCCCACAGGGTCAGGAAACCGCGGCGCTAGGAGTTGACGGCCTTTTTGAGCGAGCGGCGGCGTCCGTACTTGAAGTAGAAGAACGCGTAGCAGGCACCCACGAAGGGCACTCCGAACAGGAGGGCCGCCACTTGGTTGGGATCGAACGCGATGCCGATCAACGACACAACGCACAAGGCGAATGCGAGGATCGGCACCAGCGGGAACAGCGGCGCTTTGTACGGCAGAGTGTTGACGTCGCCACCGTTCCTCACGAACGTCCTCCGGTAGATGAAGTGTGAAGCCACGATCGACATCCACACACCCACCGTCGCAAAGCCGGCCACGGAAACGAGCACCAGGTAAACGGTAGCCGGCGCAACGACGCTGCTGATCAGCGAGGCGAGACCGCCGAGCATGCTCACGCAGAGGGCAACCAGCGGGATGCCGCGCTTGGTGAGCTTCTTGAAGACCTGGGGTGCGTGGCCTTCGTCGGCCAGCGAGAACAGCATGCGGGCACAGGAGAAGAGTCCGCAGTTTCCGGCGGAAAGCAACGCCGTGATGATCACGAAGTTCATGATGTCCGCCGCGTACGGGATGCCGAGCATGGAGAAGACGGTGACGAACGGGCTCTCGTCCACGCTGACTTTTTCGTACGGGATGGTTGCCGCGATCACCGTGATGGCACCAACGAAGAAGATCATCAGGCGGATCACTGTGGTACGCATTGCCTTGGGGATGTTCGCGCCGGGGTTGGTGGTCTCACCAGCTGCAACACCGATCAGTTCGGAACCGGAGAACGCATAGAAGACGGCCAGGCACGTGACAAAGACTCCCGTGAAGCCGTTCGGGAAGAGCCCGTCAGGGGTGCTGAAGTTCTCGCCAAACGTGGGGTAGTCGCCCGTTGCAAGGGGGTGGAATCCGGTAAGCGCGGCGCCGCCCAGGATGATGAGGCCGACGACGGCGGCGACCTTGATGAGCGCGAACCAGAACTCCGATTCCCCAAAGACGCGAGATGAGATGGCGTTCAGGGTGAAGAGGACTGTTGCGAAAACGAAACACCAGATCCAGACATCCACGCCCGGGAACCACCGTTGCATGAGCAGCCCGGCCGCAGTGAATTCAGAACCAAGGGCCACAGCCCAGCAGAGCCAGTACAGCCACGCCGTGGCAAAGCCCGTGGCGGGTCCGATGGTGCGGGCGGCATAGATGTGGAATGCGCCCGAAACAGGAAACGCTACAGCGAGTTCCCCGAGGCAGGCCATCACGAGATACACCACGACAGCGCCGATCAGGAAGGCAAGCACCGCGCCCAGGGGGCCGGCGGTGGCGATGGTGTAGCCGGAACTGACGAAGAGGCCTGAACCGATGACACCGCCCATGGCGATCATGACCAGGTGCCGGGCCTCCATGGACCGGCGGAGTCCTGATGGTGAGGCGGCAGTTGCGGACTGCGCCTCGGTTGCCGATGCTTCGGCTTTTGTGGGGGAGCTGAGTCCCATATTCCCTCCGGGAAGTTAGCCAGCAAAGTCTGAAGTAGTGGCAGTCGGACGTGATCCAACTAACACGAGAACAAGATTCATCACATGACGAATGACCATTTCAAGGAGGATAAGAAATGCGATTGGACGCACAATTTGCTCATGGCTGAGGCCAAGAGTTCCTTATCATTGAGTCATGCGAGCAATTACTCTACTTGCGACCTGCTAGGTTCCAAGCGGAGCATCCTTGGCGTATGCCCCGGCGCGGTCCGCTATTCGATACCCGCGAACAATTCGTTCAGCTCGGCTGTGAGCTGCTTTCGGATGGCGGGTGTGCCGACTTCCTTGCCGTTGATGTGGTTCACCGGAGCGATCAAGCGAATACTCGAGATGAGCCACACGGCGTCGGCGTCGAACAAGTCTTGCGGCTCCAGCGGACCGTAGCCAAGTTCCCAGCCGGCGGCCTTGGCCGCAGCGAACAGCGCGCCCTGCGAGGTTCCCGGAAGGATGCCGCTGTCCAGCTGCGGTGTAATCAGGCGGCGAACAGTCCTGACGGAACCAGCGCCGTCATCCATTTCTTCAAGGTGCGCCAGCAGCACGGTGGACGTCGGCCCTTCCAGGACGCGGCCGTCGGTCGAGGTGAAGATCGCGTCGTCGGCGCCTTGCTTATGCGCGTAGCGCAGTGCGGCCATGTTGACGGCATAGGAAAGTGTTTTGGCACCGAGCAACAGCCATGGTGCGCGCTCGCCGGCTTCGGTGTCGAAGCCGCGGTCCAGAAGCACGACGTCGATGCCCGTCTCGCGCTGCCGGCGACTGCCCGCGGGTGAGGGCGAAGCCTGTACCCAGCACGTGGGGCTCGCCGCACCTTCAACACCGCGGGTGACGATGAGTTTGACCACAACCTCGTCCTCCTCAGGCGTGGGCGCAGGGTGGGTGCTGCGGAATTCCGTGATGGCCGTTTCGATGGCCCGCCGCCAGGCGTCCTGATCGGGCAGCGTCAGGTCCAAAGCTGCTGCAGAACCCGCCAGCCTGTTCAGGTGTGCCTGGACTTTCCGGGGCCGGCCCTGGACAGCCAGGAGTGATTCGAACACGCCATCTCCGCGTGTAGCTCCCAGGTCCGTGGCCATGAGCTGCGGTTGGCTGGAATCGGCAATTCGGCCGTTTTCGAAGGCGGGGTCCAGGAAAACGAGGACCGTGGGGGCTGCTGAAGTCATGCTCCCAGCTTAGTGCGGGGCCACCGCTGATGACTTTGCCGGATAGGCTGTGGTCACTGTTGTCCATGAACCGTGGGGGTTTGTCAGGTGCTCTTTCCTTTTCCGTTTGGCCAGGAGTGGACCTGGTTGCTGGGTGCGTGGGCCATCGCGGAAGTCATCATGCGGATCGTCCTGCTGGGTATCATTCCCGGCAATCGCCGTCCCACGACGGCCATGGCATGGCTTTTGGCTGTGTTCCTCATCCCATCCGTGGGCTTCGTCCTGTTCCTGTTGTTTGGCAATTTCAAACTTTCCAAGCGCAGGCGGGAGCAGCAGGAAGAAGTCAACCGCCGCGTCCGTGCCGTGACCTCCGATCTTTCGGATCCGGTGAGCGTCTACTCCGGACCCGAGTGGGTGAAGTCGGCCGGGGAGCTTAACCACAGGCTGGGCTCGCTGCCCATGGTGGATGGCAACAAGGTGGAGCTGATCCCCGGCTACCACGAGTCCATTAAGGCCATGGCCGAGGCCGTCAGGGACGCCAAGAACTACATCAACGCCGAGTTCTACATCATGAGCAGTGACTCCGTGACTGATGAGCTCCTGACTGAGCTGGAGAAAGCGGCTGAGCGGGGCGTCACTGTGCGGCTCCTCTTCGACCACATTGGAACGTTGCGCGTCAAGGGCTACCGCCGCCTGATCCGCAGGCTCAAAGCGGGCAAGATCCAGTGGAAGCGCATGCTGCCCCTGCTGCCCATCCACGGCCAATGGCGGCGTCCGGACTTGAGGAACCACCGCAAGATCATGGTGATCGACGGACAGGTGGCCTTCACCGGTTCGCAGAACCTCATTGAGCCGTCCTACAACAACCCCAAGCACCACAAGGTGGGACGCAAATGGGTTGAGCTCATGTCCAGGCTTGAAGGCCCGATCGTCCCCACCCTCAACGTGGTCTTCGCGACGGACTGGCTCAGCGAAACGGACGAGTCCCTGGAGGACCAGCTGCGCCTGCCGGCGTTGCCGTCCCCCGGCCAGGTCACCGCACAGGTTGTGCCCAGCGGCCCGGGGTTCGCGACAGAGAACAACCTGCGGCTCTTCAACACGTTGATCTACTCGGCGCAGCACCGGATTTCAATCTGCAGCCCGTACTTCGTCCCCGATGATTCCTTGCTGTACGCCATCACCACTGCCGCCCAGCGGGGGGTGGACGTGGAGTTGTTCGTCTCGGAGAAGGGCGACCAGTTCCTGGTGCACCATGCCCAGCGCTCCTACTACGAGGCACTGCTGAATGCAGGGGTGCGCATCTATCTCTACCGCGCGCCATACGTCCTCCATGCCAAGCATTTCACCATTGATGACGAGGTGGCGGTTCTTGGTTCCAGCAACATGGACATGCGCTCCTTCTCCCTCAACATGGAGGTCTCGGTGATGCTGCTGGGCTCCGAGACCGTGAACCTCATGCGGGCCGTGGAATCCACGTACCGCGAGGTATCCCGTGAGCTTATGCTGGACGACTGGATGGACCGGCCCCCGTTGGCCAAGTATGTGGATAACGTGGCCAGATTGACGGCAACGCTCCAGTAGTCCTCACCGGGGATTCAGTCGGGGAAGCCGGCGCCGAGGGTTGAGAGCACCCCGAAGGCCTTGGTCCTTATTTCCTCGTACTCGTCGTCGGCCACGGAGTCCGAGGTGATGGCGCCGCCTACGCCGAGCGTGAGGGTACGCCCCCTGCCGCCGTCGGGATTGGCCACCAAGGTGCGGATGACCACCGCGAGGTCGGTGGCGGCGTTCAGGGAGAAGTAGCCGATGGCGCCGGAGTAGATGCCGCGCGGCCCTGCTTCGAGTTGGTCGAGGATGTCCATCGTGCTGATCTTGGGCGCCCCGGTCATGGATCCTGCCGGGAACGCGGCGGCTACTGCTTCTGCCCGGGGAGCGCCTGGCCGCAGATGTGCGTCCACGGTGCTCACCATCTGGTGGACGGTCGCGTAGCTTTCGATGGCGCACAGCCTGCTCACCGTCACCGAACCGGGGATGGCGAAGTGGCTGAGATCGTTGCGGAGCAGGTCCACGATCATGATGTTTTCGGCGCGGTCCTTCAGCGATGTCTCGAGGTCCTGCCGCAGGGCTGCGTCCGCGTCAGGGTCGGCAGACCGGCCCCTGGTGCCCTTGATCGGCTCGGCGCACATGCCGCCGTCGGACAGGATCCGCAGGAACCGCTCAGGTGAGGTGCTGGCGACCTCCAGCTCCCCGAACCGCAGGTAACTGGCGAACGGGGCCGGGTTCCGGCGTCGCAGTGCAAGGTAGCTGGTCCACGCGTCGAAGTTCCCCGCGGGTGCTTCCAGCGTGGTGGTCAGGCAGATTTCGTAGGAGTTGCCCTCGCCGATTTGGTGCTGGGAGTCGGCGATTTTGCGTTTGTAGTCGGTGGCGGAATCGCGGCTGACGAATTCGGGGACGGTTGCCGTGGGGGCGGCATCCGCGCCTGGAGAAGCGGCACCGGAAGACCCGACGACGGCGGCCCGCGCCTCGCGCAGCCACTCGTCCGCGTCGGGGGCGTCCAGGGCCAGCAGCCATACTGTCTGTTCGCGGTGGTCCAGCACCACGGCCCGGCCCGCGAAGAGGAGTGCGGCGTCCGGGGTGTCGGATCGGACATCGTTGCCGCCGGTTTCGCGCTTGAGTTCGTAGCCCAGGTATCCCAGCCAGCCGAGCGTGAATTGGCCGTCGTATCCGCGGGGCGCGCGGACCGCCCGTCTGCCCCAGACCGAGTCCAGCCACCGGAAGAAGGGGCCGGATGTGGTCACAGACGCTGACCCTGCCGTGACGGTGGTGACCCCGGAACGGTGCGATACCGTCTGGCCGAAAGTGCCGCCGTCGTCGGCCAGGATGCTGAAGCGGCTGCGGGCCGCGGCTTGGGAGCGGCCGGCCACTGCGGCCGCGTTGGACGAGTCGAGCCACACGGCGTTCCGCGACTGCCCGTAGAGGGTTTCGAAAAGGCGTGCGGCGTCCGGCGTCGCCTCCAGGCGCTCGGACCGCAACTGCAGCCCGCGCCGTGCGCTCAGTTCGGGGGAGAGGATGGCTGCCAGCGCCGGCAGGTACATGAGTGCCTGGAGAACGTGGTCCGGCGCGCTGCCGTTGGCGGGATTTTGGACGTGGATGTCGGCTTCGGCGATGACGGAGTCGTCCGAGAGCCACTCTTCTTCCTGCGCAGCCCAGGTGTCCCAGTAGGGTTCGTAGGTGCTTCCGTCGCGCGTCAGGGCTCGACGACGGCGATCGTCACCCGGCGCTTCCACCCACACCACGGCGTCCAGCATGGGGCGGGCGGCGTCGGCGGCGGATCCCACGCCCTCCACGATGACGATTTCCGCGGGCAGCGTGACGTTCAACCCGCCGTCGTAGTGCCGTTCCCAGTCCCAGCTGACCCATTCTGCGGCCGTTCCCTGGCTGAGCGGGGTGAGCACGGTGGCCACGTAACGCTCGATGCCGGTGCGCAGGCCGTTCCACCCCGGATAGATGTCCTCGAGGTGGAAGAGCGAAACTTTATGGTGTTGCCGAAGCCGGGCCGCCAGCTCGACGGCCAGTGTGGTTTTGCCTGCGCCGGACCTGCCGTCAACAGCGATGATCACGGGTGCAGGGGTCATGTCATAGAGGTTACCTGCTGGTGCTCCTGGCCTGCTTCGGTGTCTCCGGAGGCGATGGCTGCTTTGGCGTGTTCCACGATTCCCGGGATGGCCGATTTGATGAGCGTCCAGGTGTTGTCGAAGTCCGTGTGCCCGCCGTACCAGGGGTCCTCGATGCCAAGGTCCAGGGAGCTGCGGTCGGCCACTTGGGGGTCGAAGCTTCGCAGCATGCGGACCTTTTCCAGTGAGGCGCGGTCAGGGGCGCCTTCCTGGAGCCAGCCGAAGTGGTCAACGTCCAGGGCCAGGATCAGGTCCCGCCCGGCGAACCATTCGTGCCGCCATTCCCGGGCCACGTGGTCCTCGGAGGCGATGTGCTGGGCTGTCAGGACGCGGGCGGCGCGTGGGTCGATGGGGTGGCCGACCTCGTAGCCCGTAGTGCCCGCTGAATCCACCACTACAAGCTTGCCGAGCCCTTCCGCAGTGAAGGCTTCGGCCAGCATGAGCGCTGCCATGGGCGACCGGCAGATGTTTCCGGTGCAGACCGTGATGATGCGGTATGGGCTCGTCGTTGAGTACATGGAGCAAGCATGGTTGATGGCACCCCCTCTTGGCTAGGGGCAACTTCACAAGTGAGTCACTTTTGCTGTCAAAGCTGTCACAGGGGGAGGTTCTGCACCGCTTCGATCAGGCGGTTGCGGCTGCTGTGGCTTCGGCGGCCAGCGCTGCTGCGGCCAGATAGACGGTGCGCACGACGGCGGCGCGTCGCCTTTGGATGCGGCCGGGGTCATTGCCGGCCATGAGTCCGTCCAAGGCCGGCAACACCGGTGCGGAATCGCAGAGGCTCACGATGGTGATGAGGAGGTCTCCCGCGTCTTCCCGGGAGATTCCGGGCAGGGCTGCGATGGTGCTGTTGACCTTCGATGCGCAGTTGGCCATGCGTTTGGGCAGGCCAACCACGTCGGACCCCCGTTCCAGGCCTTCCCAGAACAGCAAACGGGGGGCCGTTGCGTCTTCCTGGTGATGGTCGAAGAGCCGGCCCGCATAGTCCGCCATGGCTTCGGGGCCGTTGCCCTCGATGGGTACTTCGTCCATGAGGGAGCTGAGCGCCGCGACAATCACGGCGTCGAACAGCCCGTTCTTGTTCCCGAAGTACTGGTAGATCCGCTCTTTGTTGACGCCGGCCTCGGACGCGATCCTGTCGATGCGGGCGCCGGCCAGTCCACGTGTGCAGAACTCGGTGGTTGCCGCTTCCAGCAGCAGTGCCTTGGTTCGTTCCGTGTCCCATGCCATAGGGTCATATTAGCAGTTTCCAACTAAGTAGTTGTAATTGTTCCAAGGTCCGGCTATTGTGATCTCAAGTCAATTGCAACTATCTGGTTGGAGAATCTGATGACGACCGAAGTCGCCGCCGAAACAACTGCCCCCGTGGCCCCGGCCGCAGCCCGCCCGCAGGGGCCCTCCGTTCACATGCGGGCGCTCATTACCTGGATCGCCATATTTCCGCTTGTATCTGTAGGAATGCTGCTGCTCGGCCCGATCATGGAGCCTTGGCATCCCGTTCTGCGCGCGCTCGTGCTGACCGCATTCGTTGTCCCCACGGCCGTCTATCTCGTGGTGCCGCGCCTCATGGCCGGCCACGGAGCGCTGTCCCGCAAAGCCGTGGAGCGCGCAGCCCGCAAGTCCGCTTAACCCAAGGCAGCCCGTATGTCCTCTGAACCCAAAGAGGGGACAGTGCACGCTCCAATGAAGGCTCATGAGAGCGCGTGCTGTCCCCTGGTTGGGTGCCGTGCCGCTTAGGACGCCCGCGCAGCCTCGACTTCTTCGCGGCTCGCATATGCGGCCTGCGTGCCCTTCTTCGTTGCGGCCAGGGCGGCGGCCACCGAGGCAAACGCAGCCGCGTCGGCCAGCGAATCACCTGCGGCCAGCCGGGCAGCAACAGCACCGGTGAACGCATCTCCGGCGCCCGTCGTGTCCACGGCGTCCACCCTGGTGGGGGAGATGCGCGTGATCTGGTCCTCCGCTCCACGGGCGAGCGAGTCCAAGACCACGGAGCCCTGCGCGCCCAGCGTCACGAGCACACGCTGCAGTCCACGGTCCGCGAACTGGGCCCGGACCGGCTCCCATTCCTCAGCTTCGGCGTCGGGATCGGGAATGTCAGCCTCCGAGCCAAGGAACATCGCGGCCTCGTGCGCATTCACTAGCAGAACGTCGCTCAGGCCGGCCAGAACCTCGGGCACCTCAGCGTACGGTGAGAGGTTCAGCAGAACCGTGGCTCCGGCGTCGTGCCCTGCCTGCGCGGCGGCCACCACGGTATCCATCCCCACTTCCAGGCACAGGCAGACGACGGCAGCGTCGGCGAAAGCAGCAGCCTCCACGTCCGCTGGCCGCAGCGTCCCGTTGGCTCCGGCGGAGATGATGATGCTGTTCTCGCCGCGCGCGTCGACGGAAATGACCGCGACGCCGGTAGCTGCATCGGAGCGTCGGACGCGGGACACGTCCACTCCGGCGCTGGCGGTCGAGTCCAGGAGCATGGTGCCGTTGGGGTCCTCGCCCACCGCGCCAATCAGGCTGACCTTGCCGCCGAGCTTGCTGGCAGCCACCGCCTGGTTGGCGCTCTTGCCCCCGGGGTTCACCGCGAACCCGTTGCCATGGACCGTCTCGCCGGGGTTGGGGAGGCGGTCGGTGTAGATGGTGAGGTCGGCGTTGAGGGAGCCGACGACGACGATCCCCGCCTTGGGCGCGTTGCTGCCGGTGCTCATGCGGCCACCTTCCCGGCCTCGGCCACTTCTGCGTCCACCGGCTTGGGGAGCAGCAGCGAAGCGGCAAACGCGGCGAAGGTGATCGCGAGGCCCACCACCACAACGGTCAGGTACGACGCCTTGGCGTCATTCAGGGAGGCCGTTGCGACGAGGACGGCGGGAAGGACCAGGAAGCTCAACCCGGCACCGAGGTTGAACGCGCCGGCGTTCATGCCGGGGAGGAAGCCGGGGTTGCCCTGCGGCGAAAGGACCACGCCAAGTCCGTTCAGCATGATGTTGACGGTGCCGGCGTACATGATGCCCAGCAGGGCCGTGCCCAGGATCATCATGGGCAGGTTGTTGAGGCCGAAGAACGCAATGATGGCCAGTGCCACGAGGCTGCCGACCAGGCCGATGCGCAGGACCTTGGTGTAGCCCAGAATCGGTGCGAGGCGGCCACTGATCGGGCCGAAGATCCAACCGAGCAGCGCGTACGGCGTCAGGATGATCAGCGACATCTCCGTGGGGCCGACGCCGAAGCCCGGATCGGCAGCTTGGACGTAGGCCGGGACGATGCCGTTGATGACCGCGAAGATACCGGTCATGGTGAGGGTGGTGGTCAGCAGTGGTGCCCACGTGGAGCGCTGGCGCAGGTGCACGGTTTCCACCATGGGCTGCTTGGCGCGCTTCTCGACAGTCCAGAACGCAAAGAAGGCGACGGCGGCAATCACCGTCAGGCTGATGGCCAGGGTCAACGTGCCGGAATCGAAGGCGGTGGCCAGTTTGGAGCCTTCGTTCAGTGCTGTCAGCAGTGCGCCCACGGCGATCACGATGAAGAAGACGCCCAGCCAGTCCATGGTGGTGCCGGCGGCGGGCTTGCTCTCGCCGGCCAGGACGGCGATAAGGACCGTGGCCACCACGGCGAGGGCCACCATGAGCCAGAAGATGCTGCGGAAGCCGAAGTTCTCAGCGAAGTAGCCTCCGACAAAAGAGTCGACGCCGGCCACGCCGCCGTTGACGGCCGTGATGAGGCCCATGAGCGTGCCGTACTTGCGCGGGTTGCTGACGGCGGAGCGAAGCATGATCAGGCACAGCGGGACGGTCGGTCCGCTGACGCCCTGGATGATGCGGCCCACGAAGAGCCACGTCACGTCAGGGGCCATCGCGGCGATGACGGATCCGACGGCCATGAGGAGCATCATGCCCACCAGGATCTTCTTGCGGCCAACGATGTCGCTCAGGCGCGGAAGGAAGAGCGAGAACAGCGCGGCAGCGGTGAAGAACCAGGTCTGGGACAGGCCGATGGTGGCTTGATCCGTGTTGAGTTCGTTGCCCATGGTTACCAGGGCAGGGCTGAGCATGGAGGCGTTGAGCTGGAAGGCCACGCAGGCTGCCAGCAGGGCAACCATGAGCGCGGTGACGTTGCCGCGCGCGGACTTTGTTTCGGTGAGCGTGGACATTAGTTGGACTCTCCTGCCAGGACCGTTTCGGCAATCACGGTGGCGTCAGCGCCGCCGTCGTGCGTTGGTTCGCCGATCCGTTGGATCGCATCGGTGACCAGGTCCCAGAACTTCTTGTGGTCGAGGTCAACTGCCACCGAGGTGTGGCAGTCCTCCGGCGCGGGCGCGCGGAAGTCGGCTACGGTCATGCCGAGGGTGAGCTTGCCCTGGAGTTCGATGTCCACGGGCACCTTGCGGGTGGTCATGACGGTGGGATCGATGACGTAGGCCACGGCGCACGGATCGTGGACCGGCGGGAAGTCGAAGCCCTGGGCGTCCTTGTAGGTCTTCTTGAAGAATTCCATGAGTTCCAGGACGAACTTAGCCGGCTTGGTGCCGATGGCCGCGATGTTGTTGACCACCTCGTCCGTGGCCAGTGCCTGGTGCGTGAGGTCGAGGCCGACCATCACCACGGGCCACTTTTCGTTGAAGACGATGTGTGCGGCCTCGGGGTCGATGATGATGTTGAACTCGGCCACCGCGCTCCAGTTGCCCACGTGGTAGCCGCCGCCCATGAGGACAACTTCCTTCACGCGCTCCACGATGCGCGGTTCCTTGCGCGCGGCCATCGCGATGTTGGTGAGTCCGGCGGTGGGAACCAGCGTGACGGTGCCCGGCTCGTGCGCCATGACGGTTTCAATGATGAGGTCGACGGCGTGGCGCGGGTCGAGCTCGATGGCGGACTCGGGCTGTTCCGGGCCGTCCATGCCCGAGTCGCCGTGGATGCTGGGGGCCGTTTCGATGGTGCGGACCAAGGGGCGGTCGCAGCCGGCGGCGAACGGAACTCCGGTGATGCCTGCGATGGTGGCTACCGAGAGGGCGTTACGGGTGACTTTCTCAAGGGTCTGGTTGCCCACCACAGTGGTCACAGCGAGCAATTCGATGTCCGGGTTGCCGTGCGCCAGCAGCATTGCCACTGCGTCGTCATGGCCGGGGTCGCAGTCAAGAATGATCTTCTTGCGTGTGTTGGGGTCCACGTTTGTCTCCACGTCATTGGGGCCTGCCGGGAACTTGCCCGGGCAGGGCGATAAGCATTCAGGGCGATTCTGGCATCCGACAGGGCGGAACGTCAAACGCTTAACGTAGAGTGCGTCAAGCGCTTGATGCCTTGGCGCAGGTCAGAGCAGCGGAACAACGCTACGATCGATGCATGGAATCCCTGGATCGGCGCAGCAGCCGTGCTCATCGCACGCCCAGGGTGACGGCTGCCATGGTGGCCGCCCGGGCCGGTGTTTCCACAGCCACGGTCTCCCTGGTGGCCAACGGCAAAACCCAGGGCCGGGTATCCGACGACAACATCTCCCGCGTCCGGACTGCGATCGCTGAACTGGGCTACGTGGTGGACAGTATCGGCAGCTCGTTGGCCCGCGGAGTCAGCTCCATCGTCATCCTGGTCACCCCTGACGTGTCCAACCCGTTCTTCGCCAACGTGATCGCCGGGGTGCGGGAATCACTGGGTGCTCAATATCAGCTGCTCCTCTCAGTGACCGACGCCGGCGAATCGCCGCAGGCTTCCGACGTGCAGAAGTTGTTGGCCCTCCGCCCGGCGGGGTTGCTGGTGGGTGCCCCGAGCGCTGAGTTCCTGGAAGACCTTTCCGCAGCCGGTCCACTGGTGCTGTTGGACGCCCCCGGGCTGGAAGCTTACGCACCCTCCGTGAACCTCGACGTCGCCCAAGGAGCCCGCGAACTGGCCCGGCACCTGGCTGCATCCGGACACACCCGTGCCGCCTACGTCGACGGCATCACCGGAACCGCGACGTTCCAGCTGCGCCGTGAAGCCTTCCTGGAAGAAGCCGCTGCCTGCGGGCTGGTGGTCGACGCCGGGCATGTCATCAGTACAGCGATCGACGTCGGTGCTGCCGCCGCTGCTTTCGCCGCCGCCTGGCCCGCGTGGGAGCGCGAGGGGGTGACCGCCGTCGTCTGCGGTACGGATACCCATGCCTACGGTGTACTGCAGGAAGCGCGGGTGGAGGGCGTCGCCATTCCGGGAAAGCTGGCCGTGGCGGGCTTCGATGATCTGCCCTACTCGGCCACCAGCAATCCCAGCCTCACCACTGTTCACCTGCCCGCGAGACCGCTGGGCCGCAGAGCTGGGGAGCAGCTCCGCGGGCTGATGGAGGGTGTGGCTCTCAAGGAGCCGCATGTGACGCTGGAGAGCTCTCTGGTGGTGCGCGGATCTACGGCGTAGAACCGGTCTACATAGCTCCGGCCGGCTATCGCTTCAACGGGCGGAGCTGTTCCTCTGTGACAGGCAGCGAAACTGTGAAGTAGATCTGCGGAGCGGTCATGTCGCCCCAGTCGTCCTTCTTCACCCGAACTGCGGAGGGCGTGACCTCCGCGATCCGCACGCGCAGCCAGCCGCCGTCGTCGAGCCGTAATTCATGGGGGTCGGCCAGGTACCGCAGGCCGAGGTCATTGAGCGTTTCCTCGGCGGTGAACCAATCCACAACGTCCGTGCGCGGGCGTCCCAGCATGTCGATGGCGACGAATCCGTCATCCACGGGCTTCATCCACCCCACATGCTCGCCGTCATCCGCACGCCGGTGCTCGATCCAGTCAGCTTCCATGCCTCCGACCGTAGCATTCGGCCATGACGTACCGGGGTTAGTGAATGACCGCCAGCAGGATGCCGACCAGCACAAACAGGCAACCGAACACGCGGTTGAGGACCTTTTGGCCCTTCTGGTCATGGGTAAAGCGTTGGAATGAACGTGCTGCCAAGGCGAAGAAGAACCACATGACAATGATGTCGATGGCGAGGACTGTTGCGGTCAGCACTACATATTGCTGTACCAGGGGCTGGTCCGGGCGGATGAACTGCGGCATGAAGGCTAGGAAGAACACGATTGCCTTCGGGTTCAGCAGGTTGACCCATACACCCCGCTGGAACATGGACAGCGCGGGCTCGTTCTTCTTGTCATCGACCTGCTCTTTGTCCAAGTCAGGCTTGCGCAGGAACTGGCGGATGCCAAGGTAGACCAGGTACGCGGCGCCAGCGTATCGGATGACGTTGAAGATGACCGGCGAATTGGAAACCAGGACACCCACACCGAGAGCGACGATCAGGATGTGGATGATCAACGCCACCTGTTGGCCGAGGATGCCCCAGATGGAGCGTCGGAAGCCTGAGTTCAGCGAGTTGCTCATGGTGAAGATCGCGCCGGCGCCGGGAGTGAAACTGATGAGGGTGCCGGCGCCTACCAGGGCCAGCCAAAGTGAAAACTGCACCATCTCAGCTTATGCGGGGGCGGCGGGTGCCCGGGACGCGTACCGCCACGACCACCTTTGCCGGACTTGTGACAGTGGCCGCCAACCTGGGGCTGGCGGCCACTGCCCCCGCTTAGGGGATGTTGTGCCAGAACCAGCGGGCAACATCAACGGCTAGCCGGATGATGTTGACCACGAGGTTCCAGGCGCCCCATGATTCCTCGCGTTTCCGTTTGGACTTCATACCGGGCACCTCCTCCCGAGGGAACAGGACGCGGCCACACCATGGGAGCTACAAGCGTTGCGCCCATGGTGTCGGGGGCCATAGACTCAAGAGGTGATGTTTGAGGTTCTAAGGCCCTCCAACCGCACCAAATGAGCGCACCGCGCCGAACAGGGACCCGATTGCCGTCGGGTCCATTGTTCTTTAACGGCACCACAGGACTTCTTCCTGGTCCTCCAACCCTAAGGGAACGGAGGCTTCTTTCCCCCGAGGGGTTTTAAGCTGTGGATCGCTTCCCTGCTGCTTTGTTGAGAAGGCTCAGGCCGGGTGCCCGGGACGCGATGCTTCCTGACCTTGTTTAGCCGCTGCAGCCACGGAATGCACCCGGGATAGGTTGATTTAGCGCTGTGATGAGTTGAAAGAGGGTCGTGAAGGTACAGCCAAGGCCCCCGGCAATGAGGCAGACTGATCCCGTGAGCGGAACTCCCTGGGTGCTGCACGTTGATCTCGACCAGTTCATTGCTGCGGTCGAGGTACTGAGGCGGCCTGAGCTGGCCGGTAAGCCGATCATTGTCGGCGGCCGCGGAGACCCCACCGAACGGGCAGTCGTTTCGACGGCGTCCTACGAGGCCAGGGCGTTCGGCGTGGGCTCGGGCATGCCGCTGCGCATCGCAGCGCGGAAAGTGCCGGACGCCATCATCCTGCCGGTCGACCAGGAAGCCTATCTGGCGGCCTCGGAAACCGTGATGGCCACCCTGCGTGAGCAACCCGGCGCAACGGTGCAAGTGCTGGGCTGGGACGAAGCCTTTGTCGGAGTGGAAACCGAGGACCCGGTGGCGTACGCGCGACAGATCCAGGAAGCCGTGCTCGAAAACACCCGGCTCCATTGCAGCGTGGGTATCGGTGACACGCTGGTTCGCGCCAAGAACGCAACTGATTTCGGCAAACCCGCCGGCATCTTCCGCCTGACGAAGGACAACTGGCTGGAGGTCATGGGGGACAAGCCCACCATTGAGCTGTGGGGCGTCGGGCCGAAGATTTCCAAGCGGCTGGCCACCCACGGGATCACCACAGTCAACGACCTCGCTGCCGCCGATCCCCAGGACCTGGTCCCGGAATTCGGCCCGAAAATGGGCCCGTGGTACGCGCAACTGGGCCGTGGCGAGGGTGCCGCGGAAGTGGACGACACCCCTTGGGTTGCCCGGGCCCACGGCCGCGAAACCACGTTCCAACAGGATCTGACGGAACCTGGCCAGATCGAGGACGCCCTCAAGGAGCTGACGGCCCGGGTCCTGGAAGACGTCGCCGCCGAAGGCCGCCCCGTGGTTGGGTTGACGCTCAAGGTCAGGTACAAGCCGTTCTTCACCAAGACCTATGCCAGGAAAATTCCCGAGACCTACGACCGCGACGAAGTCCTGGCCCAGGCCCTCGGGCTCACCGCCAAGATCGAGCCCGACCGCCCCATCCGATTACTCGGATTGCGGGCAGAAATGGCCATGCCCGAGGAAGCCAGGAAGGGCCACACGCCAACGCGCAGCGGTTGGTAACGCCCGACGCCGGCCTGCCGCCTATCGGCGCGGACCTGACAGCTAAGATTCAATAAATAGTTTCACAATTCGCGTCACGAATTGATGGTTCACGTTCTAAGTGAATCTCCATGTTTGTCCAGCATGTCTTGGGCTTCGAAAATTACCGGTGACTATAGTTGATCGCTTTGCGCTTCAGTATTATTCTCTAACCGGGGGTCCCGTAATGGGGATGGAGAGAAATGAAAATTGCATCATCAAGAATGAATATTGCCGTTGATATCGTCAGTGGTCGAGTTTGGATGAGGACGCAAACGCCAGGTGTGGCGGCGGCTCCGTCGCCATTTACCTGCTGCCCTCGGATGTGGATGCAACGCCTGTCAAATTTACTTTTTCCAATTTGCCCTTTGCTTTGAAGCAGTCGTTCACATGAAAAAACCAAAACTCGCAGTAGTGGTGATGCCCATCGGCTCAGTGTTGGTGGTACTGGTGGTCGGCTACCTCGCTCTTCAAACGGAGGGCATGCTTAGTGGGTACTTGTTCGATCTCTCCGGTACACCGACCACATCTATCGCCAAACGGTTTCCGTGGGAGCTTCAGGTCGCCACCGTGCTGGTGTGCTTCGCTGCCTCGGTTGCCTATCGAAGACTTGCAGTCGACAGGCGTCTAAAGATGCTCGTGTTTGGCACCTTGGTATTGGCGTCGGTTCTGTCTCTGCTGTTTTATGAAACCGTTCACACGACAAGGACGAGTCTCTTGGCCATGGCATTTGCTGATGGGGGCATTTCCCCACTGATATTGGGGTTTATCGCGGTCATCGCAGCGGACACGATTCACAGCAAGCGAGGCCTGGAGCCTGCCGCCTACCAGCGTGGGTGAATCGCTTCGCGGAAGTAACGGTCGTAGATATCCCGAACCCCATCGCCGAGACCCGCACCGACAACCTTCATCTCTCCGGCTTCCGCGTTGGCAGCAGCCTGCTGGGCGGAGCGGGCTCCCGGAATCACTGACGTGACGCCGTCCTGGGCTACGACCCAGGCGAGGGCCGCTTGCGGGGTGGTGACGCCGTCGGGAACCAGTGCGCTGAACTCCTGCGCGGCCTTGACGCCGGTGGCGAAGTCGACGCCGGAGAACGTTTCGCCGACATCGAACGAGGACCCATCCCGGTTGTAGTTCCGGTGGTCGTTGGCGGGGAACTCCGTTTCGGGCGTGTACTTTCCGGAGAGCAGGCCGGAGGCGAGCGGTACGCGGGCGATGATGCCGACGCCGGCTTCCTTGGCTGCGGGCAGGACCTCGTCGAGGGGCTTCAGACGGAACGCGTTGAGGATGATCTGCACGGAGGCAGTGTTTCCGCGTTTGATGGCTTCGAGGGCCTCGTCCGTCCGCTCCACGCTGACGCCGTAGTTGCGGATGGCACCCTCACTGACCAAGGTATCCAGGGCGTCGTACACTTCATCGTTGCTGTAAGCAGAGGTGGGCGGGCAGTGCAACTGGACGAGGTCCAGGGTGTCCTGCTGCAGGTTGCGACGCGAACGATCGGTCCATTCGCGGAAGTTCTTGAGGGTGTAATTATCGGGGACCTGATCCACCCTGCGCCCCATTTTGGTGGCTACGGTGACATTCAGTTCCGGGTGGGCACTGAGGAAGCGTCCAATGAACTGCTCGCTGCGCCCATCGCCGTAGACGTCCGCCGTGTCGAAGAACGTGACGCCATGCTCCACTGAGGCCTCCAGCACGGCAAAGGCGTCCGCTTCAGTGACGGAACCCCAGTCGGCTCCGAGTTGCCATGTTCCCAGCCCGACGGTTGAAACGGATCGGCCGGTCCTGCCAAGTATGCGCTGTTCCATGGTTCCGACTATATGGGGTCAGGGCCCGGTGGAGTCCAGCTTTGCGGCTTTGCCCAGCAGGTATCGCCGCTCCTGCAGGCTGCGGGTTTTCCTTGCTGCGTCCAGAAACGCTGCGCGGGCCTCGGGAAAGGAGCCAGCCATCTCGTGCAGATGGGCCCTGACCGCGTCCAGGCGGTGTGACCGACCGAGTGCATCATCCAAGCCGGCGAGCAACTCCAAACCGGCGGCCGGCCCGTTCACCATCGCCACCGCAACCGCACGGTTCAGCGTCACGACGGGGCTGGGAGCCACGGCCTCCAGGACCGTGTAGAGGGCCAGGATCTGAGGCCAGTCGGTTTGGTCATGGGAGGCCGCTTCGGAGTGCACAGCAGCAATCGCCGCCTGCAGTTGGTACGGCCCGGCGGCGCGCCGTCCCAGCACTGAAGACAACAACGCAATGCCCTCATCGATCTGCCCGCGGTTCCACAGGCTCCGGTCCTGCTCAGCCAGCGGAACCGGTGTTCCATCGGCCATGGCACGTGCCGCGCGACGGGAATCGGTCAGCAGCATAAGCGCCAGCAGCCCGGTCGCCTCAGGCTCCGACGGCACAGCGGCCACCAGCAACCGGGTCAGCCGGATGGCCTCCGTGGTGAGGTCCTCGCGCTGCAGCGACGAACCCGAACTCGCTGCGTAGCCTTCGTTGAAGATCAAGTACAGGACGTGAAGTACGACGCCGAGCCTCGCCTTCCGCTCGGCAGGCGGCGGCATGCTGAACGTCGCTCCCGCCTTTTGGATCCCCTGTTTCGCACGGCTGATGCGTTGTCCCATGGTCGCTTCGGGGACCAGGAAAGCCGAGGCGATTTCCGCCGTCGTGAGTCCTCCAACTGCCCGCAAGGTAAGGGCGAGTTGCGACGGTGCCGATAAGGCGGGGTGGCAGCAAAGGAACATGAGGGTAAGGGTGTCGTCTGCTTCCGGAGCTGACTGGTAGGAGTGATCGGCGTCCATGGCCGACACACGTTCTTCGCGGGCACGCCGGGCGCTTTCGCTCCGCCACATATCCACAAGCCTTCGGTTTGCGACGGCCGTCAGCCAGGCCTTCGGATCACGTGGCATGTCATGGGGCCACTGAAGTGCGGCCTCCAGCAGGGCTTCCTGGACGGCGTCTTCGCATGCATCGAACTGGCCGTTCTTGCGTGCCAGCACGCCGAGGACCTGCGGCGCGAGTGTGCGCAGCAGGTCCTCGATGTGCATGTCCCGGTCAGAGTCCAGCTAGACCTCCGGTGGTCCGTCCGGGATGGCACGAAGCTCCACGACCTGCGCGTATTTCACAATGCTTGAGCAGATCTCCACGGCGCGTTCCTCGCTGGCAACATCCACCACCCAGTAGCCCACCAAGGACTCCTTGGCCTCGGCGTAGGGTCCGTCGGTGGTGATCACGCCATCCGGGGTTTGTTTGACGAGCTTGGCCGTGCTGCCGTCGGCCAAGCCGGCGTTGAAGACGAGTTCGCCGGATTCGGTCAGGTCCTTGTCGATCTGGATCATGAAGCCGATCATTTCCCGGATCCATTCCGGATCGGCGGTCTCCATCATGCCCTCGGCCGATCCGAACATCATGATCATGTATTTCATCTCAAACTCCTTTGACGTGGCGCCCTGTGTGGGCGCTTCACCCATGGGTCGGAACAGCGGCGGACTTTTCTACATGGGTCCCAAAACTTTCTAGGCCCGGGCGATGACCTCTCCGTTGGGAATGAGGAAAAAGCCGTCTTCGGTAGCGCCCCAGCGGTGCCATCCGGCTGCGATCCGGGCGAGGTCGGCCTCGTTTGCGAAGCCGTACTCCAAGGCCTGCTCGGCAAAAGCGGAGTGCAGTACCCGTTCACTCCACACCCGGGATTGCCAGGCGCGCTGTTGGGCCGTGGCGTAGAGCCAGTTGCTGCTGGTGGGCGCCACCTGTGTGAAACCTGCCTGCTGCGCCCACGAGACCAGGCGTCGGCCGGCGTCGGGTTCTGCTCCGTTGCGGCGCGCGATCTTCTGGTAGAGCTCCATCCAATGATCAAGTTCAGGGACTTCCGGGTACCAGCTCATGCCATGGAAATCGGCGTCCCGCACGGCAACGATAGCGCCGGGCTTGGCCACCCGGCGCATCTCGCGCAGCGCGGCGACGGGGTCGGTGAGGTGCTGGAGGACCTGGTGGGCGTGGACGAGGTCGAAGGATTCGTCTTCGAAGTCGAGATCGTAGATGTTGCCCGTCTGGAAGGTCACGTTGTCCACGCCGCGCTCGGCGGCGAGTGCGGTTGCCTGCGCCACAATATCGGCAGACCGGTCCAGGCCTATTACTTGCCCGGGCGCAACCAGCCCCGCGAAATCGCACGTTATGCTGCCAGGTCCGCAGCCGACGTCGAGGACCGATATCCCGGTGGTGAGATGCGGGATGACAAACGCGGCCGAATTTTCGACCGTCCGTGAGGCGTGGGCCCGGACAACCGACTCGTGGTGTCCGTGGGTATAGACATCTTCAGGCTGCTGCGCGTTCATAGGGAAACGCTACAACCACGCATGCCGGTTTTGGTGGAACGGCCTGAACTGCCGCTACTTCGGTTCCGGGTGCGTTGCCTGTTGGCGGGCTTCGACGGTTGCCTCCACCATGTCGGTCATGAAGCGCTGGACCAGCTCCAGTTCTTCGGTGCTGTACGCGGCCATCGCCTTGCCCATCCGGATGGCGAGCGGCATGAACATTGCGCTGCCGTCGCGGTACGCCTTGGGTGTCATGTGGAGCTGGACCTGGCGGCGGTCTGTTCCCAGGCGTTCACGGACAACGTGCCCGGAGGCGTGCAGGCGGTCGATCAAGGCGGTGGTGGCGGGGGAGCTGAGCCGGAGTTCGGCACGGAGCACGCCGGGTGTAACCACCTTGCCGGCCGCGGAGTGGCGCATGATGACGGCCAGCGCATTCATGTCGGTCCGGTGCATGTCGTTCTGCCCGCCGGCTGCGTCCACGTAATGGTTGGCCTCCAGGGTGAAGTCCTGGAGGATCCGCACGAGTTCCTGGGGCGCCGCGGTTTGGGAATCCGCTCCTGGGCGTGCGTCGGGGCGCGGGACTGATGAGTCCGACATGTCCGCCCTCCTGCCAGCGTCGTCTCGTGTTTGCTGCCTTCCGGATATTACTCCTCGCAGTCCCCGAATCCGGCATTCCTTTCCTTGAGGCCTTGGAATAGTTCCATCATAGAGATAATCTATGGTGGAATAAAGACCCGCACGGCATCCCCACAGAAGAAGGACTCATGAACCCGAAGAAAGTACCGTTCTGGCTACGCTGGCTGGTGCCCGTGGTGCTGGTCATCACCTGGCTGGGCATTGCAGGAGTCGGCGGCCCTACCTTCGGGCGTTTGGACGAGGTCTCATCGAACGACCAGGCTTCCTTCCTCCCGGCCGGGGCCGAAGCTACCGAAGCCGGCGACTGGCAGGCCCAGTTCCGCGACTCCGAAGAGATCCCCGCGGTGGTCATCCTCGAAAACGATGCAGCGTTCACCCCGGCCCAACTGGGCGAAGCAGCCAAACTGAAAACCGACATCGAGGCACTCAAGCTGGGGAGCGCCGTCGTCGGGCCTATTCCGTCTGAAGACGGAAAAGCCGTCCAGTACATCGTTCCGATCGCTTCCACCGATGAAATACGGGACGTGGTGAAGGAACTGCGCGACGTCGTGCAGCCGGGCGCCCCGGATGGCATGAAGGCGTTCGTCACAGGCCCCGCGGGATTGACCGCTGACCTGGTCAACGCATTCGGCGGCATTGACGGCATCCTGCTGTTGGTCGCCTTGGGCGCCGTGTTCGTGATCCTGCTTCTGGTCTACCGCTCGGTGGTGCTCCCGCTGGCAGTACTCTTCACCTCGGTGTTCGCCTTGTGCGCCGCAATACTGCTGGTCTTCGCCATGGCCAAGATGGGCTGGATCCAGCTCAACGGGCAAAGCCAGGGCATCCTGTCCATCCTGGTGATCGGCGCGGCCACCGACTACGCGCTGCTGTTCGTGGCCCGCTTCCGTGAGGCCCTGACCCACACCAGCAACCGGACGCAGGCAGTCCTGACAGCTTGGAAGGCGTCCTTCGAGCCGATCCTCGCATCGGGTGCCACAGTGATCATCGCCCTGCTCTGCCTGCTCTTCTCAGACCTGAATTCCAACAAGGCACTCGGTCCCGTGGCGGCGGCAGGCATTCTCTGCTCATTGTTCGCCGCGCTCACGCTCCTGCCCGCCTTGATGGCGCTGCTGGGCCGCGCCGCCTTCTGGCCCTTCCGCCCCAAGCTCCTGCCCGACGACGAACGCGAACCTGAGATTGTCACCGGACTTGAGGGGCAAAAGGGTCTGTGGCGCGCCACGGGCCGTCTGGTTTCACGACGTCCCCGCGTTGTCTGGGTGGCGTCGGTGTTGCTGCTCCTGGTCGCTGCCACAGGTGTGTTGCAGCTGAAGGCAAACGGTGTGCCGCAGACGGACGTCATTTTGGCCAAGTCCGACGCCGTCGACGGCCAGGAAGCTTTGGCGCGCCATTTCGACGCCGGGAGCGGCAGCCCCGCCGTCGTCGTCGCCTCGCAAAGTTCCGCGCAGCAGGTCCTGGACAAGGTCAAAGCAGCCAACGGAGTTGGTGATGCCTACCTTTTGGCCGAAGGAAACGTCCCCATTACCGGAGCGCCGGGAACTCCTTCCGATCCCGCCGTCCGCGACGGCCGGGTCCTCATCAACGCCACCCTGGACTCAGCGGCGGACTCCATCGAAGCCGAAAACGCCGTTAAGGAATTGCGGTCATCAGTACGCGAGGTTGACTCCGGGGCATTGGTGGGCGGGGTGACAGCCACAGCGCTGGACACCAACACCACTGCCCAGCGCGACCTCGTGGTCATCATTCCGATCGTCCTGGTGGTCATCCTCTTCATCCTGATGCTCCTCCTGCGCTCCGTGGTAGCACCTGTGCTGCTGGTGCTCTCCGTAGTGCTTTCCTACGGTGCCGCGATGGGTGTCTCGGCATGGGTGTTCAACGGGTTCTTCGGATTCTCCGGAGCCGATGCCACCGTGCCGCTGTTCGGCTTCGTGTTCCTTGTTGCCTTGGGTGTGGACTACAACATCTTCCTGATGAGCCGGGTCCGCGAAGAGTCGTTGAAGCACGGAACCCGCCCTGGCATCCTCCGCGGCTTGGGCGTTACGGGCGGGGTCATCACTTCCGCCGGTGTGGTTCTGGCAGCTACGTTCGCGGCATTGGGCGTCATCCCCATCATGTTCCTGGTGCAGCTGGCATTCATCGTGGCCTTCGGCGTGCTGCTGGATACCGTGCTGGTCCGCTCGCTGCTGGTCCCCGCGCTCGCCTATGACATCGGCAGCAGGATCTGGTGGCCGGGCAAGCTGGCCCGTGAATCTTCGGCACCTTCGGCCGGGACCCGTGAAGAGGAAGAAGCGCCGGTGGGGAGGTAGTTACACCTGCCGCGACCGGCGCTCAATCAGGACGGTGTCACGCCACTGACCGGCGCGGGGACCTCCAGGCATGCGGGCGATGCGCTCCCGGCGTCCGACAACGACGAAGCCTTCGGCTGTGTGGAGCCGAAGGCTGGCTTCGTTCTCGGGGAACACGCTGGCTTGGATGGTCCAGATGCCGGCACTCTCCGTGGAGGCGATCAGTGCCCGGAGGAGGTTCTTCCCAATGCCCAAGCCCCTGGCTTCCCGGGCAACGTAGATGGAATGCTCCACGACGCCGGCGTAAGCGGCCCGGGACGACACCGCCGAAACCGCGGCCCAGCCCAGCACCACGCCGTCCACGTCAGCAACCAGCCGGTGTTCCTTCAAACGCGAAGCATCGAATTGCTCCCATTCCGGAGCGTTGGCTTCGAAGGTGGCGTGCCCGGACTCGATTCCGGCTGTGAAGATCTCCCTCACTCCAGGCCAATCCTGTCCCGTCATCGGACGTATAACTAGCCGTGCGCCGTCGCTGGAGTGTGCGCCGGCGGTGACCGGGAAAGTCACAGGCTTTCCAGGAGGCTGCTGGTCCGTTCCATTGCGCCGGGGACCATGGAGTAATAAGCCCAGGTGCCGCGCTTCTCGCGGTGGAGGAGGCCCGCATCCACGAGGATTCTAAGGTGGTGGGACACTGTGGGCTGGCCGAGGCTCAGGGGCCCGGTGAGGTCGCAAACGCAGGCTTCGCCTCCTTCCGAACCCTTGACGATGGACAAAAGGCGCAGGCGGTTGGGGTCCGCAAGGGCTTTGAATACCGATGCCCGGAGTTGAGCCTCGTATTCGTCGATGGACGACGGCCCCGACGGTTCGCAGCACTCTTCCGCTTCTACTTGTGTCAACTCAAGAACAGGCCCGGACTTCATACACCCATGGTGCCATACATTGACAAGCATCGATATAGCCGGACATACTCAATATCGAAGTTCATCAATGTTCTGTCCCGTCGATAGCGGGCATCGAGATCAGGAGCCACGTGAGCACCCCGACGAAAACCGCAGCCCGTGAGGTGAACCAGGGCGCCGCCGTCGTGGGAAAGCTTTCGGCCGTTGACCGTTTCCTCCCCCTCTGGATAATCGCCGCCATGGTCCTGGGCTTGCTCCTGGGCGGTCTCATTCCAGGGCTGAATAGTGCCCTGGAGGGCGTGAAGATCGGCGAAGTCTCGTTACCTATCGCCCTGGGCCTGCTGGTGATGATGTACCCGGTTCTCGCCAAAGTCCGCTACGACCAGGCACACCGGGTGCTGGCCGACCACAAGTTGATGGTCACCTCGCTGGTGATCAACTGGGTTCTGGCCCCTGCCTTCATGTTTGCGCTGGCGTGGTTGTTCATCCCCGATCTGCCGGAATACCGGACGGGCTTGATCATTGTGGGTTTGGCACGCTGCATCGCCATGGTGATGATCTGGAACGACCTCGCGTGCGGAGACCGTGAATCCGCGGCCGTTCTTGTCTTCATCAACTCAGTCTTCCAAGTGGTCGCATTCGGGGGCCTTGGCTGGTTCTACCTCCAGTGGCTGCCCTCCCTTCTTGGTCTTCCCACCACCGCTGCCGATTTCTCCTTCTGGGCCATCACGCTCTCAGTTCTCGTCTTCCTTGGTATCCCGCTGCTCGCCGGCTTCCTCACCCGGGTCATTGGCGAGAAGGCCAAAGGACGCATCTGGTACGAGGACGTCCTCTTGCCCAGGATTGGTCCGTGGGCGCTCTACGGCCTCCTTTTCACCATCACACTTCTGTTCGCGCTCCAGGGCGGCACCATCATGTCCCGGCCGATGGATGTTCTCCGCATTGCTTTGCCGTTGCTGGTCTACTTCCTGGTGGTGTTCGGCGCCGGGATGCTGACAGGCCGCCTGCTGAACCTCGGCTACGCCAAAACCACCACCCTCGCTTTCACGGCCGCCGGCAACAACTTCGAACTCGCCATCGCCGTAGCGATCGGAACCTTTGGCGTAACCTCGGGCCAAGCCCTCGCCGGCGTCGTCGGGCCCTTGATTGAAGTACCCGTCCTTGTTGCACTTGTGTATGTAGCCCTCTGGGCGCGCAAGCGCTATTTTCCTTCCACCACCATCGCTGCCTGACCTTCGAGGAAACCATGACCACCGAAAACGCCAAGAAGCCTTCAGTCCTGTTCGTCTGCGTCCATAACGCGGGACGCTCCCAGATGGCCGCAGCATTCCTCACGACGCTCTCCGACGGAGCCATCGAAGTCCGCTCCGCCGGCTCGCAGCCCGCGGACAAAGTCAACCCTGCTGCCGTCGAAGCCATGTCTGAACTTGGCATCGATATGTCCGCCGAGATACCAAAGGTCCTCACCACGGAGGCGGTCAAGGAGTCCGACGTCGTCATCACCATGGGATGCGGCGACGAGTGCCCGTATTTTCCAGGCAAGCGCTACGAGGACTGGGTTTTGGAAGACCCCGCAGGCCAAGGCCTGGACGCAGTCCGCCCGATCCGCGACGAAATCAAGACACGTATCGAGGACCTGATTGCCTCATTGATCCCTGCAGCCAAGTAAACCCCGAGAAACAGGAGAGACACCCGTGAGCAACGAACAATTGATCATCATCGGGTCCGGCCCCGCGGGGTACACGGCCGCCATTTATGCCGCCCGGGCAGGCCTGAACCCCCTGGTCCTGGCAGGTTCAGTTACGGCCGGCGGCGCCCTGATGAACACCACCGAAGTGGAGAACTTCCCCGGTTTCCCGGCAGGCATCCAAGGTCCCGAGCTCATGGACGGTCTCCAGGAACAGGCCGAAAAGTTCGGCGCCCGCATAGTGTTCGACGACGTCACGGAAGTTGAACTCAGAGGTCACCTGAAGCGGGTGGTCACCGGGGCGGGTGAGACCCACGAGGCTCCGGCCGTCATCCTTGCCACCGGTTCCGCGTACAAGGAGCTAGGCCTCCCGGAGGAGAAGAAGCTCAGCGGGCACGGTGTGTCCTGGTGTGCCACCTGTGACGGCTTCTTCTTCCGCGAACAGGACATCATCGTGGTTGGTGGCGGGGACTCAGCCATGGAGGAGGCCACGTTCCTCACACGCTTCGGCAAGTCCGTGACAGTGGTGGTCCGGAAGGGTGAATTGCGGGCATCCCGCATCATGGCCCAGCGCGCCAAGGACAATCCGAAAATCACGTTCGCCTGGAACTCGGCCATCACCAAGATCCACGGCGACAGCAAAGTAACTGGCGTGACCCTCACGGACACCCGTACCGGCGAAACCCGGGAGCAGGGGGCTACAGGCATCTTCGTTGCCATTGGCCACCTGCCACGCACGGAGCTCGTCGCGGGCCAGGTGGACCTCGACGAGGAGGGCTACATCAAGGTGGAGTCGCCCACCACGCTGACCAACTTGTCGGGTGTCTTCGCCTGCGGCGACGCCGTGGATCACCGCTATCGGCAAGCCATCACAGCGGCCGGCACGGGCTGCGCGGCTGCCTTGGACGCCGAACGGTACCTGGCCGCCCTGGATGATGCGGACAGCATCGCAACAGCACTGGTCGAAGAGCCAACCCACTTCTGAGCAATACCAATGGAGGTATGAGTCACTCATGGTTGAAAACCTTCCCGTCGCCGTAATCGGTGCGGGTCCCGTCGGATTGGCTGCAGCAGCCCACCTGCTCGAGCGCGGCCTGGACCCGCTGATCTTCGAAGCCGGAGCAACGGCAGGAGCGGCCATTGAACAATGGCGCCACATCCGGTTGTTCTCGCCATGGCGATTCAACCTCGACGCCGCGGCCGTACGCCTGCTTGAACCCACGGGTTGGGAGTCACCGCGGCTGACTGCGCTTCCCTACGGCGGCGAACTCATCGACAACTACCTTGCCCCGTTGTCCGCCATCCCGGCGATCGCTTCCCGACTCCGGACGGGAGCCCGGGTTCTCGCCGTCACCCGTAGCGGCCTGGACAAGACCCAAGGGCGCAACCGCGACACGACCCCCTTTGTTGTGCGCGTTCAAGATACCGCGGGGGAGGTACGCGACTACGCCGTTTCGGCGGTCATCGATGCCTCAGGCACATGGTCAAGGCGTAACCCGCTGGGGATGTCGGGCCTGCCTGCCATCGGTGAGGACCGCGCCTCTGACAGGATCTCATCATCCCTTCCCGACGTCTCAGGGCGGGACCGGCATTCCTTCGCTGGACGCCGGGTCCTGGTGGTCGGTGCGGGGCACTCCGCGGCGAATACTTTGATCAACCTTGCGGAACTGGCCAAGGAAGAACCGGGGACACGTATTCTTTGGGCTGTCCGGGGAGCCTCGGCAGAGAAAGCCTACGGTGGCGGAGATGCCGATGGACTGCCCGCGCGCGGACAACTAGGCTCCCGTCTTCGCCGCTTGGTCGACGCCGGAACGATAGAACTCCACACGGGCTTTGGCATCAGCTCGCTGACCGATGCCGAGCACGGCGTCACCGTAAAGTCCGGCGACGGACGCGACCTGGTGGCAGACGTCGTCGTGCCTTGTACTGGATTCCGCCCGGACCTGGATATGCTCCGTGAGCTGCGCCTGGACCTGGACCCGGCTGTTGAGGCGCCTACCGAACTGGGGCCGCTCATCGATCCCGAGTTCCATTCCTGCGGCACTGTTCCGCCGCACGGCGCCAAGGTTCTTTCGCACCCGGAGAAGGACTTCTACATTGTGGGCATGAAGTCCTACGGCCGTGCTCCCACATTCCTGTTGGCTACCGGCTACGAGCAGGTCCGCTCGGTGGCGGCGGCGCTGGCAGGGGATCGAGTGGCGGCTGACGCCGTGCAGTTGGAACTACCGGAAACCGGCGTGTGTTCGTCCGATGCCGGCACCAGTTGTGACGTTCCTGCTGTTGCCGCTGCGTCTGCGGAGGATGATTCCAACAGTTGCTGCTCCGCTCCGGAGCCGGTGTTCATCGGCATTCCGACCGGGCTGGCCCACGGTCGTTTCGGAGCCTAGCCGCTGCGGCCATCAACCGGTTCAGGCGCTGACCGTGTTCCGTTCCCTGTAGGCATCTGCTGCGTAGACGCCGAGGACGCGCACTTCCGTGGTGAAGAACTCCAATTCCTCCAGCGCACGGCGCAGGCGGGCGTCCTCGGGGTGGCCTTCGACGTCGGACAGGAACATGGTTGCCGCGAACTCGTCGCCCACCATATAGCTTTCCAAACGGGTCATGTTGAGGCCGTTGGTCGCGAATCCACCCAGTGCCTTGTAGAGGGCTGAGGGAACGTTGCGTACCCGGAAGACGAAGCTGGTGATTGCGGGACCGGGGAGTTCTTCCTTGGTGGGAAGTTCGCGTTCCCGGGCCAGGACAACAAAGCGGGTGGTGTTGCTTGGGTTGTCTTCGACGCCTGAGGCAAGCACGTCCAGTCCGTACAGTTTGGCGGCAAGCGGCGGAGCCAGCGACAGTTTGCGCGGATCATTCCACTCGCTGACTTCGCGGGCTGATCCCGCTGTGTCCCCGGCAATGACAGGCTTGAGCCCGGCTTCGCGGATAATCCTGCGGCACTGACCCAGCGCATGGATGTGGCTGTGGACCTCGGTGGCGTCCTCAATGGTGCTGCCTGGGATTCCCATCAGGTCAAAGTGGATCGGCAGGAAGTACTCGCCGACGATCTGGAGTTTCGACTGGGGGAGCAGCACGTGGATGTCGGCCACTCGTCCAGCGATGGAGTTCTCGATGGGGATCATGGCCAGATCGACGTCTCCATTGGAGACCAGTTCAAACGCGTCCTCAAAGCTGGCGCATGGGACGCTTTCAAGCTCGGGGAACATTTCCTTACATGCGAGATCCGAATTGGCTCCGGGCTCGCCTTGGTACGCAATCTTTTGGGCCATGCTGCTCATGGTTACACGGTGAGCGTCCGGCGACCCAACCGCGTCCAACCTGTGACTGGACAGCGGGGGCGAGGAACAGCTTTCGTGGCCTGTAGGGTTCGACAGGTGAACTTCCACGCCTTTGAGCGCTTCGTAGCCCGGCAGCCGGTTCCTGATGATTCCAGCGGCATTGTCCACGCGGAAGAGCAGAACAGCGACTATGAATCCGGAGTTGCGTTGATCGCCGGACAGCAGTGGCGCATACGGACTGCGCGGATCACGCCGACGAAACCGGGTGCTTTTGTGGCGGTGTGGAAGCGGGACGTCAGTGGTTCAACCCGCCCGTTCACCGCGGCGGAGTCGTTGTCAGGCCTGCTCGTCTTCGTGGAGGACGGTGAGCGTTTCGGAGTATTCCGGTTCACCCCTGAACAGTTGATCTCACTGGGCTATGTCAGTTCCGGCCCGAGTCAGGGCAAACGCGGCTTCCGGGTCTATCCACCGTGGTGCACTCAACTGAATCCCCAGGCGCTGCGCACCCAGCGCGGGCAGGCCGCTGCGTTCGTCGAGCTACCGTCGACATGCGCAGCGGGGCCTGCCCCGGCCGGTGGAGTCAGCCGTTGATGATCTGGGGCACTCCCAGGGCCTTGAGGCCTTCGGCGCCGAATTCCAGGCCGTAGCCGGACTGCTTCGCACCACCGAACGGGATGCGTGGGTCTACGGCGCCGTGCTTGTTGATCCATACAGTGCCGGCCTGGATCCGTGAGGCGACTTCCCGGGCGGCACCCAAGTCGGATGACCAGACGGAGGCGCCCAGTCCGACGTCGAGCGCGTTCGCCTTGGCGACGGCCTCGTCAACGGTGCTGTACTTGATGATCGGCAGCGCGGGTCCGAACTGTTCTTCAGCCACCAGCGGGTTGTCGTTATCGATGTCCGCCACCAGGGTGGTCGGGTAGAAGTTGCCGGGCTGGTCGGCGTCGGGGTTGCCGCCGATCAACACGCGCGCACCGGAATCGCGGGCGGCTTCAACCAGACGGGCCACGATGTCGTACTGCTGCCGGTTCTGCAGCGGGCCCAGAACGTTGTTCTCATCCAGGCCGTTGCCCATCGGCATGGCAGCAGCAACAGCTGCAAGCTCTGAGCAGACGGCTTCGTACTGGGACTCGTGCACGTACAGGCGCTTCAGGGCGGCGCAGGTCTGGCCGGTGTTGATGAACGCCCCCCAGAACAGCCCTTCAGCGATGGCCTTGGGGTCGGAGTCCGGCAGCACGATACCGGCGTCGTTGCCGCCGAGTTCCAGCGTGAGCCGCTTGACGGTATCGGCCGACGAACGGATGATCGCCTTGCCCGTGGCGGTGGAGCCGGTGAACATGACCTTGCCGATGGCGTCGTGCGAGGCCAGCGCTTCGCCGACGTCGCGGCCGCCGGAGACCACGGACAGCAGTCCTTCAGGCAGTTCCTGATTGATGATGGAGGCCAACGCCAGCACGGACAGCGGAGTGTATTCGGAGGGCTTGACCACCACGGCATTGCCCATGCGCAGGGCCGGGGCGATCTGCCACACGGTGATCATCATGGGCCAGTTCCACGGGCCAATGGCACCCACGACGCCGATGGGACGGTAGTGCAGCTCGGCGCGGGTCTCGCCGTCGTCCACTACTGTCTCGGGATCCAGCGGCGTCGCGGCCGTGGCGCGGAGCCAAGCGGCGCAGGCACCGACTTCGAAGCGGGCGTTCGGGCCGTTCAGCGGCTTGCCCTGCTCGCGGGAGAGCAGCTGGGCGAGTTCTTCAGCGGAACGCTCGACGGCGTCGGCTGCCTTCATGAGCGCAGCTGACCTGGCGTCGTGGCCCAAGGCAGCCCATGCAGGTTGGGCGGCAGCGGCGGCATCAACCGCATGCTGGAGGTCCTCGACGGTGTGAACGGGCGCATCGCCGACAGCCTCGCCCGTCGCAGGGTCGAAAATGGTGCGGCGGTCTTGGCCGGGGGCCGGGGTAATCGAGGCCAGCAGGGCGTCGTAAGTCTCCATTGGTACTCCGCTCGGGTAGTAAGTCTTGGCGGCCAGTGAGGCACGCGGCGATGTTTCCAGTGTGGTTGGCATCACGCGACGCGGCCTTGTCTTTGCACGAACAGCCCTTGACGGGAAGTGAACGCTTTGCCCGTGCTGCCGAGTGGCTGATAATCGTGCTTGTGACTCTTGCTTCCCTCGCAGCCTTCGCCGGTCTCTGCCTGGTCCTGTCCGTAACGCCCGGCCCGGACACCTTCCTTGTCCTGCGCATCGCATTGAACAGGCCCAGCGCAGGCATTGCCGCAGCGGCTGGATCCGCCATGGGCGCGATTGCCTGGGCTGCCTTGGTGGGCGTGGGTTTGGCCGCCATCCTGGAGCAGTCGGCGGAACTGTTCCGCTGGGTCAAGATCGCCGGCGGCTTGTACTTGCTGTATCTGGGGGTGTCGTCGTTCATCAAGTCGCGGAAGGCCGCCAAATCAGCTGCCGCCGGGGAGGGGGCCAACGAGCCACTCCCGTACAGTCGTCTCTCGGCTTTGGGCGCCGGAGCCTTGTCCACCCTCCTCAATCCGAAGGTTGGCCTCTTCTACCTGGCGGTAGTTCCTCAATTCATCCCGCATGGCGGCGACACCATGGGCACGTCGCTCATTTTGGGCGTGGTGGTGGCCGTCATCGCCTTCGCGTATCTCTCGATGATCGCCGTGGTGGCGTTCAAGGCGATGCGGTGGCTCAAGCGGCCCAAGGTGAGCACCGTCGTCGAGCGTGTCAGCAGCGGCGTGATCGCCGGGCTGGGAGTCGGCGTGGTGGCGTCGGGCGCCACGAGCTAGCGGCGCCGCCTGCTGCCTACGCGGCAAGCAGCGCCAAGTAATTGTCCAACTGCCCCTCAAGGTCCTGCGAGAAGTGTTCGTCCGGCGATAACGCGGCCACGATCTGCGCGCCCAGCATCATGTTCAGCAGGTGATCGGCGACGGCGGCGTCCCCGATGGGGGTGGCGATCTCACCGGCCGCCCGGGCTGCTGCACAGTAAACCGTGATGGTGGTGTGCCACTGGCTCATGGACTCGCTGTGGAGGGCGGCCATGTCGGCGTCGTTGAGTGCCTTCTGCCAAAACGGGATGACGATGCGGGCTTCGTTGACGCGTTCCTCGTCCAGGGGCAGGACTTCGGCGCAGAATGCGCGGAGGGCCGCCACCCCTGAGAGTCCGTCGGTCATGGTGGCGATGCGCTGGTTGGTGCGGTTGAAAACGTGTCCGAAAGCGGATGTCAGCAGCAGGTCCTTGGTGGGGAAGTAGGGCTTGAGGGCGCCGTTGGCGAAGCCTGCTTCCTCTGCTATTTCCCGCATGGTGGCGCCTTCCATGCCGAGCCTTGCGATGATCCGCCATGTTGCATCCACCAGTTCGAGGCGTCGTTGATCGTGGTCCACAATCTTTGGCACTGGCTGGGCTCCCGGAAAAATAATTGGCGGAAAGGTCTTGTGACCCATCTTACGTTTTGGTTATTCTCTACACCTATAGAAAATAAATCCCGACCCATCATAGGTCCCGGACAAGAGGCAGCCATGACGCCCACAGCAACTGAGACAGCCACCCAGTACCGCCTGGCCACGGGTGCCGAGATCTCCGAGGTCCAGGCAATCCTGCGGGCCGCCGGACACCTCGGTTCCGAAAAGCGGATCGCCTACCTGGGACTGGTGGATCCTTCCCGTGGGCAGGCAGAGGCAGACCGCCGGTTCCGCGTGTTCATCCACGACATCTCCGGCGGAGCACCCACGGACGTCCTGGTTTCGGTGACCCGCGGCGAAATCCTCATTGCCAAGGAACTGGACACCAAGGTCTCCGGCGAACTTCCCGTACTGGAAGAAGAGTTCGAGGTGGTTGAAACGCTCCTCGCCACAGATGAGCGCTGGCTGGCAGCCCTTGCCGCCCGGGACCTGGACGTGGAAAAGGTTCGCGTCGCTCCGTTGTCCGCGGGCGTCTTTGAATACGACGACGAACGCGGCCGCCGCATCCTCCGCGGCCTGGCCTTCGTGCAGGACTTCCCCGAGGACAGCGCCTGGGCGCACCCTGTCGATGGGCTGGTTGCGTACGTCGATGTCGTGAACAAGGAAGTCACCCAGGTCATCGACCTCGGCGTCATGCCCATCCCGGCAGAACACGGAAACTACACGGATCCTGAACTGACAGGCCCGCTGAGGGAAACGCAGAAACCCATCAGCATCACCCAGCCCGAAGGCCCGAGCTTCACGGTCACCGGCGGTAACCATGTCGAGTGGGAAAAGTGGAGCGTGGATGTCGGCTTCGATGTCCGCGAGGGAGTGGTCCTCCACAACCTTGCCTTCCAGGATGGCGAGAAGAAGCGCCCCATCATCAATCGCGCTTCCATCGCCGAGATGGTGGTTCCCTACGGTGACCCTTCGCCTATCCGGTCGTGGCAGAACTACTTCGACACCGGCGAATACCTGGTGGGCCAGTACGCCAACTCGCTGGAACTTGGCTGCGACTGCCTGGGTGACATTACCTATCTCAGCCCGGTCATCAGTGACGCCTTCGGCAACCCCCGCGAGATCCGCAACGGCATCTGCATGCACGAGGAAGACTGGGGCATCCTGTCCAAGCACTCCGACCTCTGGACCGGCATCAACTACACCCGCCGCAACCGCCGCCTGGTGATCTCCTTCTTCACCACCATCGGCAACTACGACTACGGTTTCTACTGGTACCTCTACCTGGACGGCACCATCGAGTTCGAGGCGAAGGCGACCGGCGTCGTGTTCACCAGTGCCTTCCCGGAAGGCGGCTCTGACAACATCTCGCAACTGGCCCCCGGCCTCGGCGCACCGTTCCACCAGCACCTCTTCAGCGCCCGCCTGGACATGGCCATCGACGGTTTCACCAACCGTGTGGAAGAAGAAGACGTGGTCCGGCAGGCCATGGGCGAAGGCAACGAGCGCGGCAACGCGTTCTCCCGCAAGCGCACGGTCCTCACCAAAGAGTCGGAGGCCGTCCGGGAAGCCGATGCCCGCAGTGGCCGCACCTGGATCATCTCCAACCCGGAGTCCAAGAACCGTCTCGGTGAACCGGTCGGCTACAAGCTCCACTCCGAGAACCAGCCCACGTTGCTGGCCGATCCCGGCTCCTCCATCGCCAAGCGCGCGGCCTTCGCCACCAAGGACGTATGGGTCACCCGCTACGCCGATGAGGAGCGCTACCCCACGGGCGATTTCGTGAACCAGCACGCCGGTGGCGCCGGCCTCCCGGCCTACGTCGCCCAGGACCGTGACATCGACGGCCAGGACATCGTCCTCTGGCACACCTTCGGCCTCACGCACTTCCCGCGCGTGGAGGACTGGCCCATTATGCCTGTGGACACCGTTGGCTTCAAGCTTCGGCCCGAGGGCTTCTTCGACCGCAGCCCAGTCCTGGACGTGCCGGCCAACACCTCAGGCTCAAGCTGCCACAGCGCAGCCGGTGATTCCGGCGAGCACCACGGCGAACCCGCCGGGCACTGCCACTAACCGGCACGCCACCAACCGGGACCATGACAATCACTGCAGGACGGGTCCGGTCAGCCGGGCCCGTCTTCCATCCCCGCCTCTGCGCGGCACTGACAGCTGTCTCCTGCGCCGTGCATCTCTGGCTCGCGGCTTCGGGGCACCACGACGCCTGGCTGGGCATCCTCATGATCGCCCTGGCCGCTGTCTGCATTCCGTGCACAGTCCACATTTGGCGCCACAGCAGGGTGGGCGCGCTCCATCAAGTGACCATCTCCGCCCTCGCCATGGTGGGACTGCACGCCGTCCTGCTGCTGGGAGCGGGCGGTGCCGGACACGCCCACGGCGGCAGGCCGTCGTCGAACGTTGTTGATACGTCCGGCGCAGCGCAACTGCTGCTGGTCATCGGACTGGAAATCACGACGGCGTTGCTCGCCGCCACGCTGGTGGCGCGCCTCCGGCATCGAGCGGCTGTAGCGTCCTGACCCTCTTTGCCGCCAGAAGCACGGAGCCCCAACCCTAAAAGGCTGATTTTCCGCCGCTCCGGGGCAAAAGGAGGTCAGGAAGCAACAGGCTCACGAAAATTCGGCAGGATATTGCCCACGACAGGCAGTTTCCCTGCTTCCTGCACCCGCCCCGAACACGGTTCAGTGAACAGGTGAGTAGAGCTGTGAGTAATTCGGGCCTTGGGCTGTTCAGGGCGACCGGGATTTATGTAGGTGCCATCTTGGGATCGGGAGTCCTGGTTCTGCCGGCCATCGCCGCCCAGGTGGCGGGCCCGGCGTCGATCCTGGCGTGGGCCTTGCTCCTGGTGTTCTGCACGCCGGTGGCGTTGAGCTTCGCCGAAATGTCCAGGCAGCAGCCAGACGCCGGGGGCATCGCAACATTCGTCACGAGGGCTTTCGGACAGCGGGCCTCAGTAGTAGCCGGCTACCTGTTCTACTTCGCAATTCCGTTCGGGGCGCCGGCTACCGCGGTGATAGGTGGGGAGTACATTGCCCATGCCATGGGAGCCGGCAGGGAGACGGCGCTGATCGCGGCTGGGGTGATCCTGGCTGCGGGCTTCCTGAGCAACGCGGTGGGGATCCGGGTCTCGAGCAAGCTGCAACTCCTCCTGATGGTTCTGCTCGTTGCGTTGCTTGCCGTTGCAGTTGCCGTGGCCACGCCCTTTGCCCGTGCGGAGAACTTCACTCCCTTTGCTCCGCACGGCTTCTGGGCTGTGGGCGGGGCGGCCAGTCTGCTGTTCTTCTGCTTTGCGGGATGGGAAGCAGTGACGCACCTGGCTGGGGAGTTCCGCAACCCCGAGCGGGACCTCAAACGCGCCACCTGGCTGACGTTGGTGGTGGTTGGAGTGGTGTACATCGGACTGGTGGCTGCATGCGTCGCCGTTCTGGGGCCCGCGCTCGCGGACAGCAGCGTCCCGGTGGCCGAACTGCTGGCGAAAGGACTCGGTCCCGCGGCGGCACCCTTGACCGCTGTCGCGGCTGCGGTCCTCACGTTTGGTCCGCTCAGTACTTTCGTGGCAGGCGCCAGTAAGCTCGGTGCCAGATTGGCGTCCGACGGCGTGCTGCCGCGGGCTCTTGCGCGCGGCGTCGACCCGGGCCAAGTACCGTCTGTGAGCCTGTGCTCGCTGGCCGTGATGTCGTCGATCTCCTTCGCCTTGGCTGCTCTTGGATGGCTCAGCATTGAGTTCCAGATCGGAGCAGCATCCGCATGCTTCACCGCCGTCACCGCGTTCGGGCTGGCGGCGGGCGTACGGCTGTTGCCGCGACGGACCGCAGCCTGGTACGGGGTGGTGGTGGCCGCCGTCGTGATGCTTGTGGTTCTGCTCTTCAGCGGATGGGCGCTGCTGGTACCGGCAGGGCTGGGGGCCGCGGCGTTCCTGGCCGGGCGAAGGCCGTCGAGACGCCTCCTGCCGCAGCCGGCGGACGGCCGCAGCATGGTGAAATCGTGAGCCGGGCTACGTAAGCTGCGAAAGCCGGGTCAGCTTGTCCGGGTTGGACAGTTGCCGCAGCCCGCGGATGCTCCCGTCGGGAGCCGCGTCCACTTCGACGACGTCGGAACGGCCGTGGTGCCTGAGCACCAAAGCCGCTCCGCCGTTGATCCCAATGACCCATGCCCGGACAGGCTCCACGGGATCGAAAGCAATCGCTTTGCCCAGGATGCCCGTAAAAAAGCGTGCGATCCTCGCCGACCCGAACAAGGGGTTCATGGCGCTCTTGACCTTGCCGCCGCCGTCGGCCCACAGCACCGCGTCCTGGTGGAGCATCGCCACAACCGTGTCGATCTCGCCCTGTTCGATGGCTTCCACGAGCTTCTCCAGGACGGCACGGTCCTTGGCCCGGGGTGCGGGCGCATTGGGGTCGATGTCCAGGCGGCGTTCTGCACGCGAGATCATCTGGCGCACGGCAGCCGGTGTCTTGTCCAGGATGGCCGCGATTTCCGGAGCGGGCATCCCGAAGGCTCGGTGCAGTACCAACGCTGCCCGGGCCTCCGGTGCCAGCTGCTCCGCCAGGTGCAACAGGGTCAAGGACAACAATTCCCTGTTGGCCACCGTCTCCTCGGGCAGTTGAGCGTTGTCCACGGGCTCGGGCAACCAGGGCCCGGTGTAGTCCTCCCGCACCGCGGCGAGCTGGCGCACCCTGTCGATGGAGCGGCGCACGCACACCGTCGTCAGCCACGCCGGCCAGGAGTCCACGTGGCCCGAGGCGGTGTTCCGTTCCTGGCGCACCGCCTCGATCGCCACCTCGGAGACCACGTCTTCGGCATGGCCGAAGTCGCCCAGCATCCGGTACGCAATCCCCAACAGGCGGTTCCGTTCGCTTTGCCACGCCGCCGTGGCGGAGACTGCAAGGGTCATGCTGCCCACGTTACCTTTCAGACCAGCGGATTCTTCTCATCCACCGGCGGCTCCATCTGTGTGCTGATGGCAATCCGGTTCCACACGTTGATGGTGGAGATTGCCAGGATCAGGCCACCCATCTGGCCGTCGTCGAAATGGGTGGCGGCGGCGTTCCAGATCTCGTCCGTCACCGTGTCCGGCCCCAGTTGAGTCAAGGCGTCGGTCAGGGCGAGCACAGCTTGCTCACGGGCATCGAAGAACACCTTGGAATGCTGCCAGGCTGCCACCGCGTGCAGTTTCCGGTCCGGGATGCCGCGCTTCCTGCCGTCCGTTGCGTGCATGTCCACGCAGAAACCGCAGCCGTTGAGGATGGAGGCGCGGAGCTTGATCAGCTCGTACAGATCGGGATCGACCGACGTGCGGGCGTAACCTTCCAGGCCAATGACGGCAGCGTAGCCGAGTTTGTTGCTGCGGCCGATGTTGATGCGGGTCATGCTGACTTCCCTTCAGAGTTGGTGCCTTACATGAGGAGTGTCGGAAGGGGCGCCGGAAGTGTGACAGTTGTTAGAGTCAATCCGTGCGCGCAGTAGTTTTCGACGAAGTCCGGACCCAGCCGATGTCAGGGAGGTCGCCAAGCCAGTAGCCCCGATTGGGGGTGTGGTGGTGAAAGTCCTGGCCACAGGAATGTGCCGCAGCGACTGGCACGCCTGGGCCGGCCACGATGACATTGAGATGCCCCACGTTCCGGGCCACGAGCTCGCCGGCGTGATCGACTCTGTCGGGGAAGCCGTCCAGCGCTGGAAGGTCGGCGATCGCGTCACCGTCCCCTTCGTTTGCGGTTGCGGCGCCTGTGAATGGTGCCTGGCCGGCGACGCGCAGGTCTGCCCCGAGCAGCAGCAGCCCGGCTTCACCCACTGGGGATCATTCGCTGAATACGTGGCCCTGCACGCCGCCGACAGCAACCTGGTTGCCATCCCGGAGAGCATCGAATTTACGACGGCGGCAAGCCTCGGCTGCCGCTTCGCCACGGCATACCGTGCTCTGGCAGCCCGTGCCAACGTGAAGGCCGGCGAATGGGTGACCGTGGTAGGGGCGGGAGGCGTCGGACTGAGTGCCGTGATGATCGCCAAGGCCATGGGAGCCAAGGTCATTGCCGTGGATCGGAACCCTGAGGCCCTGTCCGTGGCCGCACGCTTGGGCGCCGACCACACCGTCCTTGCCGACGGCGCGGACATCCCCGCTGCGGTCAACGTCCTCTCCGGCGGAGGCAGCCACGTGGCGGTAGACGCCGTCGGAAGTGAACAAACCTGCGCCGACTCAATCCTCAGCCTTCGCAGGCGGGGACGGCACGTCCAGATCGGACTGTTGCCTTCCATCGACGGCAACCCGCAGGTGCCCATGGCCCGCGTGATCGGCTGGGAACTGGATCTCTTGGGCAGCCACGGCATGGCCGCGGTGGACTACCCCGGAATGATGGCGCTCATTGAACAGGGTGCGCTCCAGCCGCAGTTGCTGATCGAACGCACTATCGGGCTGGAAGATGCTGCGGCACTGTTGCCCGGCTTCGACAAGGCCAACCCGGCAGGCATGACCATGGTGGACCCGGCGCTGTAAGTACGCCCCTAGTTTGATTCCCCTGCCGGGCGGTTCCGGTACGCCGCCAGGAAATGCGAGATCCGGCGGACGGCTTCCTCGATGTCCTCCACCGCCGGCAGGATCACGAACCGGAAGTGGTCCGGCGTGGGCCAGTTGAAGGCGGTGCCGTGCGAGACCAGGATCTTCTGTTCCTGCAGGAGTTGGAGGACGAACTTCTCGTCCGAGGCAATGGGGTAGATCTCCGGGTCCAGTCGCGGGAACAGGTACATCGCACCAGCTGCGGGGACACATGAGACACCGGGGATGGCCGTCAACAGCTTCCACGCCAGGTCCCGTTGCTCGCGGAGCCGGCCGCCGGGACGAATGAGGGCTTCGATGCTCTGGTAACCGCCAAGGCAGGTTTGGATGGCGTGCTGCGCCGGGACGTTGGCGCACAGGCGGAGCGATGCCAGCAATTCCAGGGACTCCCGGTACGCGGCGGTCGCCGTCAATGGCCCGGTCACGGCAACCCAGCCGGCCCGGTAACCCGGCATGCGGTACGCCTTTGACAGCCCACTGAAGGTCAGCACGCAGATGTCCTCGGCGACGGCAGCTGTGTGGATGTGAGGGGCGTCCACGTAGCGGATTTTCTCGTAGATCTCGTCGGAGAACAGGACAAGATCGTGTTTCCTGGCCAGTGCCGCGAACTGTTCCAGGATGTGCCGCGGGTAGACGGCCCCGGTGGGGTTGTTCGGGTTGATGATCACGATGCCTTTGGTGCGGGGGGTGATCTTCGCTTCGACGTCGGCCATGTCCGGCCACCAGTTTTCGTCCTCGTCACATAGATAGTGGACCGGGTTGCCGCCTGTAAGCGTCACGGCAGCGGTCCACAACGGGTAGTCCGGTGCCGGGATGAGGATCTCGTCCCCGTTTTCCATGAATGCCTGGAGTGTCATGGAGATCAGCTCGCTGACGCCGTTGCCGATGAAGACATCCTCGACGCCGATGTTCATGAGCCCTCGCGTTTGGTAATACTGCGAGATCGCTGTGCGGGCAGAGAAGATGCCCTTGGAGTCGCTGTAGCCTTGCGCACCGCGCAGATGGTGGATCATGTCCACCACCACGGACTCGGGAGCTTCCAGTCCGAACGGCGCGGTGTCCCCAAGATTCATCTTGAGGATACGGTGCCCTTCGGCCTCCATGGCCTTGGCTGCCTGAAGGATGGGACCGCGGAGTTCGTAGCGGACGTTCTGGAGTTTGCTGGAGTGCTGCATCGGACGCATGGTTGATCTTTTCATGGCGCAGGCCATGGTGGGCAAACAGGTCCGGTATCAGGACCAGCGGATGGTGACGGGAAGACGCTTGGTGCTTGCCGAAACTTCCCTTTCGGTCCCGTCCACCGCTACGGCAAAGTGCTGAAGTTCATCGGCGGAGGTCAGGACTTCGAAATGCCCGGTTGCGTCACTGACCACTGCCGTGGCAGATGAATGGGCATGGATATAGGCGTCGGGGATGCCCTTGTTATGGGCGTCCACCAGTCGTCCCCGGATTCTGCGGACCGCCTCCCCGTTGCCCGTGACAGGTTGCTTGGGCGGGTCGGAAGGCTCCTCGAAGCGAAGGGACACCGGAACACGCACCAGGAACCCCAGCCCCTCTTCGATGGCATCGGAATACTCTTCCGCCCGGAGTTCGTCGCGGGACACCACGGAGAATTCGCTGTGGATTTCCACTGCCAAAAGCAGCTCTTCCATGATGTCCAGCTGTTCCGGCCCGTGGCATTCAACAGCCACCCTCAGTTCAAGGTCCAGGGCGGGGCTCTCATGATGGGACCTGCCCACCCGGGTGAGTGTTACGGCCCGGACGGTGACCGGAGCCTCCGGCGGCGGGACAACGGCAACCGGGGACCCGTCGTCGAACCTGACATGGTGAGGAGCGACGGCTTCCGAGAGCACCCCTAGAAGCTCAGACAACGACGAACGAACAAGGCCCACGGCAGAATCCCAGCCGGACAGAAATCCAGAATTGCAACTGGAACTAGGCTACTCCCGCAAATCCCCGTAGTCACTGGGAATAAGGGGTAACGCGGAGATTCAGGCCAGGCCGGGCACGCCGTCGTTGATGGTGAAGGACTTCATGGTGCGGACCGGGGCGCCCGGCGTGGTCACGTAGTCGAGCACCCGGAAGTCGGCGGTCATCGAGTCCTTCGTGATCCGCGTGTTCACGTACCCGCGGTTGTCGTTGTAGAACTTCAGGTGCGGGTTCCAAGCCATGGTGGGGTCGGTGGTGGAGCCCGTGCCGTTGCCTGTGGACGTGATGGACGAGCACACCAGTTCGGAGCCCACCACCGCTGCGGCCGGATCCTTGTAGTCCACCCTGAGGTCTGTCGCCCAGTGGCGGTGGACGTCGCCGGTCAGCACGACGGCGTTGCGCACCTTCGCGTCCACCCAGCCCTGGGTGATGCGGCGGCGGGAGGCGGCGTACCCGTCCCAGCCGTCCATGGAGACGTCGTCGATCGCGGGAGACTTGTCGCGGTCCCGTTCGGCGAAGAACACCTGCTGGCCCAGGATGTCCCAGCGCTGGGTGGAGTTCCGGAAGCCGTCCAGGAGCCACTTTTCCTGCTCCGCTCCGGTGATGGTGCGGTTCTCCGCCAGCCGTCCGGCCACGTTCTTCTGCCAACCGTCGCCTGCCAGCTGGTCATCACGGTATTGCCGGGTATCCATCATGTGGAAGTTGGCCAGCCGGCCCCACTGGATGGTGCGGTAGATCTTCATGTCGAAACCGGCCGGAACGGAGGATGCACGCAGCGGCATGTTCTCGTAGTAGGCCTGGAATGCTGCGGCGCGGCGCTGCCGGAAGTGCTCGGTGGTGTCGTTGAGCTGGCCCGCGTCCGTGTTCTCGGGAATGTCATCGGCCCAGTTGTTGTCTACCTCGTGGTCATCCCAAACCACCAGCCACGGCGCGATCGCGTGCGCGGCCTGCAGATCGGCGTCGGCCTTGTACTGGGCGTGGCGCTGGCGGTAGCCGGCGAGGCTGACCGTCTCCGGCCCCTCATGATCACGGGGATTGCCGCGACCGATCACGTAACTGTCCTTCTTGTATTCGTAGACGTAGTCGCCGAGGTGCAGCACCAGGTCCGGGTGGTCTTCAGCCAGCCGCTTGTAGGCGGTGAAGTACCCGTGTTCGTACTGGGCACAGCTGGCGAACGCCATGGCCAGTGCGGCGGGAGTCTCACCGGGGGCGGGACTGGTCAGGGTGCGGCCCACTTGGCTGAGGTGCCGGCCGGAGCGGAAGCGGTAGAAGTACTCACGGCCGGGCTTGAGGCCCTTCACCTCGACGTGCACCGAGTGCGCGGTTTCAATCCGAGCATGTTCGACGCCGCGGGCTACTGTCCGGCGCATGGCAGGATCTTCGGCAACCTCCCAGGCGACGGCGACGTTGCGGGAGGGCATGCCGCCCAGGCCGTCCTCTGCCACGGGGTTCACGGCCAGCCGCGTCCACAGGACGAAACCGTCCGGCCACGGCTCGCCGGAGGCGATACCCAGCGTGAAAGGGTCGGTGCGGAGACCGGCGTCGTCCGCCGTCGAAACCGCGACGGCGGCCTGCGGCAACGCTGCCGACACACCGGCGACGAGCCCGGCTCCAAGGCCGGCTGAGATGAGGGACCTGCGAGAGATGCTTTCCATGCCACCGACCCTAGGAAGACCGGGTGGACTGGGTTCAAGGACAGCGTGAATGCGTGGTTAATTGTTGTTCCTGCCCCGGTGCTGGCTCGTCTATGCTCAGTTCATGATGACGGGGGAGCGCCCTAGACGGCCCGGTGTGGTGACTTTCTCTGTGGTGCTGATGTACATCGGCGGCATCGCGCAGATTGTCCTGGGAGTGCTGACGATCTTCCTGCGGTATACGCCGGAAGCCCAGTCCGGCGGTGTTGCCCTGCCTGTGACCTTGCTCGGGGCAGGAATGGTCCTGTTCGGTTTGCTGGTGATCGGGCTCGCCTCAGGCGTGGCCCGCGGAAGCTCGGCGGCCCGAAGCGGGGCAACGGCGGTGATGTTCCTTGGCTTGGCCTTCGCTGTGGTCGACCTGACTGTGGCCGCTGACGGGGACTGGTCCGCCGTCATTTCGCAGTCCATCGCAACTGTGCTGGTGGTTGTGCCGCTGTGGGTAGGTCGGGGACGCCGCTACTTCGAGAGCCGCTGACGGGACTCTTCAGCGTCCCGATAGGCAACGCGGCGGTGCACGAACCTCACGATTTCAATCAGCCCGATGCAGGCAACCGACGTTGCAAGAACCAGCAGTGCCGTGGGGAGCGTGGGGTCAGTGAACTGCAGGAAATCGCGGGCGAACCGGACGGAGTACACCAGGACGAGCCCGACCATCATGGCCCCGATGACAAGCCCTTTGAAACGGGTGACGGGCCTCGAAAGCACCACCAGGATCCAGATTCCGATGATCGCCAGGATGAGGGTCGATCCCGTCCTGATTTCAGCTTCCGGTATGGACAGGTTGGCCGCGAGCTTGGCGTACGCTGCGAGCCCCAGCGTCACGGATACCCCCGCCGGCACGGCGAAAGTGAGCGATCGCCGCAGGAACCCCGGGATGTAGCGCTGGGCGTTGGGCAGCAATGCCAGGAAGAACGCAGGAATGCCGATAGTCAGCCCGTCAGTGACCGAGAGTTGGCGTGGCAGGAACGGGAACGGCAACAGGAGGATGCCGAACGCGATCGCCAGGAAGGTGGCATAAGCGGTCTTGGTGAGGAAGAGCATGGAGACCCGCTCGATGTTGGCAATCACCTGACGGCCTTCAGCCACCACGCTGGGCAGGTGCGAGAACTTACCGTCCAGCAGGACCAGCCGCGCCACTGCTTTGGTGGCGGCCGCACCGGAGTTCATGGCCACGCCGATGTCGGCTTCTTTGATGGCCAGGGCATCATTGACCCCGTCGCCGGTCATCGCCACTGTGCGTCCCGCGGCTTTCAACGCCAGGACGATCCGTTTCTTCTGGTCAGGGGAAACGCGCCCGAACACCACATTGTTGTTGATGACTTCCAGGAACTCCTGGTCATCGTCCGGCAGCTCACGGGCATCAAAACCGTGGGGCGCATCCAATCCGACTTCCCGTGCGATGGCCGCCACCGTCCTTGGGTTGTCACCGGAAATGATCCTCACGTCCACGTCCTGCGCCGCGAAGTAAGTGAGGGTCTCGGCAGCATCGGGTCGGATATTTTCCTTGAAAGTCAGCAGGGCCACGGGAACGGCGTCGGCCGGCACGGTTTCATCATGCGTGGGCGTCCCGTGCGCCAGGACCAGTGTGCGGCGCCCCGTCGCGGCCAGCTCAGCAGCCTGGGAGGCCAGCTGTTGTTGCCCGGCGTCGTCGGAACCGCGCTCCGGGAAGACCATCTCGGGGCCGCCCAGGATCCACATGCCGTCGTCGAAAATAACCGCACTCCACTTCCGCGCAGAGGAGAACGGCACACGGTCGCTTGGCTGATCGGCGGGCAGTTGGGTGAAGTGGCCGGCGAGACTGCGGGCCGTGGCGTTGGCGTCTTTCTGGACGCCGTACCAGGCCAGGACGCTCTCCCAGCCGGGCACCGCGGCCAGCGGCCTCGCGGCATCGAAAACGATGTCACCTTGCGTGAGCGTGCCGGTTTTGTCGAGGCAGATGATGTCGACGCGAGCCAGCCCCTCGACGGCGGGCAGCTCCTGCACCAGCACCTGCTGCCTTGCCAGCTTCACAGCCCCTACCGCGAAGGTGATGCTGGTCATCAGCACCAGACCCAGAGGGACCATGGCGACGACGGCGGCAATGGTCGCCGTCGCCGCGTCCCGCCACGCTCCACTCGCCGAGGCTGCGGCCCACCCGCCCTGGGCAAGCATTTGCGCGTTCAGAACCAACAACGCCACCGGCCCGACAAACCAGGTGACCCATTTGAGGACCCGGTCAATGGAGGACCGCAGCTCCGAAGCCACCAGGGAGAACCTCTTGGCCTCGGCAGCGAGAGAGTTGGCGAAGGAATCGGCGCCCACCCGGTCCACGACGGCGGTCCCTTCTCCGGCAACGACGACGGATCCGGACAACACGCGGTCATCCTCCGTCTTTTCCACGGCATCGGATTCGCCGGTCAGCATGGATTCGTCCACCTGAAGCCCGCGGGAAGCTGCGACTACCCCGTCCGCGGGCACTTGGTCGCCGGCCCGGAGGACGAGGGTGTCGTCCAGGACCACGTCGTCCAAGGCTATTTCTGCTTCAGATCCGTCCCGCATCACCCTGGCGTGCGGGGCGTTCAACAGGGCCAGCCGGTCCAAAGCGCGTTTTGCCCGGTACTCCTGGACGCTTCCGATCACCGCGTTGGCGATGGCACTGAAACCGAACAGGGCATCCTGCCAGCGGCCGATCGCGAAAAGGACAATGAAGCAGGCCAGGATAATGCCGTTGAACAAGGTGAGCACGTTGGCGCGGACGATACTCCACACGCTGCGGCTGGTGTCCTGCACGAAGGCGTTGGTTTGCCCGGCGGCGACCCTCTCGGCAACCTCCGCAGTGCTTAGTCCCTGAACGGCAGATCCGACGAGCCGGACGGCCGCCCCTGGTTCAGCCTTCTCGTTTTCCGGCACTCATGCCCCCGTTGTTGAGTCGGTCCAAGGATTTGAGACAGTCCGTGGATGGGATTGAGTATGCCAGTCGTCAGGCGGTGAAGGCGAGGTCCCGCGCGTGCAGCCTGTGGAGGAGCGGTTCGCCGCGGGCCACCCGGCGGGCCTCTTCGATGGTGCTCACCGCCATCCGCTCCAACTCCGTCCCCAGTGAACCCGCCAGATGCGGTGTCAGCAGCACGTTGGGATGCGTGTAGAAGCTGGAGTCAGCCGGGAGCACCCAAGGTGTGGTGACGTCCAGGATGGCGTACAGGTCTCCCTGCTCAACGCGCCGAAGCAGCGCGTCCTGGTCCACCAGTTCCCCGCGGGCCGTGTTGATGAACGTGGCCCCGGGCTTGAGGCCGGCGACCAGCCCTTCGTGAACCAGGTTGCGGGTGGACGGGAGCGACGGCGCGTGGAGGCTGACGACATCGCAACCGGCCACCAGCTCTTCCAGGCTGAGGCGTTCGACGCCGAGGGCGGCCGCCTCGGCGTCGTCGAGGAAAGGGTCGGCCACCGCGACCTGAAGGTCGTAGGCCTTCAGGAGGCGGATCACGTGCCTGCCGATCCTCGAGGCCCCGATGATGCCCACGCGCTTGCCGAAGTTGCCCATGTCCGGAAACACGTGGTCGGGCTCGATCTCTGCTCTCTCCGAGTGCAGTTTCCTGGCAATCTGCAGGACGCGCTTGTTGGCCAGCAGGATCATGGCCACCGTGTATTCGGCCACGGGGATGGAGTTGGCGTCCGCTGCCGTGCTGACGTGGATACCCCGCTCCCAGCACTCATCACCCACATGGTGTTTGACTGTGCCTCCGGCGTGGAGAATGTGGCTCAGGCGTGGGGCAGCGCCCAAGGCCGCGGCATCAAGTTTCGGGCAGCCCCACCCTGTGATGAGTATGTCCGTGGCACCCAGAATTTCCAGGGAACGCTGCGAGGTGAAATCACCCATGGGCGCCGGGCTGAGGAGCTTCAGCCCGGGACCCAGGGAATCCAGCCGCCGGGCCGGGAACACCCGGTTCACGACGCCGGGACCCATGGCGAGCGCGACGTTCAGTTCGGTGCTGGTCACTTGACGCTCCCTGCAGTGAGTCCGGACTTCCAGAAGCGTTGCAGCAAGATGAAGGCAACGAGCAGCGGAATGATCGAAAGAAGCGAGCCCGTAATGACCATGGGCGTGAACTCGGGCTGCGGCACCGAATAGCCCTGCCAGATCGAGATACCGACGCTGACGGGGAGGAGTTGCTGGTCCTGGAGCATCACCAGGGGGAGCATGAAGTTGTTCCATACGCCCACGAACTGGAACAGGGCGATGGTGATGTAGCCGGGCATCATCATGGGCAGTCCCAGGGAGAAGAAGGACCGGATGGGACCGGCGCCGTCCATACGCGCCGCCTCCAGTGTTTCGGCGGGGACGTAGCTGGCGGAGTAAACCCGCGCCAGGTACACACCGAACGGGTTGCACAGGACCGGAATGAGGACGGCCCAGACGGTATTTGTCATGCCCACCAGGGAGGCCAACAGATACATGGGCAGCACAGTGGCGGTGTTGGGGATCAGGACACCCACCAGGACAAAACCGAACAGCGAGTCCTTCCAGCGGAATTGGAACTTGTCGAACGCATAACCGGCCATGACCGAAATCAGGCTGCCGAGGACCGCTCCAACGCCGGCATACATCACAGAGTTGCCCAGCCACCGGAAGAACAGGCCGCCGTCCTGCTGGGCTACGTTGGCGATGTTCTCGAACAAGGAGAAGTTTCCCAGGGCGTAGGCGCTGGTGCCGTAGAGGTCTGCAGCGTTCTTGGTGGAGGCGAAAACCAGCCACAGCACAGGGACCACCATGTAGGCGGAGCCAATGATCAAGAGTCCGTTGACCGTGAGCTTGCTGGCAAAGCCGCCGCCGCGGTTGGACATACCCCTGGTGAATGCGGGGCCTCCACGGCGGTGGCCCTGCTGTGAAGGAGAGGTGCTGCGGGGGCGGGAGAGTGTTGGGGTGCTCATGATTTGTTCATCCTGGAGCTGAGGCGGGTGACGGCCAGGGACAGGATTGCGGCCAACCCGGCAATGATGATGGAGGCAGCTGCTGCCTGGTTGAGGTTGTGGCGGATGAAGGCTGCGTCATAGGCCCACAGGTTGGGGACCCACGTGCTTGTCACAGACGCTGTCGCCTTGGAGATGATGTTCGGCTCCGTGAACAGCTGCAAGGTGCCGATGATGGTGAACAGCATGATGACGCTCAAGGCCGGAAGGATCAGTGGGAACTTGATGCTTACCGCGGCTCGGATTTCGCCGGCACCGTCCACCCTGGCGGCTTCCAGGATCTCCCGTGGAACGGCCTGCAAAGCGGTGAACAGGATGATCACGTTGTAGCCGGTCCACTCCCAGACACCGATGTTCACAATGGACGGAAGCACCATGTGGGAGTCCAGGAAGTTGATCTGGATCCCGCCGCCCTGGAGTGCCTGGACCAGCGGGCTGATGCCCGGGGTGTAAAGGTAAGCCCAGATCAGGGCAGCGATGACGCCGGGAACCGCGTGCGGCAGGAATACCAGGAGTTGGAAAAGCTTCCGCGCCTTGGCCACCGTTGCATCGAGAAGGAGGGCAAAAACAACGGCTCCGCCTACCATGCAGGGAATGTAGATCAGGCAGTACAAGCCCAGCCTGGCGATGCCCTCCATGAAAGTCTCGGACTGGAAGACCTGCACATAGTTCTCGAGTCCTACAAAGACGGTCTTGGCTTCCCCGAACCCCAGCCCGGACTTCTGCTGCGAGTGGAAACTCAGCACGAGGGAATAAATCACCGGTGCGATCATGGCGATCACAAAGACCGCAAAGAAGGGGACCAGGAACAATACGGCAGTCCGCCCGCCGGTTCCTGCCAGCGCGCGGCCTTGGCGGCGCACTGTGGTGGTAAGGGCCTGGGTGGCCATGGGATTCTCCTAGCTTGGAGGGGGCCTCCGCGGAGGCCCCCTGCCGGTGTGGCTTCTTTGTAGAGAGCTGCCGAACGCCGCCGGACTACTCTTTGACGGACAGGCCGGCTTGTTTCAGGCTCGCCACGGTGGCGTCCTGGGCGGTGTCGATGGCGTCGTCGATGGTGCCGCCGGTGGTGAGTTTTCCGTAGGCGTCTTTAAGCGCGGTGTTGGTGATGTCCCAGTTGGGACCCCACTGCCAGCCCGGGGTGATGTTTCCGTACGCCTTGTTGAAGACCTCGTAGATGTCGTTGCCGAAGTAGCTGGAGTCGTAGGCCTTCTGCGCAACCGGCGTCAGGCCCGGGAAGGCGAGGAACGCTGAACCTGTGTTGCCGCGCGCCTTGATGGCGTCCTGGTTGGTGGTGAGGAACTCCACGAATTTTGCGGCGGCTGCCGGATTTTTGCTGCTCTTTGTGACGTTGAAGCTGGATCCGCCATAGAAGGCTCCGGATTCACTGCCCCAGGTGGGGAGTTCGGCTGCGATCCACTGGCCTTTCTGGCCGCTGGCTTCGGTGCGCTTCTGAATGCCTGTGGCGCTCCAGTTACCGCCCAGCACACCAACCACCGTGCTGTTGGCCAGATCCAAGCTCCACTCGTCGCTGTAGGCCTGGCTGACCTTCACGATCTTCTCGTCAATCAGCTTCTGCCAGTAGCCCGCCACCTTCTGCGTGGCCTCGTCGTTGATGCCCACCTTCCAGCTGTCGCCTTCGGTGCCGAACCACTTGGCGCCGGCCTGCCAGGCCAGCCCGGCGCTCGCCGCTACCTCGTTGGGGTTGAAAGTGGCCAGATAGGAGTCGGGCGCTACGGCCTTGAGCTTCTTGCCTGCCTCTTCGAATTCGTCCCAGGTCTTAGGGACCTCGACGCCGGCCTTGTCCAGCATGTCTTTGCGGTACCACATGAGCATGGGGGCTGCGTCGTACGGAAGCGCGTAGGTCTTCTCACCGAACTGGACCAGTGCCTTGGTCTCGTCCGTGAGCTTGTCCACGGTTTCGGCCATGTTGATCAGGCCGTCGAGGGCAATGACCTGGCTGTTGCTGACGAACTGGGGCAATTGCGGATATTCGATGGTGGCCACGTCCGGGCCGTTGCCCGCTGTGATGGCGGTGGAGAGCTTGGCGTACCCGCCGTTGGCGCCGTTGGGTATCGTTTCGAAACTGACTTTGATCTTGTCCTGGCTGGCGTTGAACGCTTCAGCCACCTTGTCCATACCGGCCAGGGACGACCAGAAAGTGATGGACCCGGAGGGATCGTCTGCAGGTGTGGGAGCGGCTGATGTGCTGGGGCCGGTGCCGCAGGCCGTGAGCAGCAGGGTACTGGCGGCCAGGCCGGCCATCCCTGCGAACAGGTGACGACGCTTCATGGTGTTCTCCTTTGAAGACTTGCGATGCGAAGGGGGCATGTGGTGGAGGCCACACGGCGATAGGTCCATGTAATCCGCAAGTTCGAACATCTTCAACGTTTCAAACAAATTCAAACATTTGATGCCCGCGGTTTTGCCGAAAGGCAGGGAAATTGCCAGCAACAGCCAAAGGCATTCTTGTTTGAACGAACAGAAATGCTGGACTGTGCTTACTCCTCGCTGCTATGAATTCTGGACACCCGAACGGCGGCTACTCAAAAGCCACTACCCAAGAACAGGGATTCCCATGGAGAAATCGAACATCAGCAGACGGTCAGTCCTTCAAGTTGGGGGAGCAGCGTCGCTCGCCGCGGCCATCGGGCTGGCAGCCGGCCAGCCGGCGTCGGCGTCCGCCCTCCTGGGATCCAAGCCAAAGGCGACCGAAGTCCTGGACCTGGGTCCCGGCGTCGTACAGTTCTCCCTCATGAGCGGGCTGCTGGTGGGCGAGACGCTGTACATAGGTTCGCGAAACCTCGATCCGGTGCGGATCGTGGCCTTCCATGTACCCAGCGGCAAAGTCTCCGGCGTGACCGAACTGGAAAACGGCTATGCCATCCAAACTCTCGCTGCCGACGCCTCCGGACGGTACCTGTATGCAGGCGTGTTGCAGAACGCTGCAGGTCCCAAGCCGAACCTGTTCCGCTGGGACCTTTCCACCCCGGGTGTGAGAGCCACCCCGATCGGACGCATCGGTGACCGCGACGTACGTGATCTCAGCGTGGCCCCCAACGGACGCCTCTACGCGGTGGGTGGCGGAAGCGGCACGGCCCCGGCCCTGTGGGAATACGATCCCGCCACAGGAGCAGTCACCAACCTGGGCGTTCCGGATGCGGGCGCCACCTTGGCCCGCGCTGTCGCGGCCACCGATTCCACTATCTTCTTCGGCGCCGGCAGCACCTTGAACGGAGGAGGCAGCGCCAGCCGCGCTTGCCTCTACGCGTACAACCATGCCGCCAAAACGTTCGCCAACGTCACCCCGGCGGAGATGGTCGCAGACCCCAGCATCCGCGACCTCGCGATCGTCGGAGACAAGGTCATGGTCAGCTCGGCAGCTTCGACGTCCACGTCCAAGATCGCGGCCGTGAGCGTCACCAATCCGTCCTCCTATGCCTTGGCTGCATCCGAGGGAAAGACCGCCAAGAACTTCGCAGCAATCGGTGACAAGGTCTATTTCGCCAACGAAGCCGGGCTCCTGGTCTATTCACTGTCCGCCAATTCGGTATCCGCCGTCTCCTACCAGGGGCCGTTCCTGGGCGAGATTTGGGGCGTTGACGCCCTGAACAGCAAGGTTCTGGTGACCTCCGCGTTCGGATTCGTAGCCGAGATCGACCCCGCTAGCGGGTCGTACAAGACCACCGACCTTGGCGAGGCCGGGGCGCCGTCGGATGCGCAGGAAGCCATGGGAGTGGCAGCCGGAGGCGGCCTGGTCTACGTGGGCGGCAACGGGGTCATCTCACGCCGATCGTTGAAGACCGGACAGGTCACCAACATGACGGTCCCTGGTGAAGCCAAGGACGCCGTGGTGGTGGACCGGGTGCTTTACACAGGCCAGTACAGCTCCCAGGGCATCTGGAGCTATGACCCCCGCAGCGGTCAACCGATCAGCCAGGTGGCAAAGTTCTCCGCCGAACAGAACCGGCCCCTGGATGTCCATTGGGACGAGGTGAACAAGCTGGTCCTGGTGTGCGCTCAGGCTGACACCGAGGGTGGTGGCTCGTTGTGGACCTACAATCCCGCCACCGGGAAGTCGGGATTCTTCCTCAACCCCGTGGACTCAGTGCAGTTGGTGCGCGCAGTAACAGCGCGCGACGGCGTCGCCTACCTTGGCGGGGGACGGCCCGGTACTGAAGGTCCAGGTACCGTTGTGGCGTTGAATCCCGTAACGGGCAAGGAACTATGGCGGCTCGATCCCGGATTGGGTGCCGGCGTGTCTGCACTGGCGGTGCAAGGCAGGTACCTTTACGGGATCGTTCGCACGGGACGTGTTTTCGTCATTGACCTGCCAAAGCGCAAGCTGATCCACCAAGCGGACATCAGTCCGGTCTGCACCGGGTTCGCCGCGCTGGTAACCAACCGAGGCGCTGTTTACGGTGTCTCGGACACGGACTTGTTCCGCTTTGATCCCAAGACCTTCGAGGTGGCCACAGTGGTGGCAGGCATCGACGGCGGCTGGTACAGCGGCTCCCACATCACCAACGACGAAGACGGGTACCTCTACACGATGCGTGGCCGGAACGTCGTACGGATCGACGACCACCCGCGGCGGTAGTGGATGGCGTTGTGGGGCCCGCTCTGCGCGCTCTGGCGAGTGTTTTACGCGCAGAGCGGGCCCCACAACGTTCGTTTATGCTTGTTTGAACATTTGGATTCCGGAAGAGGACTGGCATGCTCAGCGGGGAACGCCACGAGAAGATACTCCGTGAACTGGAGCTTCGCGGGACCCTGACCGTGAACGACTTCGCCGAAAAAAGCGGCCAGTCCACCATGACCATCCGCCGGGACCTTACCCAGCTCGCGGCTCAGGGCCTCCTGCGCCGGGTCCACGGTGGTGCGGTCCGCATGGTGGTGGAGCGGCCGGGGGACACAGTCCACAGGCGCGCACGCCAGCCGCTGGCTACCCTCGGCCTCATAGTCCCAACCACCGGCTACTACTTCCCTGAGGTCATCCGTGGCGCAGAAGCTGCGGCCAGGGCCCTGAACGCACGCCTCATCCTAGGCGTCAGCAACTACTCCGCGGAGGACGAGCTTCGCCAGCTCCAGCGCATGGTGGCCAACTCCGTGGACGGGATCCTCCTGGCGACCGCGGGCCCCCTCGAGCCCGGTTCGCCGACGTTTGACCTGCTGTCCGGCGTGCGGATCCCCGTGGTGCTGGTGGAGCGCTCCAGCCGGGTATTCGAGTCAGTGATGTCGGATCACGGCTATGGCGCTGAACTGGCCATGGAGCACCTCGCGTCTCTGGGACACCGCAGGATCGGGCTGGCTGTTGCCACCAGCGCTACGGCCCCCTGGCTCCGTGAAAGCCATGAGCGGATGGTGGCCAAGCTGGGTCTGGAAACGGATGCCCCCGTCATGGAGTATGACCGTTCAGTGGTGGGCGCGGGCAACAACCAAGAAGAGTTCAAGAAGTTCCTGAAAGATTGCCGCCGCACCGGAACCCACGCTGCGCTGGTCCTTCCCGATGAGGAAGCCATCACGCTGATCAACCTTGCTGAAGAATCCGGAGTCAGTGTGCCCGAAGACCTCGCCATCGTGGCGTATGACGACGAAGTGGCCGACCTCGCTCCGGTGCCGCTGACGTCCATCGCACCTCCCAAACGGGACGTCGGCCACGCCGCGGTGACCATGTGTATGGAACGCTTGGCAGGAAAGCCCGGGGCTGCAGTTTCGCCTGCCCTCCGCCGCGTAAGCCTCGCCCCCCAGCTGATCATCCGGGAGTCCACGGCGTTCGGGGAGGATGCGGAGTAGGGGGTGAGGAGGCCACTGATACGGCAGAACGCAAGATAGGGCCGAGAAGTCGCTCCGGCTGGCAGGACCAGAAGAGAACAGAAGCGTTCGACGGCGGGTACGCACCCGCCGTCGAACGCTTCCGTTTTTGGACTAGTTCCGGATCATGTCCAGAACGGCATCCCGCATGCGTTCCATGAGTTGCGCATTCCTGGCTTCGACATTGAGCCGGAGTAGTTCCTCCGTGTTTGAGGCCCTGAGGTTGAACCACCATTCGCCTGACTCGTCGATCACGCTCAGCCCGTCCAGGTCATCAATGCGGATGCCCTGCGATTGATCATAGGTTTGGCACACGTCCGCAATGGCTTGGGATACATCCGGAACGGTTGAGTTGATCTCGCCGCTGGCCGAGTACGGCTCGTACTGCCGTGCCAGCGTGGAGAGGGGCGCTGATTGCCCGCCCAGGGCAGCAAGTACGTGCATGGCTGCCAGCATGCCGGTGTCTGCGTTGTAGAAGTCGCGGAAGTAGTAGTGGGCCGAATGTTCTCCACCGAAAACAGCGTCCTCTTCAGCCATTCGGGCCTTGATGAACGAGTGGCCTACCCGGGTTCGGACTGGCCGGCCACCGGCAGCCTGAACGAACTCGGGCACCGACCGGGACGTTATCAGATTGTGGATTACTACCGGGTTGCTTTGGCCCGTTGCTTGAACCCTTGCAATCTCCCGCACAGCGATCATGGAGGTTATGGCCGACGGTGTTACTGGTTGCCCGGTCTCGTCCACAACAAAGCAGCGGTCTGCGTCGCCGTCGAATGCCAACCCCAGGTCAGCGCCGTGGGCAAGCACGGCTGCTTGCAGGTCCCGAAGGTTCTCCGGTTCCAAGGGGTTGGCAGGGTGGTTTGGAAAAGTACCGTCCAGCTCGAAATACAACGGGACGATGGTCAGGGGCAAGGCCTCCAGAATTTCGCTGCCCAACACCGCGGGAACTGTCAGGCCGGCCATGCCGTTCCCGGCATCAACTACAACCTTTAGCGGCCGAACGTCCGTCAAGTCCACGAGCGAACGCAGCTTGAGCGCGTAGTCACCAAGGACATCGAGCGGTGCAACGGTCCCCGCTGATTCAGCCTTGGGAAACCCGTGGTCCAGATATCGCTGGGCAAGGTCCCTGATATCGAAAAGTCCCGAGTCGGAAGAGATGGGAACGGCTCCGGCCTTGGCCATCTTGATTCCGTTGTACTGGGCAGGGTTATGGCTTGCTGTGAAGATGGCACCAGCCGCGTTCATGGCGCCGCACGCAAAATAGAGCTCGTCGGTGGCAATGAGTCCGAGATCGTACACATCGGCGCCCCGGGTTGCGGCGCCCTGTGAGAACGCAGAGACGAACCCCTTGGAGGACGGTCGCATATCTCCGCCGCAGAACACGGTCTTGCCCGCAAGGCCCAGAACATCCACGAATGCGGCCCCAATGGCTTCTGAGACTTCATCGGTGAGGGAAACCCCCACCAAGCCACGGACGTCGTAGGCCTTGAAAGATGAGGAAAGATCCATTGTTCTCCTTGCGGGCGAGCCTCAGTGATAGGAAGCAAACGGCTTGTGTTGGAAAAACAACACTATCAGGTAGGTTGGCGGGCCATCCTTACAGGACCTCAGCGTCGGCCGAAGTCAGTATCTGTGTACGAGCCGACGCCTCGGGCATGGCCGTCGGCACAGCCGCAGTTGTTGTCAATTTCAAGCCGAACGGCCACTGGATCGGAGGCACCAATAGTGAGATCAACATGGTCACCCTTGGTTGCAGAAACCCGCAGGGTACGTTCTTTTGCTGAATCGATCTTTGCTGAAACGGGGGACATGGCAGTCCTTTCGATGGTGGTGGGTTCTCTAGGTTGGAGGGAGGGCGGGTCAGCCAATGGCATCCAGCACACCGCGAACGATGGTTGCTGCTGCTCCCAGGTAGGCCAGGATAATCAGGAGAATCTGGGCGGCCCTGGTGGATACCCGCTTGGAAGCGAGGTCACCCAGGACGAGCCCGATCAAACAGGCAGCGGCGACGGCCAGCCACATTGTCATCGGCAGGACCGGCAACGAAGCTGGTGCGGTCACCGCTTTGGAAACAAGGGACAGCGCCCCGATGGTAAAGAAATAGGGCTGCATCGTGGCGGCGAACGACTTGTGCTGCCACCGGGTAGCCATGGAGTAAATGCTCACGGCTGGTCCTCCTACTCCCGCGGCAGTATTCATGAAGCCGCTGAGGCCGCCGGCGGCGAAGAGATAACGACGACGCTGGGGTAGGACGGCTGACTTCATGACCAGCAGGACTGTCAGGCCTGCGGCAAGGGTCACGCCGATTGAAATCTCCAGGACCGACGGCGGAAGGTACCGGATGAGGAATGCCGCGGGGACAATCCCTAATAGCGCCGAGGCAGCCAGCGCCATGTACCTCTTCCAGTCGATGTCCCGCATGACGCGGAAAATGATGGCGCCGGCCGTCACGGCTCCGCAGACGTTGACCAGCACCACCCCTTCGACGGGGCCGAGGAGAAGTACCAGGAACGGGGCTGCCACCAGCGCGAATCCCATGCCGGTAATGCGTTGCATCCCGGCACCCACGACCACTGCGCCCAGAACAAGTCCCGTAGTCAGCATTTAGGGCTTCCAGGCCACGTACTGGACCTCCTCGAACTCTTCGAGGCCAAGGCTTGATCCTTCCCGGCCCAGTCCCGACTGCTTGGCGCCGCCCATGGGGGCGAAGGCCACGGATGGGAGGGGGTCGTTGACTCCCACAATGCCTGCTTCCAACTGCTCCGGGATGTCCCAGCCACGCTTGGGGCTGCTGCTCCAGATGTAGGCGGCAAGTCCCATTTCGGTGGCATTCGCCTTCCTGATTGCTTCCTCTTCCGAGGAGAAAGTGAGTACCCCTGCCGCGGGGCCGAAGACTTCCTCGCTCACCAAGGGTGCGTCATCGGGAACATCGGTCAGGAGCGTGGGCGCCATGAAGGAACCCTCTCCCGGAACGTGGGTACGTTCGGTCAGGCGGCGGGCTCCGCGGCCCAGGGCATCGTCCACCAGGGCCTGCACAGCGGCGACGCGCTCGGCGTCAATGACGGGACCAAGGTCCGGGACAGGTGTGTCACCGTCGGGAACTCCATGTCCTATGGTCATGGCATCAAATTTCGCGGCAAGCTTCCGGCCGAATTCGTCCGCGATGCTGTCTTGGACCAGGAACCGGTTAGCGGCGACGCAGGACTGTCCTGTGTTGCGGAGCCTTCCGAGCACTGCCCCCTCAACGGCGGCGTCCAGGTCTGCGTCCTCGAAGACGATGAACGGTGCATTGCCGCCAAGTTCCAGCAACGGCCTCACCACACGTTCTGACGCAGAAGCCATGATCTGACGGCCCACACCGGTGGAACCAGTAAAACTGACGGCGCGGACTGCGGGGTGCTTGAGCAGGGCGCCGGTGATTTCGCGGGAAGGACCGTGCACCAGATTGATCACTCCGGCGGGGAACCCGGCATCGTGCAGTATCTCGAAAAGGCCGGTCGCGGCAAGCGGTGCCTTCTCGGAAACACGGCCAACCACGGTGCAGCCGGCGGCGAGCATGGCAGCGAGTTTGCGGGCCTGGATTGAAACCGGAAAATTCCATGGGGTGAGGCTAAGCGCGACTCCAATGGGCTTGCTGGTGCTGAGGTGTCGACGGCCCCGCAGCTCGGGTGGGCTGACAGTGCCTGTTGCGCGGCGTACTTCCTCGGCGAACCAGCGGAAGTATTCCACTGAGAAGTCCACTTCGCCTTGCGCCTCGGGGAGTCGCTTGCCGGCTTCCAACGCCAAGGTATGCGCCAGTTCGTCGCGGCGTTCGGATAAGAGCGCAGCAGCGTTGCGGAGAAGGTCGGCGCGGGTGCGGGCCGTTGTGCGGGACCAGTCGCCGAAAGCCTCGGCAGCGGCGTCACCGGCTTTGCCCGCGTCCTCAGTGTTTCCCCAGGCCACCTCGCCCACAGTGCCCCCGTTTCCGGGGTCCGTCACGTTCTTGAATGTTCCGGCAGAGTGCCAGGTTCCGTTAATCAGGTGTTGCGCTGATTTCAGGTTCACTTTGTGTTGCCTTTCGTTGGCTGATTGAGGTGCGCTGTCCCGCGACCGGAGTGGAGCCTTATCCCTTGCTGGCACCGGCGGTAATGCCCGCAACGAAGTAGCGCTGCAGGAAGACATAGGCCACCACGACGGGAAGCGATGCCAGGATGACGCCGGCGAACAAGAGCGGGTAGTTGGTTTGGAACTCGCCCTGGAAGCTCAGCAATGCCAATGGAAGGGTTCGGTTTCCGGGGGACTGGATGAACAGGAGGGGGTACAGCAGCTCATTCCAGTGGATGACGAACAGGAAGATGGCAGCAGCAGCTATCGAGGGTGCCGAGAGCGGGAGTGCAATGGACACGTAGGTCCGCCACGGTCCGGTGCCGTCAATGGAGCAAGCCTCATAGAGCTCTTTGGGCAGCGTACGCATGAACCCGCCCAGGATGAATACGGCAATGGGCAAGGTGGACACGATGTTGGCCACAATGAGTCCGGTGAGGTTGTCCAACAGGCCGATGCGGCCGAACAGCACGTACAGCGGCACCATGTTGGCCTGGGCCGGGATGGCCATTCCCAGGACAAGGAATCCGAAGATGGCCCACGAGGCGAAGCCCCTCAGCCGGGCCACAGCATAACCAGCCAGGCTGGCAATGAAGAGCGTTATGGGAACGGAGATCCCGGTGACAATGACGCTGTTCAGGAAGGACGAGCCGAGGTCCTGGCCGCCGATGACTTCCGCGAAGTTGTCGGGCGCGAGGGATTGGGGAAGGCTGAAAGGACCCTCGAAGAGTTCCTGCGTTGACTTGAAGCTGCCGAACAGGACAACGGTGATGGGGACGATGATGATGACCGCGTAGATGGCAAGGATTCCGCGGCGGCTAATTGATGCAAGCATGCTGTCATTCCCCCTTCGGGGTCAGACGGAGCAACCGGCGTTGCAGCCAGGTGACCAAGGCGATCATCCCCATGAAGATGATTGACTGAGCGGCGGCATATCCGAACTCCGAGTTGGCAAAAGTGCTGTAGATGCGGGTGGACAGGATGTCCAGGGAACCTTTGGGCGGGTTGCCCGCGATCCCCAGGATCAAGTCAAAGGCCTTGAACGACTGGACCGTGGTGTAGGCGACCACGATGGACGTGGCCGGGGCAACGAACGGCCAGGTGATGGACTTGAACTGCTGCCATTTGTTGGCGCCGTCCATCTCGGCCGCTTCATACAGTTCACGGGGAATGGATTGGAGGCCGGCGATGTAGACCACCATCATCTGGCCTGCGTGGAACCACACTTGCGTTACTGCAACCCAGTACAGCGCTTGGGAATTGTTACCGAGATATGAGCCTTGAAGGCCCTCCAGACCGATCGCGCCCAGAGCGGAGTTGGCGAGACCGAAATTGGGGTCGTAGATGAACTTCCAGATGAAGGCCACGGACACGGAGGACAGGATGGTGGGGAAGAAGAACAGGGCGCGAAGCACTACGTTTCCCCGTGAGTTCTTTGTCAGCAGCAGCGCAAGCAGCAACGAGAACACCGTTTGTGCGATGACCACCAGCAAAACAAACTTCAGGTTGTTGGTCAGCGCATTGGTGAACAGCGAATCCTTGGTAAATGCCCGGACGAAGTTGTCCACACCCACGTAGTTGAAGGCTGCCGAGAATCCATTCCAGTCCGTGATGGCGTACTGGAATGCCTGCAGCGTGGGCATCACCAGGAAAAAGGCGATGATTGCTACCGCTGGCAGCGGGAACAGGTACAGCGCAGGGTGCACCCGGGTAGGGGACCGGCGCTTCTTCGACGCAGCGTCGGTGGTGCTGTCCGGCGCCTTTCGCTTGGCAGCCGTTCCGGTATGGGTGCTCATAGCCGTTCGTCAACAATCTTCTGGGCTGCTTCAGCTGCTTGCTCGGGACTGGTGCCGGAGATGACCGCCGTAGCGCTGGCTTCGACGGCGTTGCGGACGTCCAGGTTCTGGAACTGGAACCGGGCGGCCAGGGCCGTTTTCTTGTCCAGCCATGGACTCAAACGCTTGAGGTCGGCGTTGGTGTACTCGACGTCTTTGACGGACACATGCTGCGCGGTCTGATTGGCGTAGTAGCCGGCGTTCTCGGGTTCGGAAAGGAAATCAATCCACGCTGCCGATGCCGCCTGGTTCTTGCTCGCGGAATTCACGCCCAAGATGAACGTGGCGTTGTAGACGCCCTCAAACTTGGCGTTGCCATCCGTGGACGTGTTGGGGAAGACCAGTTCGATGGGGAACTTTGCACCCAGATTGCGAACGGCCGCAATGTGGTAGGAACCAGTGGCCAACATGGCAGCTTTGCCCTGGGAAAACAGGTTCTGCGCAGGCTCCACCGCGGTGCCGGTGGCGTTGGGTTGAAGGTAGGGGGCCAGGTCCTTGTACTGGTTCAACATCTTGATGAACCAGTCGTCCGTGCATTTGAGCTTGCCCTGCTCTATCTGCGAACACATGTCATCTACGGGTGCATTGTTGGCGATCATGCAGTTGAACAGCTGACCGCCGTTTCCCACATCACCACCGGGCCATGAGAGAGCAACGACGCCGGACGCGGCAAGTTTTTCGCACATGCCCAGGAAAGCGTCCCAGTCCTTGGGTGCCAGTTCCGCGCCGGCCTTGTCAAAGAGGTCCGTGTTGGCCATGGGCATGGGGAAGACCACCTGATAGGGCAGACCCAATTGGCTGTCCCCCGATTGTCCGGCTGTCAGCAGACCCTTCTGGTAGTTGCCCACAGCTTTGCTGTTTTTCAGTTCCGTGTAGATCCCTGCTTCACTGAAATTGTTGAACTGCGCGCCGCGGAAGGTGGCAAATGCGTCACCGATGGCAGCCCCCCGGACCTTTTGCAAGCCCTGGGCGTTGTAGTCGTTGGACGTGGAGATATCTTGGATCACCTCTACGCCGGAGTTCTTTGCAACGAATCGCTTGATGAGTTCGTCGAAGACAGCTTTGTCCTCGCCGCGCCAGTGGGCAAAGGACACTTTGCCGGTGATGTCACCTGTTGCAGGAGCGGCCGGGCCCGTGGCGCCACCCGGGGCGGTGGAACCGCCCGGACCTGCGCATGCTGCGGCGGTTGCGCCAAAACCCAGGGCTCCGAGAACAGCCATGGCCTGCCTGCGTGAAATCTGACTCACAATATTCTCCTCATTGAGTGTTGCTGTGCCTAGTTATGGGGGACCGCGACGGGGCACCCGTGATGCCCCGAAGGATCAGGCGGTGGTTCGCTGTGCAGAGACCACTTCGTCCACCACAGCGCAGAGCCGCTGCAGACGACTGACTGCGTCAGTTGACAAAGATTCGACGACGTCGGGTGAACCGATGCAGGACGCCCAGACTGCGCGTCCGGACAGGAACCCGCTGGCACCTTCCAAGCAAGCCCACCGGACGGCGTCAGGGAAGATTTCTTCCGGTACGCCCGAAGAAAGTACTACCCATGGACCGTTGATGGCCTTGGTAAGTTCGGCGCAAGCAGACCGCACCTCTGATTCGGAGGCCTGGCCCTTGAAGGGGACCTCGGCTTTATAGAGATCGGCGCCGAGATCGCCCAGTTCCTTGGCGGCGGCCAGAATACCGGCATTCCAGTCGAAGTCGCCTCCTGCCAGCGGTTTGCGGGAAACGGGTTCGATGATGCTGATGAGTCCGGCGGATTTGCAGCTTTCCACGAATTCGCGGACCATGGCCACCCGTTCTTCGGCGCCTTCGTCCGGGCGGTAGAGAACCAGCAGCTTGAGGGCTGTGACGCCCAAGGCGGCGTACTTCTTGGGATCGACCAATTTGTCTATTGTCACTTCGCCCACAAGCTCTCCGTGGGCAGACTCAAAGTGGTCGGCCGAAGCGATGAGCCCGCAGCCGGGGGCAACCACCTTGGCTTCGATGGCCGCGTCAAGAGCGAACTGGCGATCAATGAGGACGCCGGAAGCGTAAGGAGTGAGGATTCGGGCAGCTGCGAGCTTGAAGTCGCGGAGGTCCTCGTCAGTTACCGCTTGGTCTGTGTGCTCAGCGAACATATTTCTCATGGCTTCGCGCTGGTCAACGGCGAGCATGGCGAAGGCACCGGACGGGCGCTGGAGGGTGGAAAGGTCTGTGTTGCTCATGGGCTGCTTCTTTCAGCTAGGGGGTGGGATTAGCGGTGAGGACAGAGGTGATGGTCTCGCGGGGGATCATGGAACGCCCATCCAGGCCTGCACAGGAAGCCGAAGCAATGCGGCCAGCGAACGACGCGGCCTCTGCAATCGGTAGTCCTGCTGCCACAGCCGCGAGGATGGCGCCGTGGTAGACGTCGCCAGCGCCGAGCGTAGAGACGATGTCAGCAGGGGTTGCGGGGACGTGGAAGGGAATACCGCCCCGTTCAAGGCCCCATGCTCCCTCCGACCCTGCGGTGGCCACCACGGTAGTAGCACCGTCATCGATGGCTTTTTGGACGAGGGCTTCAGGTTTGAGGTTGGCTCCATATATTGCCTGCAGGCGTTCGATGGTGGGCACGTACAGCTCAACGCCCTTGGGGCTGAAGCTTGGAATCGGGTTTCCGGCGTCCACGCTGATCCGTAAGCCAGGCAGACCAGCTACGGCATTCCAGCCCAAGTGATCCACGTGGACCCACTCCGCAACATGCAGGAGTTCATGAAAGCGGCTGCCGGCAGGAAAGCGGATCGGCGGTACAGGGCGGGTGACGATCGCCCGGCTTTCGGTAGCCTTGCTGACAACAATCACGCTCGCGCCTGTGTAGACATGAGGGTCACGGATGACAGCTGAAGTGTCCACGCCTTCAGTTTGGAGTCCTACGATGATCCGGTCGCCCGCTTCGTCCGCGCCGAGAACGCCGGCAAACGCAACCTTGGCACCTGCGCGGGCTGCGGCTACAGCGGCTGTGGCTGCGGGTCCGCCACCTGCTGTAGCGAAGTCGTCGGCTATGGTCCGGCTGTCGGCGGCAGGGTATTCCTGCACGAGGGCGATGGAGTCCAAAGTGGCACACCCGACGAAGAGCAGTGTTCCGGATGACGGTTGGGGCACGTTCCACCTCGTTGTAGTTGGGTTGGTAGTGAAAAAATATACACACGCTATGTGTGAAAAACAACACATTCGGTATAGTGATGTTCGGGATGCAACGTCAGTCCCCTTCACTCAACGCTGAGAAACGGAGCAGTTCATGTCATTGCCTTCTGGAGAAACGGTCCCAACCATTCGCTATGGCCTCATCGGCGCCGGTCATATGGCCCGCGAACACGTCCGGAACCTCGCACTGATTCCGGGAAGCCGAATCACCGCGGTCTCCGACCCCACTCTTTCCTCCCTTGAAGAGACCTCGCGTGAAATCGGCTACGAAGTACAGACGTACTCCTCACATCAGGACCTGCTGGCATCAGGGCTCGTGGACGCACTGGTGATCGCCAGCCCCAACGACACGCACTTGGGAATCCTGAAGGACATCTTTGCCAGCGGCACCAACCTGCCCGTTCTGGTGGAAAAGCCGGTATGTACCAGCGCTGAGCAGGCTGATGAGCTTGAGACTCTGGCGGCTGGTTACACGGCACCCGTCTGGGTGGCAATGGAGTATCGCTACATGCCTCCGGTGCAGGAAGTCATCCGGGCCGCACATACCGGCAAGCTGGGTAATATCCGCATGCTATCGATCGTGGAGCACCGTTTCCCGTTCCTGCATAAAGTGGATGCTTGGAACAGGTTTGCCGAGCGCACCGGCGGGACCTTGGTGGAAAAGTGCTGCCACTTCTTTGATTTGATGCGCCTCATCCTGCAGGACGAACCCACACGCGTCTTCGCCAGTGGTGGACACGATGTCAATCACTTGGATGAGGTGTACGACGGACGGGTATCGGACATGGTGGACAACGCATACGTGATCGTTGACTTTGCGGGCGGGCGACGCGCAATGCTGGAGCTGTCCATGTTCGCCGAAGGATCCAAATTCCAGGAACGAATTTCCATTGTGGGCGACTCGGCAAAAATTGAAACGCTGATCCCCGTGGCAGCCAACCACTGGATTGAGGGAGACGAAAGCGAAGCGACCGTCGAGTTCAGCCCACGTTCGCCGCTGGGTCCGGAGAAGCATGAAGTTCCCGTGGACGAAGCGGTCTTGGCTGCTGGGGCGCACCACGGTTCGACTTACTACGAGCACCTCGGCTACCGGAAGGCCATTCTGGGCGAGGGGCCTGTGGAGGTATCCGTCGCCGATGGCCTCCAATCAGTGCGAATGGGCCTCGCTGCGGAGCGCTCCATTGTTGAAGGCCGACCCATTGAGCTGGTCGCTGCGCAAGTCCTTGCGCAGAAGTAAGTAAGATTGTGTTGGAATTACAACACTTTCCCACGCCGATGAAGGGGCTGGGGGTGTCAGGAGAGGGGAAGCCATGAGCATCGCACGAGAAGAGGCAACGCTGACACCGCGGCAGCAGACCATTCTGGACGAGCTTGGCAGGCGGGGGTTTCTTTCCACAGCGGACCTCGCCGGCACATTTGACGTGTCGGACATGACCGTCCGCCGCGATACGCGTGCATTGTCCAAACTCGGACTGGTCAAGGTGGTTCATGGCGGCGTCAGTGCCATCGAAGGCCACGGCCAGAACGCCGATTTCGCGGCCCGCGTCCGGGAAGACGCTGATGCGAAACAGAGGGTCGCGAAAGCCTGTGTGGACCTGGTCTCCGAGCGCGATGCGATCATCCTGGACGCCGGAACCACTACCTACCAGATTGCCCAGGAGCTCCCAGCCGCTTTCATGGGGACGATCATCACCCATTCCGCTCCCGCCATACAACGATGCCTGCAGCTGACGTCGGCCCGGACCATATGTCTCGGTGGCGAACTGTTGTTGGACAGCCAGGCTTTCAACGGACCCATGACTGTCAACGCCGTTCAGGGGCTTCGTGCGAAGACGGCTTTCATCGGGGTAAGCGGGATCCATGATGAGGGTTTCTACATTGAACGGGATGTGGAACGTGCAACGAAGCTGGCCCTGATGGCCTCCGCTGAGCAGGTTGTGGTGGTTGCGACCCACCAGAAAATGCTTCGGTATGCGCTCGCTCGACTGGCTGCATTTGAGGCCGTAGATATTCTCGTCACCGATGCGCCCCCACCCCGTGAGGTTGCTGCCGCCTTGTCGGCTGCAAATGTCCGTCTGATCGTCGCTGACTGACACCCGCTTACCAGGTACGGATTTTCCCGGGGCGTCCTAGTCCTCTAGCCACGGCACTTTCTGGGCGCGTGTGGCCTCAACATCCCCGCCGACTTTTGAAACGGCCGATCCCCAACAACCTCTTGTTTGAAAACGAACTTAACCTGGTGGAATTCCATCACCTTGGCTTAGCATAAGAACAGGCCCTACCTCTGGTGGCCGCAAATTTATTGAGGAGATGCACATGACGTGGTTGAACAGCGCCGCTCACGCACGTTGGCTCGAAGCAGAAACAGACCGGCTTATCAATTTCGCCTCCGGCTCGAAAGTGCCGACGGGCTTTGGCTGGCTCGACAACTACGGGAAGGTCATGACCGACAAGCCGACCCATCTCTGGATCACTGCCCGTATGATCCATAGCTTTTCGGTTGCGGCATTGATGGGGCGCCCGGGTGCCGCGTCCATGGTGGACCATGGCATTGCCGCGCTCAATGGGGTCTTCCGTGATGATGAATTCGGTGGATGGTTCGCCGAAGTGGACGAAAACGGGCCAGTGAATGACACAAAGTCCGGCTATCAGCATTCGTTCGTGCTCTTGGCCGCAGCGAGTGCCGCCGCGGCCAAGCGGCCCGGCGCCCGGGAGTTGCTGGACGAGGCATTGCACATAGCGGACTCGAAGTTCTGGGACCACGAAGCCAACATGTGCTTCGACTCATGGAACCGGGAATTCACGGAAACTGAGGCATACCGGGGTGGAAACGCCAGCATGCATTCTGTTGAGGCATACCTCATCGTCGCCGATGTAACCGGCGAAAGCCGCTGGATTGAGCGGGCACTCCATATCGCTGAGGTGCTCATCCACAAATTTGCACGCAACAACAATTACCGGGTGTTCGAGCACTTCGACCCTGAATGGAACCCGATTCCGGAGTACAACACCGACGACCGTGCCAGCCAGTTCCGCGCCTATGGTGGAACGCCTGGCCACTGGGTGGAGTGGGCCAGGCTTCTCTTGCATCTCCGCGCCGGCCTGGACGCTCGCGGCATGGACGTTCCTGGGTGGCTCATGGAAGACGCGAAAGGACTTTTCGCCGCTGCGATCCGCGACGCGTGGGAGCCGGATGGCCACCCCGGGTTTGTGTACTCCGTTGACTGGGACGGCAAGCCCATTGTCACGTCCCGCATTCGCTGGGTGCCGGTCGAAGCAATCGGCGGCGCGGCCGCGCTGTACATGGTCACCGGAGACGAATCATATGCCGAGTGGTACGAGCGCATCTGGGACCACGCACGGGACTGGTTCATCGATTACGAGCACGGTTCCTGGAAACAGGAACTGGACGAGCAGGGCAACGTCGCGTCCACCGTCTGGTCGGGCAAGGCTGACATTTATCACCTGTGGCACTGCCTTGTAGTTCCGCGACTTCCGCTGGCTCCCGGCCTCGCCCCGGCAGTGGCGGCAGGGCTGCTGGACTCCCGTCTCCGGGCCGTGCAAGGACAATAGCGGACCGCTGCCGGATCTCTTCGAACCGGACCATAGGCTGCTGCGTCAACCCCGAGCACGTGACATCAATTAAGGGGAAGGCGGACCGGGGGAGTAATTTGACTAACCCCTGCCATGGGACGACCTGCGCGGCTAAAACAGAAGCGTTCGACGGCGGTACGCACCCGCCGTCGAACGCTTCTGTTTTGTCTGCCCTAAAGCGCCGCCGGCTCCGCGAGCGGTGAGCGCTGAGCCCGACCCCGCACCACAATCAGGGCTACGAGGGCGATCAGGATGTAGATCATGTTGGCCGGGCCCGCCAGTTGCAGGAGCGGGCTCTGTGGTCCGGCAGCCGCTTGGTCGATGCCGCCGGTGGACAGGAAGAGCGTGGGGTCATAGAGGGCGTGCAGAATCATGGGCCAGATCAGGTTACCGGTGACCCGCAGGGTCAGATACATGCAAATGCCGAAGCCGAACGTGAACAGTATGGTCACCAGGACGGTGATGATCGGCATGCCTGACAGGGCATTGGCCGAGTGCAGGAGCGCGAATACCAGTGATGAAAGCACCATGACCACCCACTCGGACTTCCCCGAATCGCGGAGCATTTTCACCACGATGCCTCGTGTGAGGATTTCCTCCGCGAAGCCGATCAGGAGTCCGGTAACCAGTGTGATCACCACGACGGATGCCTGGTAGCTGCTGTAGTTGATTCCCAGGAAGCGCAGCACAATGGCAGCAACCAGGAATAACGGCGCGGCCCACATCCACCAGCTTCCCTTGACGGGTTGCTGCGCGAAGAGTGGTCTAAACCATTTCACCGAATAGACAAAGGCAGCCAGCACGAGGCTGCCAACAAGCAATGACAGGGTCAGTCCGACGAAGACGCTCTGCGGGGTGCGGAAGAGATCCTCTGCATCCACCTGGTCGCGTGCAAAGGCGCCGATCACTTGGCCGGCGCCGAGGTAGATCGCCATGTAGAGAACCGCCAGCAGGACGGCCCGCCACCAGCCTCCTCGATCCCAGAAAGCCTTCCAACCGGAGATGCGTGCTTCCTTCCCCATTTACTGCCCCCTTTTTTCGGAACTCGGGTTGCCCTCGCCCCCCGCTAAAAACCTACTACTTCGTGCAGTTCCCCAGCCGATCGCCTGGCGTGCCGGTAGTAGTCGGCATGTGCCAGGTTTACAGCGGCATCTTCGTCAATAATCACCGTGGTCCGCGGGTGCTGTTGGATGACAGAGCCTGGCACGGCCGCGGACACTGGACCTTCAAGCGCGGCTGCCACAGCCTGCGCTTTGTTGGCTCCGAAGGCCAGGAGCACCAAGTGCCTGGCCCGGAGGATTGTGCCCAGGCCTTGGGTGATGCAGTGGGTGGGGACCTCCTCGGGCGAGGCGAAGAACCTGGCGTTATCCTTGCGTGTTTGTTCGGCCAGAGCCTTGATCCGGGTGGTGGAAGCCAGGGAGGAGCCCGGTTCATTGAAACCCACATGCCCGTTGGACCCGATGCCTAGTATCTGGAGGTCGATGCCTCCGGCCTCGGCGATCATGGCTTCATACTCTGCTCCGGCCTGGGTGATGTCAGGGCCGGTGCCCCTCGGAGTGAACACGTGATCCGGGTTCAATCCCAGGGGCTTCACTACTTCGCGGGTGATCACGGAGCGGTAGCTCTCCGGGTGCTCCGGCGGGACGCCCAGGTACTCGTCCAAGGCGAAGCCGCGTACGCGGGAAACATCGATGCCCTCTTCCCTGACCGCCTTGGCTAATGCTGCGTACGTGGTTAGCGGGGTCGAACCTGTGGCCAGCCCCAGCACGGTGGCTGGGTTGTCCTGGATCTGCTGCGCGAAGATCGACGCGGCTACGTTTCCTGCCTCTGCTTGGTCGCGGACGATAATGACTTCTGCCATGGGATTCCTTTGCTTGCTGGAGGGTCCTACTTTTCTTTCGAAGGCTTTTTGTCCTTCTTGTCCTTCTTCAACTTCCCCTCCAGCGATAAGTCATCTATCCGGACCAGGTTGGGGCCTTGAAGCGTGTAGAGCAGGCCGTCTTCGTCCGCTGTGATGTGCGGACCGCTGTACCAGCCGCCATTGATGTCAGCCACAACAACGGACGCCGCGAACGTGATCGGGTCAATGCGGAACACCGTGGTGTCGGAGACGCCGTAGACAATCCCGCGGCTAACCTGGAGGGCGCCGAAGTCGGTGCAGACGCTGCTCAAGTCGCCCCGGTGAACCACCTGGCGGGTGTCGAGGTCAATGACGAACAGGCCCGCAGCCTTCCGAGACATGCCATAGAGGAACTTGCCGTGGATGGCCATTGCAGCGATCCCTTGGGGCTGGCCCGGGTGAAGGCGCCAAAGCTCCTGGTTTGCTAACGGATCCCAGGCAACCACGGTGCTTCGGGGGCCGGTGGCGTAGATGTTGTCCCCGCCCAGGTAGGCCACTCCGTCCTTTGTGGCCACTGCCCGGACCATCTGGAGGGCATCGATTGGATTGACCTTGGTGATGACCTGCGTTGTCACCGGGTTGTAGGCGGCGAAGCAGCCGCCACCGCCGGTATCGTTCTGCGCGCCGGCAATGACCAGCCCGTTGACGGCGTCCCAACAGACATCCAAGGGGCGGTTTTGTCCGGCAGGGAGGGCCGCCACTTGATAGGGGAGCTGCCCGGTAGAGGGATCGTAGGAGTAGATGCCCCTGGAGTTGTACTGGCCCGTGAACAGGATTCCGCCCACCACTACGGCGTCCTTGGCCTCGCCCGTCGCGCGGAGGTAGGAAACCTGGTTTGACGCCAACTGGTGACGCGCAATGGTTCCCGTGCCGCCCACGTAAACGTCCCCGGCGCCCGCGGCGAGGCCCATGCAAAGCTGCGGCCCGCCCGGTGCTCCAGCCTGTGTGAGGTCATGCTTGACGGCGGTCTTCGCTACAGGATCGACTTCAATGACGTCGTAAGAGGAAACAGTGAGCGCCTTATTGCCGTAGACGTCAGACCCCACATGGCGCCAACATCCTCTGTGAGGATCTGGGTGATCTTCTTGCTGACCATGTTGTAGGACCAGACGCCCGGCTCCTTGACGAAGAAGACGTCGTTGCCCAACTGCCGGAACATCACGCCGGTCTTGGCGATGATCGTGAATTTAGAGTGGTCCGCCAGGTTGATCAGCACGGACTTTCCTGGTCCCTTGACCCCTACTCCCAGCTGTCCGTTCAGGACACTCAACGAGGTCACTGAGACACCGGTGGCCACGTCCGCCGGAAGGATGTTCGTGGAGGTTTTCGTTGTCCGATCGAACGCAAACAGGCGCGCCGGGCTGGAGCCATTGCCGCCGCCCAGTGTGCTGCCTGTGCCGAAGTACACGGTGTCAGCGGTAGCGGCAACAGCCTGGGCGATGGTGGCTCCGGGGTCCGGGGTACCCCAGTTGGTCACGGTATTCGTGGCGGGGTCGTATTCCCAGAGTGAAGGGGCCTTCGTGGTTTCACCGCCACCTGCTGCGTAGACCTTGCCATCAGGGGATACGGACAGCGCCCGGATGTCACGGTCGCCGGTTTCGCCCACGCCCACTGCGGGCACGTTGGGCGTTCGGAGGTCCCAGCGGTACAGGTTCGGCTTTCCATCGATTCCATCGCGCAGCACACCTGCGTACAGGTAGCGGCCGGTGGAGTCGGCGGCCAAAGCCTGGATGCTGTACCCCGCGCCGAGGTCCGTCCGTGACGTGATGGTGCCTGTGGGGAGGTGGTATCCAATCACCCGTACCGGGTTCAAGTTGCGCGATCCGATATAGACCGTGTCGCCCACAAGCAGCGAACTCATGAGCGAAAACTGGACGACGGCGGGTCCCAGGTCCGTGATCTGAGGCGCCCAAGTGTTGAGCGGACGGGCGGCCTCTGCGGCGCCGGGGGACATTGCTGACAGCGCTACGGCGAGTCCGCCGATGCCCCCGGTCTGCAGCAACTGACGGCGATTGATGGCGAAGGTGGACATGGAAAGTTCTCCTCATTGAGTGTCCCGTGGGGGTGGATTCATGGCGCTTGGAGCGGTCCGGATCCGCACTGTGCACTTCACTCAGGGTTTCAGCCGCAGAACGGGAAATCCATGATTCGAACATTTTCAGACATTGGGTGGTGCCCGTCCTTGCCGGTGTTCAACTGTCGGGGCACCGTCATGGCAGAGGCGTATCCCTGTGGTGTAAACGGCGGAACTGGATCGGAGAGTGGCCGGTTTTCTTGGTGAAGAGCCGGCTGAAGTAGGCGGGGTCGTCGTAGCCGGTGAGCGTAGCGATCCGTTGAACGGACAGGGCCGTATCGGCAAGGAGCGACTGGGCACGGGATATGCGCAGCTGCAGAACGAGCTCCTTGGGGCCTGTCCCGGTAGCAGCCCGGACTGTACGCCTGAGGTCGGGGACGGAAACCTCCATTGATGCGGCCAGTTGGGACAGGCTGAGTGGCAGATGGGCCAGTTCGTGCAGCGCGGTGAGGAGCTTGTCGTCCCGGCCCGGAAGGCCGGGGTCCATGGTGCGTCGGCCGCTTTCGACGAGGATTCTTTGGCAGAGCACTGAGGCCTCAAGGTCTCCATGCCGCCCAGCGGTTGAGAGGGCGGCCCGCAGCTGGGGAAAAAGTCCAAGTCCCGCCTTATCTGCGTGGCCGTCAATTCGGACCAAGGGGCTGGTGCGGGCGAAGCACCCCAGCTCCTCCATCGCTCGCGCCATGGGCCCGGAAAAGAGGAGCCAGTGCTCTTTCCACCCAAGGGGTCCTGGCCCGTAGCCGTGGCTTACCCCCGGAAAGAGCCAGATCACAGCGGGAGCCTGGACTTCGAGCCGGGCGCCATCCATCGTGAAATGACCGGACCCCTCGGAGACCAGCACCATGGCGTGGCTGCTCAATGTCCTCTCGGAAAAGGAGGGCAGAACACCGCTTTGCTCACCGGCGCCCAGGCACGCCAAGCCCAGGTCCCGTAGCGGGTGGGCGGGTTGCCGATAGCTCGACCAATTGTCCATGGCCTCCAATGTTGCCCTTGCTTGAACAAGAAAGACAAGGCTCGCAAAAGTCCAAGTGATCGCCAACGGGAGTCCATTCACTTCCTTCGGCGCCGATGCCAAGGTGGTGACTATGTTGACCTCGAATGGCTACGTCCTGGACGAATCGGAAACCCGCTTGGCCGAGCTTGAACCGGTGCCCTCCTCCGAACGTGGTGATCGCGACGCGTTGTGGGCACGGCTTCGCCGGGACGGATACCTCTACTTGAAGGGTCAGTTGAAACCGGACAAGCTCCTGGATTTCAGGGAGTTCTACTTTGCTTCATTGGCCGAGGCGAATGTCTTCGCACCCGGCACCGATCCCCGTGACGGTATCGCCTCTGAGGGCGACGCGGACAGGGCCGCCTTGCGCCGGGGCCTGTTTGATCGCATTGTCCCGGGCCCGGAGTACCAGGCGCTGTGCACGGCGGAGGGAATTGCCGATTGGTTTGCCTGGTTTCTCGCCGATGACGTCCATCTGCACCGGCGCAAGATCATTCGCCACACCAAGCCCGGTGAGAGCGGCATCGGCACGGCAACCCAGGCACACTACGATCTCGTCTACCTCCGCGAGGGCAGCGATCGCGTGCTCTCCATGTGGATTCCGCTGGGCGATTGCCCCCGTCAGCGCGGCGGTTTGACCTACCTTGAGGGCAGCCACCACTGGGTGATGGCAGACGAGCGCGAGGGGACCCTGAAACTTCCCGCTGCGTCCATTACCGCCGACCTTCCGGGGTTGGCGGACGAACGTAACGCACGATGGCTGGTGGCCGATTACGAGGTTGGGGACGTCGTGGTCCACTCGGCTCACATTGTGCACGCTGCCTTGGACAACATGGACCGCGGAGGCACCATGCGGCTGTCCACGGATATCCGTTATCAGCGGTTGAGCGAACCTATCGACTGGCGCTGGCAGGAGCACTGGAATTACGACGACGGCCTCTGAGCCGCAGCCGTGCGGCACCTCTACTTGGGCTGCTGGACCGCGCCGCGCCACCACGCAACCGTGGCCGCCGTGGCTTCGGCCAGAGGGGTGGGGTCGAGCCCCAGGAGCCGCTGGCTTTCCGAGGAATCCATCACGAACGGCCGCTCGAACTGGTACAACAACTCGGCCAGTTCGCGCATGTCCGTAGAGAATAGGCCCGCCACCCGCAGCACCCATCCGGGCACGGCGCTCACTTTGGGTGCAGCAACACCGGCGGCAGCCGCATGCGCTTCGGCTATTTCCCGCTGGGTCACGGCGGCACCGGTGGGGGCATGCAGCACACGGTTCCAGAGTTCCGGCTTATGCGCCGCAGCGATCATGGCGGCTGCGAGGTCCGGTACATAGGTAAAGGAGTGCGGCTGGCGGGTGCTCCCGATGACCTGCACTACCTTGCCTGCCAGGATGGGCTTCACCATGCGCTCGCCGGCGTGGGCCATTTTCACGCGCGGCCCGAAGAAGTCGCCGGCCACGACGCTGACGGTATTGGCCGCATGTGCCTGCCGTGCCTTCAGCAGCGCGGTGCGGATGCCGCGCTTACCGCCGTCCGCGGCGCGAGGCCCGACTTCGGTCATGATCCGGTCGGGCTCGCTGTAGGAGTACAGGCTTTCAGGGAACACGACGACGGCGCCCACGGCTGCCGCTGCATCCATCACGGTGTGCTCGGCCTGGGGAAGTTCGGCTGCCCAGGCCGCGGCACGGTAGGCGCTTCCGTGGATGCAGTGGAACACCGCATGGGCGCCTTGGAATGCATGGGAGACCTGACCGGGGTCGGAGGCATCTACCCGCATCCTTTCCACCAGCGGGTGCTCCGGGCCGCTGCCTGATCGGGTCAGGATGCGGACTTGGTGGCCTTGCTCCGCGAGCTGTTCGGCGACGGTGTATCCAACGGGTCCTGCTCCGGTCACAACGTACATGGGGTTCTTCTTTCGGGATAGCGGCAGATGGCCTGATCAAAAGCGAGAGCACTGCTCTCTGAATCCAGAATGACGGCCCTTTCAATCAATGTCAAGAGCAGTGCTCTCATTTGTTGGCGACGCTCTCTCTTATGGCAAGCTGGACTCATGCCGTCCACCGGAACGCCCAAAAGTAGACCAGCTACTCCGCGCGAACGTGCCCGCGCCCAAACCCTGGTCGACATCGTGCGCATCGGACGCGAGCACCTTGCGGTCCATGGGGCCGCTGCCCTTTCCCTGCGTGCCGTGGCCCGGGACCTCGGTGTCGTATCCTCTGCGGTCTACCGCTACGTCCAGAACCGGGACGAACTCCTTACACTCCTGCTCATCGACGGCTACAACGAGCTCGGCGACGAAGTGGACGCGGCCGTGGCAGCAGTTCCGGACGGTGACTTTGCCGGGCAATTCAAGGCCCTGGGCCGCGCGGTCCGGCACTGGGCTCTCCGGGAACCCGCCAGCTACGCCCTCCTCTTTGGCAGTCCGGTGCCCGGATACCAAGCTCCGGGGGAGCGCACCACCGTCCCGGGAACCCGCGTCATCTTCCGCTTGGTGGGCATCTTCGATTCCGCCCAGCGGGCGGGCGTCCTGGACGCCCGGGTGGGTCCCGCCGTCGTGATTCCTCCGGCGTTGGCGGCGGACCTGGAAGCCATCCGCTCGGAACTGAAGCTCTCCGTGTCGGATCCGTCCCTGGCGCGCGGTGTGCTGGTGTGGACGTCCGTTTTCGGGGCGATCAGTTTTGAGGTTTTCGGTCAGTACGGCCAGGACACCTTCAAGGCACGCGACGAGTTGTTCGAGCACCAGTTGTCCGTCCTTCAGGGCGTGGCCGGGCTCTAAGGTTGGGGCGCTAGAGTATTCGGATGGCTCGAGGACTGGCGGATATCGGCGCGGAGGGCGTCCTGCTGGCCGGTGCCGGCCGCGCCATTCTCCTGCAAATCGCCAATCCGCGTGTGGGCCACGGCGTAGCCGAGCACAGCAACTTCGCGGAGCGCCCCATGGACAGGCTCCGGGCCACCATGACCTACGTGTACGCGGTGATCTATGGTTCCGAGGAACAGCTCAAGGCCGTCCGACGCGCCGTCAACCGGGCGCACGCGCCGGTCCGGCGGAGCCCCGATGCCACCTCCGCGGGCTATAGCGCGTTCGATGCCGAGTCCCAGCTCTGGGTGGTCGCCACCCTCTACGACACCGCCGTCACCGTGTACGAAAAGGTCCACGGACAGCTCGACGAGGAGACCGCCGACAGCATCTACCGCGACTATGCCCGGATCGGTACGGCGCTCCAGCTTCCACCCGGAATGTGGCCACGCGACCGGTCCGCCTTCGCCGAGTACTGGCAGGCTCAGGTTGAGGCGTTGCGGCCGGACGCAAAGGCGCTCAAAGTCGCCAGGGAACTGCTCTATCCATCCGGCGGTCCGCGGTTGCTGCGCCTGGCCATGCCGCTGGCCCGTTTCCTCACGGCCGGGCTCCTGCCCGCGCCTGTCCGGGAAGCTTTTGGTTTCCCATGGAGCCCCGGCCACGCCCGACGGTTCGACCGGACCATGAAGGGCCTGGGCCGGGTCTACCCCAGGCTGCCGGAGCGGATCCGGCACTGGCCGCGGGACTACTACTTGAAGCAACTTGCCGTCGACGCCAAGGCACCACATGCGTAATCCCACTTCCGTTGAAGAGTCCATTGACCGGGCTGCCCACCGTTACCTTGACCGTGCGGACGGCGGACGGCTGCGTGGCCGGCTCACGGAGTTTGTGGTTTTCGGGCTGAAGCAGGCGTGGGCGTGTGTGTTCGGGGCCGCGCTGCTTGCGGTGATCATCGCGGCCCGCCTCTGGTATCCCGCCGACGCCGGACTGGCGCGCAACGACTTCCTCACCATTGCCGCGATCGTCATCCAAGTGCTCATGATCAGCTTCAAGCTGGAGACGTTGCGGGAGTTGCGGGTGATCCTGCTTTTCCATGTGGTGGGAACGGTGATGGAACTGTTCAAGACGGACGTGGGCTCCTGGGCGTATGAGGCCGAGGGTGTCCTGCGGATCGGCGCGGTGCCGCTGTTCAGCGGGTTCATGTATGCGGCCGTGGGTTCCTACATGGTGCGGGTTTTCCGGCTGTTCGACCTCCGCTTCGACCGCTACCCGCGGCGGTGGATCACGGCCCTTGTTGCGGCGGGGATTTACGTCAACTTCTTCTCGCACCACTACATCCTTGACCTTCGCTGGGTGCTGCTTGCCGCCGTCGTGCTTGTCTACGGGAGGTGCGTGATGCACTTCCGGGTGTTCCACCGCCGCTTCAAGATGCCGATTCTGGTGTCGTTCCTGCTGGTGGCGCTGTTCATCTGGTTCGCCGAGAACATCGGCACGTGGTCGCGTGCGTGGCTGTATCCGAACCAGCTGAACGGATGGCAGGCGGTTTCCATCGACAAACTCCTGGCGTGGTTCCTGCTGATGATCATTTCCGTCGTGCTGGTGGCGTGGGTCTACAAACCGGAACCGCTCGACGCCGCTGACGCCACCCAAACGGCTGACGCCACCCAAATTCACTAGTGACACCCGGATGTGGGTGTCATCGCTACGGGTGAGTGGCGCTGTGCATTGTGCGCGTCGTGAGGCTTCACCGCTAGTTCACCGTAGGCGAAACAACCCCTTTTTGCCGCGTGATTCCGGGGGTCTCGGGGGCATCTTCCAGAAAGTTGAGCGCACTAGACTCAACTTTGGATTGACTTAAATCCAGGGCTGAGTACAGTTGAGTGCAGAACGCTCAACTAGCCGATTGTTGAGCAGGCTCCCGACAGGTCAACCGCCCAGCGGACCACTGCCAGGTGCAATCTCCAACATCGGCCATTGAAAGGAAACAAGATATGTCACGTGCAGTAGGTATCGACCTCGGAACCACCAACTCCGTGGTCTCTGTTCTCGAAGGTGGCGAGCCCACCGTCATCGCCAACGCAGAAGGCGGCCGCACCACGCCGTCCGTAGTTGCGTTCTCCAAGTCCGGCGAAGTCCTGGTCGGCGAAATCGCCAAGCGCCAGGCCGTCAACAACATCGACCGCACCATCGCCTCCGTCAAGCGCCACATGGGCACCGACTGGAGCGTCGCAATCGATGACAAGAAGTACACGCCGCAGGAAATTTCCGCGCGTATCCTCATGAAGCTCAAGAACGACGCCGAGAGCTACTTGGGCGAAAAGGTCACCGACGCTGTGATCACCGTTCCGGCATACTTCAACGACGCCGAGCGCCAGTCCACCAAGGAAGCCGGCGAAATCGCAGGCCTCAACGTCCTCCGTATTGTCAACGAGCCCACCGCGGCTGCACTGGCCTACGGCCTGGACAAGGGCAAGGAAGACGAACTCATCCTGGTCTTCGACCTCGGTGGCGGAACCTTCGACGTCTCCCTCCTCGAGGTTGGCAAGGACGAAGACAACTTCTCCACCATCCAGGTCCGCGCAACCGCCGGTGACAACCGCCTCGGTGGCGACGACTGGGACAACCGCGTCGTCGAGTGGCTCCTGAGCCAGCTCAAGGTCAAGGGCATCGACCTCTCCAAGGACAAGATCGCCCTCCAGCGTCTCCGCGAAGCTGCAGAGCAGGCCAAGAAGGAACTGTCCTCCTCCACCAGCACCAACATCTCCCTCCAGTACCTCTCCGTCACCCCTGACGGCCCGGTCCACCTGGATGAGCAGCTGACCCGTGCCAAGTTCCAGGACCTCACCAAGGACCTGCTGGACCGCACCAAGAAGCCGTTCCACGACGTCATCGCCGAAGCCGGCATCAAGGTTTCCGACATCGACCACATTGTCCTCGTCGGTGGCTCCACCCGTATGCCTGCTGTCTCCGAGCTCGTCAAGGAACTCGCCGGCGGCAAGGAGCCCAACAAGGGTGTCAACCCGGACGAAGTTGTGGCCGTTGGTGCCGCACTGCAGGCCGGTGTCCTCAAGGGCGAGCGCAAGGACGTCCTCCTCATCGACGTCACCCCGCTGTCCCTCGGCATCGAAACCAAGGGTGGTGTCATGACGCACCTCATCGAGCGCAACACAGCCATCCCCACCAAGCGTTCCGAGACCTTCACCACCGCTGACGACAACCAGCCGTCCGTGGCCATCCAGGTCTTCCAGGGCGAGCGTGAATTCACCCGCGACAACAAGCCGCTGGGCACGTTCGAGCTGACCGGCATCGCTCCGGCACCGCGTGGCGTCCCGCAGGTCGAGGTCACCTTCGACATCGACGCCAACGGCATCGTCCACGTCTCCGCCAAGGACAAGGGCACGGGCAAGGAACAGTCCATGACCATCACCGGTGGCACCGCGCTCTCCAAGGACGACATCGACCGCATGGTCCGTGAAGCCGAAGAGCACGCTGCAGAGGACAAGGCACGCCGCGAAGCTACGGACACCCGTAACTCCGCAGAGCAGCTCGCCTACTCGGTGGACAAGCTGATCGCCGACAACGACGACAAGCTGCCGGAAGAGGTCAAGACTGAGGTCAAGGCCGACGTCGACGCCCTCAAGTCCGCACTGGAAGGCACCGACGACGCCGCCGTCAAGACCGCGTTCGAGAAGCTCCAGGCCTCCCAGACCAAGCTCGGCGAAGCCATCTACTCGCAGGCCGCCGCAGCTGATGCTCCGGGTGCCGGCGCTGAAGGCGCACCTGCCGGTGACAAGGCAGCCAACGACGAAGACATCGTTGACGCCGAAATCATCGACGAAGACGAAGCGAAGAAGTAGCCATGCCTCATCACGGCAACGAAGCAGAGCACTCAGAAGGCAACGAGCCGCGCAAGCCGGTTATTCGGGACAACCGCAAGGTTGACCCGGAAACCGGGGCAGCCCGCCACCCTGAAGGCGAAGCCACGGCTCACAGCGAAGGCAATGCAGCTCCCTCGGACGGCGATGCGCTCTCCCAGGCTGAGGAAATCCTCAACGGGGTAGAGGTGCCGGCTGAAGAGTCGGTAGCCTCCGGTGCCGCAGCTGAAGCCCAGGCAGCGGAGCTCCGCAACGATCTCCTTCGCCTCCAGGCTGAGTACGTCAACTACCGCAAGCGCGTCGAACGCGACCGCGCCGTAGCAGGGGAGATGGCCGTCATCGGCGTCCTGAACTCCCTGCTCCCGGTGCTGGACGACGTCGACGCCGCACGCCAGCACGGTGACCTCGAGGACGGCCCCTTCGCCGCGATCGCCACCAAACTGGAGAACGCGCTGAAGACGTACGGACTGGAACGCATCGCGGACACGGGAGTCGAATTCGACCCCACCATCCACGAGGCACTCATCCAGCAGCCCGGCGAGGACATCCAGGTTGACACCGTCAGCCAGGTGCTGCGCTCCGGATACCGCTCAGGAGAGCGTGTCCTGCGTGCAGCCCAAGTGATTGTCGCGGTTCCGGCCTAACCTCCGCCTTCGCGGATGAGGGGGCCCCGCCCCTACGCGTGGCGGCTAAGTCCTACGGACTCGGCCGCCACGCTCCGGCAGGCCCGATGCCACTCCCGGGCCCCCTCATCCGCTACGGCTTAGAGGTAGTCTCGCCGTACGTTTTGTTTGTTTTAGAAAGGAAACGCTCTTGGCCAGCCAGGACTGGGTTGAAAAGGATTTTTACGCGATCCTTGGTATCGCCAAGGACGCGTCCGACGCGGATATCAAGAAGGCTTACCGCAAGCTAGCCCGGCAGTACCACCCGGATACGAATTCCGGGGATGCTGCTGCGGAGAAGAAGTTCAAGGACATTTCCGAGGCTTACTCGGTGTTGTCGAGTCCTGAGGACCGGCAGCAGTATGATGCCATCCGTGCCATGGGTGGCGGGGCCCGGTTTGCTCCGGGAGCCGGGCGTGGCGGTGCGGGTGCCAACGGTGGGTTCGAGGACCTCTTTGGCGGCCTGTTCGGCGGCGGACCAGGCGCCCGTCAGCCTGCGGGCGGAGGCATCCCTCCGGAGTTTGCCGACTTGTTCGGCGGGGGATTCGGCGGTGCCGGCCAGACCGGTTTCCAGCGGGCTCCGCAGAAAGGTTCGGACCGCACGGCGACCACCACCATTTCCTTCGCCGGCTCCATCAAAGGCACCACGGTGAGCCTGCGCGAAAGCAACGGCAACGTGATCGACGTCAAGATTCCAGCCGGGATCAAGGACGGGCAGAAGGTCCGTCAGCGTGGCAAGGGCAACGTCGGTCCTGCCGGCAACGGTGATCTCATCATCACCGTGAGCGTGAAGCCCCACGATTTCTTCCAGCGCGACGGCGACAACATCCGCATCCACGTGCCTGTCACGTTCGCGGAAGCGGCGCTCGGCGCCACCATTGAGGTTCCAACGCTCGACGGCGACACCGTCAAGTTGCGTGTACCGGCGGGCACACCCTCTGGCCGTACCTTGAGGGTCAAGGGCCGTGGCGTGAAGACGTCCAAGGCGACCGGCGATCTCCTGGTGACCATCGACGTCGCGGTTCCCCAAAACCTGAACAAAGAAGCGGAAGAAGCTGTCAAGGCGTTCGCTGCTGCCACCATTGACGCGAACCCGCGTCGCGACCTGGCCGCGAAGGCCCGGTTGTAAGGAGGCAGGTCATGGCAATCGACGTCAACCAGCCGATCTTTGTCATCTCCGTCGCTGCGGAGCTCGCTGACATGCATCCGCAGACGTTGCGCCAGTACGACCGCCTGGGCATCGTCTCGCCCAGCCGCGCCCCCGGCAAGTCCCGCCGCTACTCCCAGAACGACGTCAATAAACTGCGGGAGGTCCAGCGCCTTTCGCAGTCCGGCGTCTCCCTCGAGGGCATCAAGCGCATCCTTGACCTTGAGAACCAGGTGGCCGCGCTGCAGTACCGGGTGGCTGAACTGACCGAGGAACTGTCACGGCGCCGCACGCCGATGGATGCGCGCATCTTCGCGGCGGGAGCTGCCGGCGACGTCGTCAGCCTTGCCCGCGGGCAGCGGCCACGGGGTCGTTCCCAGGCAGTTGTCGTGTGGCGGCCGCGGCCGGCGGAGGACCGCTGATCCCCGCATCAATGCAGCTGAAGCAGGCTTAGCTAGACCAGCCCTCCGCGTTCGCCGATCGCCGCTTCCAAGGACCGGAGGACGGCAAAGGGGACTATCCCGCTGGTCCTCGGGTTCTGCGGACTGGGGTTGTTGCGGATCTCGAAGCGGTATTCGCCGGAGGGGCCCGAGGCTTCAATGACGTGGCTGGTCAGTGAGGCCTTCGGGTCGGCCGTCAGCCGCACCTGCACGCCGTCCCAATCCCCGACGGCCTCAGCCACGGCCGCTGCGACGTTGAGTGAGCGCGGAAACAGCCGTGCCGCTTCCTGGGCTGAGCCGAGGAAGACCTCCAGCGGTTCTGTGGTCGCTCGGATCCCATCGGCTTGCTCCTGTTCCATCCAAGGTTGGACCAGCGTTTCAGGAAGTTTGGTGGTGGAAACCACCACGGAATCGTAGGCGGCTTCCCTTGCGCCGGCTTCAAGGAGGTCGAGCCCGCCCACTGCGCCCGACGTCATGAACAATCTCCCTGGACCGCACGCGTTCAAGCGTGCTGCCAGGCCCTGGTCGGCAAGGGCGCCGATGGAGGTGATCAGGAAATCTACGCCCGCGCCCAGGATCTTTTCAGCGTATTCAGCCACGGCGGACTGCCCCGCGCACTCCACGATCAGCTCGCAGCACTCCAGGGCCGCTTCCAAGGTCAGCGAAGGGAAGGGGCGTTCGACGGCGGGACGCCCGGTTCCGTTGTCGGTGCGGCTGATGATGCCGGCCAGTTCTGCGCCCACCACCTTGCCCAGGGAGATGTCCTCGGCGACGCGCGCGCCGATGGCTCCGTAGCCGATGATTCCTATGCGATGGGACGTCATTCCTGTTTCACTTTCCGGCGTCAGCGGTGGGTACTGACTGTCCGTCCTCGAAGTGGTCGATGGAAGCGGACACCTTCCTGAGGAGCCCGCTGAGCTGGGTGATTTCCTTGGCGTTCAGCCCGGCCAGCATCTGGCGCTGTGTGGCGAGGTGCTCCTCGAAAATGGAGTCGATGACGTCTTTGCCGTGCGGGGTCAATTGCGCGTAGACGACGCGTCGGTCGGTACGCGTGCGCACCCGCTCGATGAGGTTTTGTTCCTCCATGCGGTCTAGCCTGAACGTGATCCCGCCAGTGGTCAGCATTGACGAACTTGCCAGCTCGCCGGCTGTCTTCCGGTGTGGTTCACCGGAGCGGCGCAGGTTTGCCAGCACGTCAAAGGAGGCCAGGGTGAGGCCGTACTTTTCGAAAACTGAGTTTTCAATGACGCGCTGTTTGATGATGATCTGGGCCAAGCGCCCGAAGACGCCGATGGTACCGGCGTCCAGTCCGGGCTTCTCGCGGGCCCAATCCTCGAGGATGCTGTCCACTGTGTCGCTGGTGTCCGGTTGCTTACCCATGGTGGTCCATTCTCATCGTGGTTGCCCTTTTCATAAATAACTTAGCACTGACTTTCTCAGTACGAGGAAGATTGGTGCGTGAGTCCATCGGGTTTGTCCTGCTTGTCACTCAGATCTGGTTATCTTAGAGTTGAGATAACTAGATCCAAGGAGATAGTTGAATGCGGCGTCATCGAAGACGTCCGCAACAAGGCAGTAGCAACGAGAGAGGTCCATCATGAGTGAAGCTGTTGCAGCAACGGAGACCACGCCCGAACTTGAAGCGATGATTGATTCGTCCATCGCTTCAAGGGACACGCGGCAGGTCGATTTCGACACCCTGAAGTTCCAAACGAAGGCCGGCGCCAAGTTCCGTCGTGGTCAGGTCCGTTACATCGGTTCAGGCGCCACGGGGGACCATTCCGGTGATACCAATGTCCTCCAAGCGGAGCATTTCACCTTCTCCAACATGGTTCTCCCGGCGGGATGCGTAGGTCCGGAACATACTCATCCCGACGTGGAAGAAGTGTTCTTCGTTCTCGAGGGACAGGTTGAATTCAGCGTTCACGATGTCGAAGACGGGACCAAGAAGGCGAGCCGGGTTCTGGGTTACCGCGATTTGATCCGTGTACCTGCCGGTGTACCCAGGAGCCTTCGGACGGTCAGCGACGAAGACGCATTGATCTGCGTCATTATCGGCTCCAGGAAGCCGGAGATTCCTTTCTACCCGCCGTCCTCCGAAATGCACGGGGTAACCCGGTAGTACGAGTCGGCAACCAAGTACGCCCGGAGCCTACTGGCAGGCTCCGGGCGTACTTGTGTGTGACCGCGATACCTCAAGCGACAACCGGGTCCTGAAGCTACAGCGCTTCCAGTTTGGCGGCTTGCTCGCGTGCATCGGCCTGATGGATTCTGCGAATCCTGGCTACGCCGAGATCGTGCTGGTACAGATTTTCTTCCCTGTCTGCGTCAGCTGCCAGGGCCTCAAGAACCTCGCGGTCCTGTTCCAGGACCACCCAGTGTTTTTCCTCCAGGGTTGCCTTGTACATGAACCTCCACACATCCCGTTCCCAGCCGGATACACGCCGGGTACGCCAGTGGAAGACGGCGGACGTCTCCTGGTCGATCGGCGTCGACATTCCCACGATTCCGAAAACGCCGCCTGGTCCCGCCGACCGGGCGTACGGAATTTCCAGGTCAACGTAGTCCATGCCGTCGCGGCAGAACTCAACCCAGTCGAAATTGACGCCGCGCTGATCTGTTTTCTCGAAGAAGAATCCCCGTTCCGTCTCACGGATCCGGAACCGCGCACTGGTATCGCCGCCGGACATTGAATGTGATTCACGGTGCAGGAAGGCGCCATGCATGGGGTCCAGAACGTTGTCCATGTAGAAGCGCCAAGGGCCCCTCCACTCGGCATAGTTGGAAAACCAGGCGACGGCGGGATCAGCCAGCCGGTCCGGGACCTTGAATTCCGGTACCTCGGAATCCTCCGTGAGCGGCATGAACGCAAAGATCGTGTCTGCAGCTTCAACAACGGAAAGCGACACCGTGGCAGTCTTGCCTTCCAAAGCACAGCCGGGCATCCCTGGAACGGAAACCACTTTTCCGGTCCCATCCACTTGGACGCCGTGGTACTTGCAAGCAATCCTGTCTCCCAGGTGCTGGCCCACAGACAACGGTGCACTACGGTGAGGGCACCGGTCCTCGAGCATGCGGACCTGCCCCCGGGCGTCACGGAACAGCAGCCAGTCGATGTTCAGCCTTTTGACCTTGACCATGGCTCCCGCACCGACGAACCGCGAGGGGATGATGGGGTACCAGCGGTCGCGAAGGCCACTGGCGGCCAATTCGGCGGCATCCATGTGATGGCGTACGCCCACTGCGTACTTCTTCTTTCCGACTGGTCGTGATACCGGGGCGCCTGCTTGTCCGGAGGTCGGAGCTGTTGTGATGGTCATGGGCTATTCTCCTAGTCGTCGCATTTCGGCACGGAAGCTTTCTTCGTTCCAGGGCTCGCCGTTTGGTGCGTGCAAGCCAAGGGTGTTGAGTCCCGCAATGACTCCTTCCAAGTCATGCGTCCCCCCGCCAAAGATCTCCGCCAACGCTCCTGACAGCTTCTTCTCGTAGGGACCAAGGGGTTTCCCCAGGCGCGACTGGGCTGGATCCAGATACAGTTCAGGCATTTCCATCCTTTTCGGGTCGGGTGAAGGCGTGCAGGCCTTCTGCGATCTTGATGAACGATGTGGCCCACTCATTGAAGGAGCCGGGACGGTTCCGGTGAGCGGGGATCCCGCAATGGTCGATGATGACGAAGACCCCGTTCCGGATGCCTCCGGCCACGCTCTGAGCTTTTGAGATGTCCGTATCGAGGGTTGGTGCTGCTGCAATCACCAGCGTGGGAGCTTGTACCTCGGACATCACGCCGGCCAGCTGGAGATCCTGGGGGTCCACCTCCGGGTCGCCCAGGATGAGGCTCATCACCAGCCCGGGATGGGTTGAACCCAGAATGACGGCGCCCAGGACATCAGGGCCGGTTGCCACGATGTGTACCGGACCGTTCTCCGCTTTCTTCAAGGCAACAGCAGCAGACTCCGCCCAGCCCCGGGCGCTCCCAGCAGCAGCGGAAGCCTGCTCCTCGGCCCACACCCGGGCGCCTAAGTCATCACGCTGGAAAGAGAACCACGAGTCCGTAGTGCCGGAACCACTCAGGCAGACAACGGGGTACTTGGGCATGGACAGCCCATCCGGGGAATCTGTGTCCATGACACGGCCGAGGCCAGGGTCGCTGAAATTCAAAGTTTCCATTCAGGCCTCCTCGTGCCCGGGCTGCGGGATGTGGACGGGAGGAACAAAAGGTCCCGGCTGGGGGACCAGCGCTGTGACGTCAACTTCGATGACGGCCGGTCCGCGGACGTCCAATGCTTCAACCAAGGCTTGGTCGAAGGTCCCCGGTGACTCTACGCGCCAAAACGGCAGGCTGAGCGAACGCGACAACAGCTCGAAGTCGGGAGTTCTGAGATCCACTCCCGCCCGCGCAAATCCATTGGCCTCCTGGAGGTTTCGGAGCACACCGTAACCGCCGTCGTTGAACACGAGCACCACACACCATGCGCCTGAACCGGCCAAGGAAGCGAGCTCTCCAAGGTGGACGGCCAGGCCGCCGTCGCCCACCATTACTGCAGTGGGAACCTCCGGCCGCGCGCAAGCTGCGCCGATGCCCATGGCCAGGCCTTGGCCGATGCCACCACCAACGGGAAAGACGTTGGTTTCCCTTGCGTAGATCGGAAGCAGCCGATTGCCCCACTGGCTGGAAGGAATCGTCACGTCCCTGGCGATGACCGATTCGCGGTGGAAACTTTGACGGATGCTTTCGCAGACCTCGGCGTATCCACCGATGTAACCGGAGAGCTGTTCCCGGACGGAGTAGCGGACCTGGCGGACCCTCTTCGGCCAGGACCCTGCGGCCGGATCGGTGTCGGACTGATGCGGGCCCCGCCGGGCGTCCAGCTGCCCGTTGATGGCGGCCAGGATGCTCCGCGCGTCACCAAGCAGCCCAACATCGGCGGGATAGACGCGGCCGATGGCGTCGGCGTCGATGTCTATTTGGATATGGGGCGCGGGCAACGCCAGGTGGTAGTGCTTGGTTTCGTTGGATCGGAAGTGCGTGCCGATGCTGAGCAGCAGATCCGCCTCCGCCAGCAACCTTGATGCCTCCGGCGTAGTGGCAAAGTTCCCGATGACCAGATTGTGGTCTTCGGGAACAACGCCCCGCCCGGAGTTGCTGCTCAGCAGCCCGGCTCCCAGACGCTCCATGAGGGACGCCAGCGCTTCGCCTGCTCCGGAAGCCCCGCCACCTGCCCAGATCACCGGGCGCTTGGATGCGGCCAACAATTCGACTGCCTCGTTGAGGGCATCGGCATCCACCTCGGGGGGAAGCCGCTCAGCGGCCTCGATGGCCCGCTGCTCATCGGGGCGCGCCAGGTATTGCAGGTCAGTGGGCCATTCGATGCTGGAGGGGGAATGCGGCAGCGACTGCAGGTGGGCAATGGCCTCCTCCAGATCGGCTTCGGCGTCCTTGCAGTTGAAGATGGTGCGCGCGTATCCGGAGACGGCGTCCAGCATTTGCAGTTGGCGTGGAACCTCGTGGATAACCCCGCGGTTCCCGCCGAGAAATTCGCTGTCGATCTGGCCGGTAATGTGCAGGACGCGGCTTCCCGCCGTCAACGCCTCCACCATGGAGCCGGCCGCATTGCCGGCTCCGGTACCGGTGCTGGTCAGGGCAACACCGAACTTGCCGCTTGCCCTGGCGTAAGCATCGGCTGCATTCACCGCGGCGGCTTCGTGGCGCATGGGGATGAAGGTAAGTTCACGGTCCACGGCTTCCACCAGGGGGAGGTTGTGGATGCTGATGACGCCGAAGGCGGTGTCGATCCCGTGACGGCGCATCACCCTGACCAGTACGTCCCCGCCGTTGGGTCCGTTGGTTGATTGTTTCTGTGACATCGAGTCCCTTTCGTAGCTTGAGTGGTTGTCAGACGTACCGGTTCACGCCGCCGCCGACTTCCACCGTGGTTCCGGTGGTATAGCCGCTCAGTGGCGAAAGCAGCGTGACGATGTGGAAAGCCACTTCCTCCGCTGTGCCGAACCGGCCCAGTCCGATGCCCCTGTCCTTGGCTATTTCGGCACTCCAGTCGGCGTATCCGAGGTCGGACATCGCGTTTTCGAAGCGCCGTCGCCACTGGCCTGTATCGATGAGCCCGAGCATCACTGAGTTCACGCGGATGCCGTCCGATGCCAGGTCCTCGGCGATCGAGTGCGTCAGGTTGAGCAGCCCGGCCCGGGCTGCAGACGTCGCCGCAAGGCGAAGTTCCGGTTGCCGGGCCAGGATGGCGTTGACGTTGACTATCGCCGCGCCCGGCCGGCGGGTCGTCGACGACGGCGGTTGGCTTACCTCGACGGCGGACGCCGAGCGGGCAAGCGACGCGCGCGCGGAGCGGATCATGTTCCAGGCACCGAAAATCTTGAGGTCGAACTCTTCCCGGAATTGCTCGTCTGTGGTGTCTTCCAGTGTTGCCATCAGCGATCGTCCTGCGTTGCAGACCAGTCCGTCGATGCCACCGAAGCGCTTCAGTGTGGTGGTGATGAAGGCATCGGCAGCGTTCCGGTCCGTGACATCGCAGGATTCCAAAAGGATGGAATCCGGGTCGGCCCAGGAGAATTCGCTGAACGCTTCCTCAAGCCGGTCCACGTCCCGTGCGCATGCCGCTACCCGGGCTCCTTCGCCCAGGAGAAGCCGTGCGGTGGCGAGGCCAACGCCTGAGCTGGCTCCCGTCACCACCACTGTCCGATCTTTCAACTGCAGGTCCACGTACGGTTCTCCTTCTTTTTGATGTTCAAGGGGGTCATCACTGCGCTGGCTACTGACCCATGACGAATCCGCCATCAACAACGATGTTTTGGCCGGTAATGAAAGCTGCTGAATCCGAGATCAGGAACTGCACCACGCCGGCCACATCGTCAGGAGTCTGCTCCCGGGCGAGGACCCGGCGGTCCTGGTAGAGCTGGAAGCGGTCAGCCGGGACCCGTTCGGTTGCTTCCACCCGGGTCAGCCCCGGAGCCACGGCATTGATCCTGACGCCGGCCGGGCCGGCGTCGCGGGCCATCGTCCGGGTCATGGACAGCACCGCTCCCTTCGACCCCACATAGTGCACAAGCCGGGGTGAGCCATACAGCGCCGCGTCCGAGGCAATATTCACGATGGAACTGCCGGATTTCACCGCTAACTGCGGATAGAAATGCTTGCTCATCAACCACGTGCCAAAGGCATTGACGGTCATGACCCGTTGGAAGAAGTCGTCATCGAGTTCCCAAAATGCGTCCCCTCCCACCCCGTCGGCAAGTGCCGCATTGTTGACCAGGGCATGGGCGCCCCCCAGTCTTTCCACAGCCGTGGCCAGCGCTGAGACGGAGGAGGCATCGGAGATGTCCGTGATGATCGCTGTTGCCGAGAGGCCCCGCGATCGCAGGGTGTCCTGGGCCGATTCTGCCAATTGCGGGCTTTTCTCGGCGAGCACAACGTGGTCCCCTCCAACGGCGAGCCGTTCGGCGATGCTGAATCCCAGCCCCCGGCCGGATCCGCTGACCACAACGAGCCGGCTCATGCCTGGCCCGCCCAGAAACGGAGCACGGCGTCGGCCATCAGCCCGGGCTGCTCCTGCAATGCGGCGTGCCCTGCATCCTCAAGGATTTCGAACCCGGCACCAGGGATGAGCTTTGACACCAAACGGGACTCCTCGACGCCCGTGACGAAGTCGTCCCGGCCGACGACGACGAAGGAAGGGACTTTGAGCGCAGTCAGGACAACTGTGTTGTTGGTCCGGGCCATCATCCGCGCCGCTGCCGAGTATCCCGGCAGGCGGACCGCCGCCATCTCGCGGCGCACGGTGTCGGCCACCGTCGTCGGCGTCACGGGGGAGACCAATCTGCGGAAGCGCCTGGCGGCAAAAACCTCGGGTCCGACGTCGCGGAGTTCATTGATCCGTTTGAGCATTCTGTCCGCCGATTCCTTCGTCAGGCAGGACCCTCGGGTGCTGCTGGCCAGGACCAAAGAGCGCACCAGCTCCGGATACCGTGCTGCCATCTGGGTGCCGATGACGCCACCCCATGACGTGCCAAAGACGTGGACGGGACCGCTGCCCAGCTCCGTAATCAACGCAGCCGCCACGTCCACATGGTCGTCGTGGACGGACGCGTCCGTGGATTGACCGTAGCCTGGCGCGTCCCAGGAGATGGTGCGGTAACCGTTGCTGCTCAATCGTTCCGCCAGGAGGGCGCATGAGTTGGCGTTGCCGCCGATCCCGTGCATCATCAGGACCGGGACCCCGGCACCGCGCATTTCAATGGATATGCCTTCGGACGACATCCAACGCATGGCCTTGTCAGTGGGTGGCATGGACAGCCTCCATGCTCAGGAAATAGTCACCGGATCCAGGCTGTACCAAGTCGCGGTACCCAGGATCGGCAATGCCCGCCATTGCACTGCGGACGGTTGCCGTGGGCGGTCCCGCGGTTCCCCATTGGTCGGACAGCTCAGGGGTTCGTCTCCATGTGCGGCAGAGCCAACTGTCTTCATCCACTTGGGCAACCTCCGAGGTGTATTCACAAACCAGGTTGTTGGGATCGGTGAAGTAGGAGAAGGTGTTGTCGCCGGGGCCGTGCCGGCCAGGCCCCCACTGCGGGGCGATACCGTGCGATTTCAGGCTTCCTATCCCGCGCATGAAGTGGTCGATGCTTTGCATCTCGTAGGCAACGTGGTTGACGGAGGACCACGGCGCTTGGTTGAAGGCGATGACATGATGCTCGGCATTGCACCGGAGGAAAGCCATTTGGTGCTCCGACCAGTCGGAGATCCGCATGCCAAGCACTTGCGTATAGAAATCGGTGGCACGATCAATGTCCACCGTGTTCAGGACAACGTGGGCAATTTTCCGCGGCAGGGCGCGCCTGCCGCCGGGTTCCTGTGAGACCACTGCGTGGACGTTCGCGGACAGTTCCAGCAGCCGCCCTTCGGGGTCCACCAATTGCAGCCCGTAGCCGCCGGCTGCGTCATCCAGGGGACCGGGCTCCCGGAACAGCGGAATGCCAAGGGCTGCGAGTTTGACTGCCGCGACGTCCACGTCCCGTGGAGTGGAGAGGGCGAACGAGATGGAGCCGAGTCCGTTCTGCTCGGCCTGTTCCAGGCGAAGTATGTGGTGGTCCGAACCTGTTCCCCGCAGCCAGAACCTGTCGCTGTCTTCCTCCACGGTGGAGAGGCCCCAGACTTCATGGTAAAAATCCTTGGCTGCGACGGCCCGGGGGACCTTGAGGGAAACCGATCGGAGCGATCGGAGCTTGCATACGGGTTCAGCGGCGAAAAAAGTCATGGACAACCTTCCGGATTGAGTTGGGTGGGCGGATTGAGGATCAGAGGTCCAGGACGAGCTCCCGTGAGCGGCAACGGGAAACACAGACGAACATGGATCTGCTTTCGGCTTGTTCGGCTGGGCTCAGGAGGAAATCCCGGTGGTCGACGTCGCCTTCAACGACACCCACCTCGCACGTGCCGCAAATTCCTTCCGTGCAGGAACTCGGGACGTCGACTCCGGCCTGGTTGAGGGCATCCAGGACCGAGATGTCGGGGCCGACAGTGATGCGCTGGCCGGTGCTCTTGCACACGACATCAAAGCCGGTACTCTCCTCGGCGGTCGCGGAAGCAGGGACCGGGGCCTTGAACCGCTCCAGCCTGAGACGGGAGGGGTCTTCGAGGGCAGCTTCAACGGCTTTCATGAGAGGTTCCGGACCACACACGTAGACGAGCGCATTTGCGTCGAGGGAACCTACCGCACCGGCAATATCCGCGAAGGTGCCATTGGCTTCGTCATCCGCATGGACCGTCACACGGTCCTGCGGCATGCCGGCTATTTCATCAAGGAACGCCATGGTGGCCCTGGACCGGCCAGTGTAAAGGAGAGACCAGTCCGCGCCATCACTTTCCAGCTGGCGGGCCATGGCGATGATTGGCGTTATACCCACCCCACCTGCCACCAATACGTAGCTTCCGGCCTCCTCCAATGAGAAGTTCGTCCGGGGACCCTCCACGTCAAGCAACGAGCCCACTGGGAGGTTCTCGTGAACAAACTTGCTTCCACCACGGGAGTCGGGGGTGCGGAGCACGGCCACCGTCCATGACGTTGAACTCGACGGATCCGAACACAGTGAATATTCCCGGGTGAGTCCATTGGGAAGGCGGAGGCTCAGGTGTGCCCCGGGAACCCACGAGGGAAGAGGGGCTCCTGACGGGTCGGTCAACGTGAGGCTGGTGACGCCGTCGGCCTCCCACTTTTTCTGGTGTACACGCAAAGTGCGGCGTGCAGGGCTGGTGCTCACTGAAGTGCCTTTCATTATTGTTCGACGGCGGGTTGCTGGGCCGCCCAGTCGATGGGGTTACCGGACAGGTCCAGGTAGATGCTCTTTTGCCGCATATAGGAGCGGATGCCTTCGCGGCCCTTTTCGATGCCCAGCCCGCTTTCCTTGGACCCGCTGAACGGCGTCGAGATGCTGAACTGCTTGTAAGTGTTGATCCACACCGTTCCCGCCTGGATGGCTTTGGCTGTGCGCCATGCGCGGCGATAATCGCTCGTCCAAACACCGCACGCGAGACCAAAGACGGTGTCGTTTGCTTCCCGGACGAGGTCGGTTTCGTCGTCGAAAGGCAGGACCACTGCCACCGGTCCAAAGATCTCCTCCTGGCAAATGGCGGCCGAATTCGACACCCCGCTCAGGATGGTTGGCAGGAAGTAGGCTCCGGCATGCAGTGCCTCATCTTCCGGAGGCCCGCCACCACAGAGCACAGTGGCCCCATCCCGCCACGCAGCGTCCACCATGGCAGCCACACTGTCCCTGTGCTCGTGCGTCACCATGGGGCCCACTTGCGTGGCAGGATCGGAACCGGGACCAACGCGGAGCCGTTTGGCCCCATCGACAAGCCGGTTCAGGACTTCCTCAAAGATCGAACGTTGGATGAAGACCCTCGAACCGGCAATGCAACTCTGGCCGGTCGAAGAGAAGATTCCGTACAGGATGCCGGCCACGGCCTGGTCAAGATCGGCATCGGCGAACACAATGGTGGGCGACTTGCCGCCCAACTCCAACGTGATGGGCATGATCTTTTCAGCGGCAACCGCGCCCAGGGTCCGTCCGGTGGAGGTGCCGCCCGTGAACGAGATCTTGCCGACCTGCGGATGGCGCGCCAGAGCGTCACCCACCGTCCGTCCCGGTCCCGGCAGTACGGAGAGCAGCCCGGGCGGCAGGCCGGCGTCGTCACAAATGCGGGCCAAGAGGAGCGAAACCCAGGGCGCCCACACCGGGGGCTTGATGATCACGGCGTTGCCTGCCGCAAGGGCTGGCGCAACCTTCTGGGCGTCGCTGGCGATCGGCGAGTTCCACGGCGTGATGGCGCCCACCACGCCCACGGGCTCGTACATCGAAACAGAAAGGTAGTCGCCGCGGGAGGGAGTCAGAGCGTCCTCCAAAGTTTCCAAGGCAGCCGCCGTGAAGCGGAAGGTGCCCGCGGCACTGACGGCGAGGGCGCGGGTTTCAGCGAGCGTTTTTCCGGTGTCGAGGGTTTGGAGCTCAGCGATTCTTTCCGCATTGCCCAGGATGGCGTCACTGATCCGATGCAGCACTGTGGCCCGTTCGTGGGGGAGCATCCGCGCCCAACCACTGTTCTCGACCGCTTTCAAGCCTGCCTGGACGGCGGCATCGACATCATCGACCGTGGCTCCGTGCAGCGTTGCGAAGCACGCGCCCGTGGCCGGATCGATTGACTCGATGAGCTTTCCGGCTCCTTGCCGCCACGTGCCTCCGACGTAAATCTCATCGGGTGTTGCAGGGGAGGGGCGCATCGTCTTGCTCGGCGCAGCTCCGGTTTTGTCGGGGTTCATGATCGAGTTCCGTCCGTCATTGATGGTGCGAAAGGGGAGGTCCACTGCCTGGCCGGCCTCAATGGCTGCGGAGCAGGGACGCGACGTGGGCACGAAGCTCCACGAACCGGGGTTCCTGCTTGGTAGCCACCTGATCCCTTGGCCGGGGAAGGTCCACCTCCACCGTCTCTGCGACAACGCTTGGAGGCGCTGAAAGGGCTATGACGTGGTCCGCCAGGTAGATGCTCTCGTCGATGTCGTGGGTCACAACCAGGACCGTCACCCCCAAGGAAGCGTGGATATCCAGCAAAAGGTCCTCAAGATCGGACCGTGTCTGGGCGTCCACTGATGCGTACGGCTCGTCCATCAGCAAGAGCTTGGGGTTCGATGCCAGTGCCCTCGCGATGGCGGCACGCTGCTGCATTCCGCCGGACATTTGCCACGGGTACAGCTTTTCCTTGCCAGTGAGTCCCACCGCGTCGATCGCCTCTTGTACTCTTTGGCGTCTTTCTTCCACCGGGACGCTCCGCAAAGGAAAAGCGATGTTCTTATCGACGCGCATCCAGGGAAAGAGGGAACGTGAGTAGTCCTGAAAGACCATAGCGAGTCCGTCGGGCACACCTTTGACGGGTTTGCCGTTGAAGGTCACGGTTCCCTGGGTGGGGGTATCCAAGCCACTGATGATGCGCAGGAGTGTGGATTTACCGCAGCCCGAGGGGCCCACGATGACGCTGATCTTCCCGTGGGGGATGCTTGCTGTGATGCTCTTGACGGCCAGATTCTGTCCGTAGGATTTGGTGACCGCCTGCAGTTCGAGTTCAATGGCCTGCTCTGTGCTGGTTGCGCTAGTCATGTTGTTGTGTCGCTCCTCGGTGCCAGGACAAAGCCCGGCGTTCGACGATGTGGAATAAGACATTGAGAGCCACGCCCAGGAGACCAAGGACGATCAGGATGGCCCAGAAATTCGTGTAGTCGAAGGTCCGCTGTGTGGTGACCAGGAGGTAACCCAGTCCGTTCTTGGATTTCTGTAGTTCCGAAATGATCATGATGATGAGGGACAGCGACAACGATGTCCGTACACCAGCAAAGATTTTGGGCGAGGCGCCGGGCAGGATGACGTTGAAGAGCACATCCAAGGGGCGGATTTTGAAGACCGCCGCTGCCTGAAGCCGTTGATGGCCGATCGAGTTCACCCCGTCGATCGTGTTGAACAGAATGGGCCACACAACGCCGAAAGCGATGAGAAAGATCTTGGGGCTATCCCCGGTTCCGAACAGAAGGAAGAACACTCCCAGCAGTGCTGGACTGGGAAGAGAGCGGCCAAGGTGGATCAGGGGCTGGAAGAGCGAAGCCAGCACGGGAACGGAACCCAACGCAATGCCGGCCGCCACCCCGGCGGCTGTTGCCAGGGCCAGGCCCGCCATTGCCCTGGCGAGGCTCGGAATAAGGTGCTGGAAGGTAGCCTCGCCCAGGAAGAACGATGAGATGTCGGGGCTGAGGAACTCATCGCCGGCGCGCACGAGCGCCGCCCAGGGACTGGCAATAAACAGGCCCGTGCCCGGTCCAGCGGACAGTGCCCACCAAATGCCAACGAGAACGGCCGGAACCACAAGCCGCAGAAGTATCCGGTCAGCTGCGATGCCGGAGCCATGCATGCGCGGTGCACGCGACTTAACGGCGGTGGTCATTGTGCCAGTCCTTTCTTCCAACTGAAGGCTGCTCGATCCACGACTGCGAAGGCGGTGTTGATCAGGACGCCGAGAACCCCGGCGATGAGAGTGGCGGCGTACACGGCGTCCAGGTTCCCGGCGTTGGTGCTGGCGAGAAGGATGTAGCCGCCGATTCCTTGTCCGCTGCCAATCAGCAACTCGGCGCTGACTGTCACGATCAACCCGATGGAAGCTGCCACCCTGACGCCGGTGAAAGCGAAGGGCAGGGCACTCATGAGCCTTATGCGCATCAGCAGTCCCAACGTTCCGACGCCCAATGTTTTGGCGGTAGCCACGGCAGTGGCGTCGGTGCCCCGGACGCCGTACATCGTGTTGAGGAGAATGGGCCACACGCTGGACAGGGCTACCGTGATGGCGATGGGTGCCACGCCTGCGCCAAGCAACAGCACGAGGATGGGTCCGACGGCGATCGACGGCAGGGTTCGGAAGACTTCCACGGGATATTCAAACGCCACGAATACCCTCGGGAAGGCGCCCATCAGGCCTCCGAGCAGGACGCCGGCCACGGCTGCGACTCCGAGCCCAAGCAACCACTCACCAATGGTGGTGACCATTTGGTTGAGAAAGACGGTGTTGGCCGCCAGCCCCGCAGCTTCACCGAAGACGCGGGTGGGGACGGGAAGGCCAGGCTTGGAGATCGCCCCGCTCTGGAGCAGGAGCTCCCACACCGCCAGGATGCCGAGAGTCCCGAGGACACCAAGGACGAAGATCCTGGTGTGGCCGATGGGGGCCCGGAGGAGCCTCACTGCTTCCCCGGCGTGGTGTAGGTGGACTTGCCGGCATCAAACTTCTTGATGATGTCCTGCTTGATCAGGATGTCCGCCACGGACTGGACTTTCTCCACGCTCATGGCGGTTTCGAAGTGGGGAAGGGCCATGGTGCCGGCAACTTCCGCGGGCACTTTGGCGATGCTTGGCAGCCACTGCCGGAAGTCGGCTTCCTTGCCGGTGATGTCTTTGCCCGCCGCGTAGACGGCATCAACGAACGCCGCCGTGGTGTCGGGGTTGTCCTTAACAAAGTTGTTGCTCGCCACGAAGGTGGAGATGGGAAGGCCGGCGTTGGGGCCGCTGGAAAGGTCGACGACGCGCCGCAGGCCCGCCTTTTCGGCCGCCGAAGCAAAGGGCTCCGGAAGGTAGCCGGCCTCGATGGATCCCGCCTGCACGCCGGCGATCATTTCGTTGAACGGAACCTCCACCCATGAGGGAGCAACGTTGAGCCCTTGGGAGGAGACGAGATTCCGGAAAGTTACGTCACCGATGGTGTTGGTCGTGTTGATGCCGATGGTTTTGCCGTCGAGGTCGGTGATTGCTTTGACGGGCGAGTCAGCCTTGACGAAGACGCCGAGGGACTGTGGTCCTAGACTGCTCGTCAGGACCACCGTGGTGACCGGGGCCCCGCCCTCAACCGCGATGGCGGAAGAGACGGTGTTGGAAAAGCTGAGGTCCAGCTGGCCGGCGACGGCCTGCTGGATACCGATCGGTCCGCCCTGGATTGGTGTCAGAGTGACATCCAGGCCGGCCTTGTCGAAGTACCCGTGGTCTTTCGCCCAATAGACGGCGGCGTAGTCCGCAAGAGGAAGCACGCCGACATTCAAGCTGGTCTTTTCCAGCTTCCCGTCTGCAGTGCCGCCACCTTGGCTGGCCGGCTGTCCACAAGCCGTGAGGGTCATGCCAAGAGCGCTCACAAGTGCAAGCGATGCAAGGAGAGTCTTCCGCATCCGTGTGTTTCCTGTCGCGTCGAGGGTGGCCAAGCACGAGGAAGGATCCAAAGTGGCTTGACGTGAATTTACTCAGTACCAATTGTCTTAGTACTAAGATCTTTTGACTTGACCGATTCTTGCGGATTTTGTGATGCAGGTCAACACGCGTTCTTGCGCGGTGGAAATGTCGACGGGTGGATGGCGGCAGGGGTTATGGCAGGTTAAGTGCGGTATCGCGCCCGTTCATGACGCTGCCTGGTGGTTTTTGGGCGCGCTCATCCAGGGAGCAGCACGTGGATGTGTCTCCGCTGACTGCGTTCAGGGCAGGGCAGGGCAGGGTACGGGAGGGCAGGGCAGGGCCTCAAAGGCCTCGGCGCGAGGGCGCGAAGGCTACCGGCGACGTGGAGGTGACTGTCGTCGTGGTCCCTTGAATACGGGGACGTGCGTCGGAAAGGGAGCTAGTCCCGGGTCCGGTCCCAACTGACCACTACCCGCGCAGCGCCCGCTTCCGTGCGCTCCACGTTTGTAATGATCTGTGATTCCTTGGCGCCCATTTCCCGGATCCGGCGCCGGTAGTCTTCAATGTGGGCCTGAAGCGACTCTTCAGTCCATTCGCCTGGTCGCATCCTCGTTGAGATCTCTACCGGCTCTTCCCGGGGCAGGATCTCCGGGGGCTGGCGCAAAGGGTCCTTGGCCGGCTCGGGTTCGCCGGGTGGCACCAGCATCCGGACAGCGAAAGCCCCGCCTGCTATCCCGGCGACGAGGCCAGCTGCAATCAGCAACAGTGTTCGCCCGCGTTTGCGGTTTCGTGGGGCGTGAACCTTTGCTTTGGGAGTCGGCGTGACGGTCGATTTGTGGGCCATGGGAAGACGCAACCTTCCGATCAGTGGTTCGTTGTTCGTTGTAGGAATGGTCAGGAGAACACCCACTCAGTCTGCCACTGTATCGCCGTGTCTGTGCGCTACTTTTCACCCGCCGGATCCGCGACCCCTTCACCCGTGATTAACGGCCCGATTCCCGCCTGCCGGGGCAGTGGCTGGATGGCCGGATCGGGAAGATAATGAAGTCAGAGCACGGCAAGCAGCGTCCGTGCCGGTAAATGAGCAGCGATGCCGGGACAGGCAAGCCTGCTCGCGTGGTGAGGAAGAGTCCGGTGTCCTTGTCGGATGAAGAGCGCAGGAGCCTGGAAGAACTGGAGCAGGACTTGGCTGCGACAGATCCAGACCTCGCGCATGAGCTGATGTCGGGCCGCCTTCGGGGAGCGAAGGCCCGCACGACCTTTGGGGTCCTTGCCGTGCTTTGCGGCTTCGTCATGGTGATCGCCGGGATCATCACCCAACTGTTGGTGCTGGGTGTGGTGGGCTTCCTGTTGGCTGGATCAGGCGCGTATCTGCTATTTGCCGGGACGCCGTTCCGGCGGCGCGTTGGCCGGCATGGACAAGGCCCCGCGGCTTAGAGTGGCCAAATGGCCAGACGGTCCGGCAATCGGCGGACCGTGGAACCCGCAGACGCAGGACTGTCAGGGAACCGGCGGTACAGGTGGCTGAACCGGGTTCTCCGGATTCTTGACGGGCTCAGGTTCGCCGGGAGGCATCATCGTCCGCCATGCCAGGACGGCGCCGGCACCGACGACGCCCGCCAAGAGCGCAATCAACCAGCCCCAGGGGCGTGGGGTGGGCTTCCTGGTCTGACGGGACAATGCGCGCGTAGCCCTCTTCACGGCCTTGGCAGCGGTGCGTTGGGCTTCTTTGGCTGTCTTCTTGTTCCCGGTCAGTGTGAGCATGACGCCATGAACCACGGAAGGGACATCGGCGTGGTTGATCCTGGCCAAAGCCCAGCGCACTACGGCGTCGCTCTGTGAGCTGGTTCCGTCTGCCGCGTGCGTTACCCATTCCCGCGCAAGATCCTGGACTGCAGGAAAGATGCTCTGCGGTTTGTACATTGTGCGCCCCTAACGGAGAGATGGCCCCGTGAGCCAGCCTACGCCGTGGGCGCGGCACGCAACAGGTACAGCGCTCCTGCCCGGTTACCCAGCCCGCCAAGGGGATAAATCCTTGGTACCCGGCGCAGCACTGCAACCGAAACCCGGGGGCAGTGGCCAGGCCTGTGGTAACCGGGAAGGAGCGTTACATCCGAAGGGGCAAGCTAGTCCCGGATCACCGCGGCCAGCTCCACGGGCTTCTCCAGGCCGGCCCATTGTCCACTCAGGATCAGCTCGTGGTGAAGTTCCGGTGCCGCAGCGGTGGTCGCTGATGCGTCTGCTGCCACATCCAGCACCCGGGTCACTTTCAACCGCAGCTCGCCCGCATTAATGATGGTCACGCCACTCCCCGATACCGGCGCCGAGGCACTCAAGTCGGGCACGCCGCCGTCGAGCGTTCCGCTGCCCTTGACCGTTACGCTGCTGGGTCGGGGTTCGGGCTCGCCCTCTACCAGCAGGGCCGCCTCTTCCTGGCCGGTGAGGATGGCCGTGGCCAGGGCCTTGACGTAAACAGGGTCGGCGCAGGCGTCGTAGACCCAGCGCTTGCCGAGGACCGAATGGTCCATGGTGCCGATCAGCCATTCCTCGGCGCCACCCAACTCGTGTCCGCGATAGCTGAGGGGAACCTGGTAGATCCGCTCGCCCGCAGCCACCACATGTGTTTCGAGGCCGACCTCGCCGGCGGGATCGTCGAAGCGGTAGGCGCCGATGAGTTCCGGGGTACCGTCCTGGATGAACCACGGCTGCGTCGGCAGATAGTCAGCGATGATTTCGAGCTTGGTGGGGGACAGGTTTGCTTTGTGTATGATCGCCATGTCCCCCAGCCTAGGGCAGCCCGGATCCTGTCTCTAAGCAGGGTTCGATGCGTGGGCTCGGCTCTGCTCTGTTTACAATCAAAGGGACGTCGACCACTGAGGGAATCATGAAGAAACTCACCACTGTCCTGATCGCTGCCGGGCTGCTTGTCTCGGCTTCCGCTTGTTCCGCTCAGCAGCAGCTGACCACCAAGGAAACCTGCGACCGCGTGAACGTCGCCGCGGCCGGCGGCATCTCGCAAAACCCGAGCCGGACCCTTTCCACCCGTGCAGCGAACGCTGTCCGGCCCATTGAGTCCGTGGCGTCCGACGAAATGAAGCCCGTGGTCACCGCCATCCTCGAATACCTGGACGAGCAGTCCAAGGAGAACCCGAACGAAGAACGGATGGGTGAACTGACCACCGCTTTCCAGGAAGCCGGAGCCAAGTTCGGCCAGCTCTGCACCGCTGGACAGTAGTACTCCCGCTTCCAACGCTCTCCCACCTGATGCTCCCGCGGGCTTGATGGTGGGGGAGCGTTTTTTGCTGCGCCCACGCCAGCCGTTTCGATGCGTGGCTGCAGATTCGATGCGGCGCGCGGCATCTTTGGCAGCGATCCAACGAACCGGGCTACCCAAGTTCCGGAACGGTTGCAGTAGGCTCTCCGAATGACCCAACCCGACGCAAAAAAGCGCCTTCTCGCAGCCTATGACCAGCAGCTTCGCACGGATGCGGAGACTTCGGACGCCCTCACGGTCACCGGGAATGGTCCGCTCCGGCTGGCCACGTTCATGGGTGGGCGCGGGTTCATCACTTACCGGGACTTGGGCGGGGCGGGCCGGGATGGCATTCGTCGCCTGGTTGCCGAAGCGATCGCCTATTTCGAAGACCAGCCCGGAATCAGCCGGGTCGAGTGGAAGACGCGCGGGCATGATCACGCCCCGGGACTCCACGAAGCACTTGTCGATATGGGCTTCACCGCTGATCCGCCTGAGTCGATCATGATCGGCGAAGCCCAGGCCTTGAGTGCGGACGTGCCGCTTCCCGACGGCGTGACGTTGCGTCGCGTCGTCGACGAACCGGACGTGCGGGCGATGACAGCGATGCAGGATGAAGTCTTCGGCGAGCCGGTTTCGAACGACATGGCTGATGCCCTGCTGCATCGGATGTCACTGGACGACACCATGGAACTGTGGGTCGCCGAGGCGGAGGGTCGCGTCATCAGTGCCGGGCGCCTCGATCCCGTGGCCGGAACCGAATTTGCCGGTATTTGGGGAGGTGCAACCCGTCCGGAGTGGCGTGGCCGCGGGGTTTACCGGGCACTCACTGCCCGCCGCGCCCAGTCAGCATTGGCTCAGGGCAAAGCATTTATCCAGAGCGACTCGACCGAGTACTCACGCCCGATTCTGGAACGCTCGGGATTGGTTAAGGTTTCGACGACGACGCCGTACCGCTGGGTGCGCGGCTGACCTCCGCATTGCTTTGGGTGATGGTTGCCATGTATAGATGTATACAAGTACACCTTCGGGACAACCTTCTGGACAACCTTCTGGACAACCTTCTGAACAGCGGCGGCAATTTTGGCAGATCCACAACCCCGGAACACTGGAGCGCACCTCGTTTACAACGAGCTGAAGCGGCGAATCCTCAGCCTCGAACTCAAACCAGGTGAACGCATCTACGAGCCGGCAATGGCCACGGAGCTCCAGGTCAGCCGGACCCCACTCCGGGAAGCGATCCGTCGGCTGATCTCCGAAAGCCTGCTTGAGCAGCAACCCACTGGTGGAGTGCTTGTTCCGCCGCTGGACGAGAAAGCCATTTCCGAGTTGTACGACGTCCGGGCCGCCTTGGAGTCCCTCATGGCACGGGAAGCATGCGCCAATGCCACTGCAAAGGACCTCGAAGAGCTTCAAGGGATCGTGGCCCGCAATGCCGCGTTGGTGGACTTTGCCGATGAAGCCATGAAGTACGGGGTTGCCCTGCACGCCGCGATCGCCAAAATCGCCGGAAACTCCTGGGCACAGCGCTTTCATGAGCAGATCGCCAGCCAGGTTGAACGGTACCGGTACTTCACCAACAACGCCCCCGAACGTCGTGAAGAGGCGCTCGCCAATCACCGGCTACTGGTGGACGCCATTGCCTCCAAGGACGCGGAGAAGGCTGCCCGGGTTGCCTTCGACCACGTCATTGGTGCCCGCGACGAGACGTTGCGGGTCATTTCCCACAAGGGCCTCGACGTCCAATGATCGGCGAACTGGGCCGACGCTCGTCCACGGCACTGCTTGTCCACTCGGCATTGATCCAGGCGGTGACCTTCCTGGTCCGCCCTGCTGCCACCTATCGGGCCCTTGAACTTGATGTTCCGCCGTTTGCGTTGGGTGTCCTCGCAGCCAGCTATGCGGTTTTCCCGTTGCTGCTGGCGCTGCCAATCGGCGGACTTGTGGACAGATTGGGTGAGCGTCGCCTCATGGCGATCGGGGCCGCCGTCGTTCTTGGTTGTTCTGCTTTCCTGCTGTTTTGGGGAACGTCGGTGGCTGCGCTGGTGGCCGGCACAGCGCTTCTTGGGGCGGGGCAACTGGCGTGCGTGGTAGGCCAACAGGCGGTGGTGGCGAACAACGCGGCGTCGTCGCGCCTGGACTCGGCATTCGGGTATCTGACGTTCGCCGCCTCACTGGGCCAGGCCCTCGGCCCGTTGGCCATCTCAGTGGTGGGCGGCGCGACCGTGCACCCGAACACCGAGGCCATCTTCATCCTTTCGGTCGGCATGAGCCTGGTGCTGTTCTTGACCACGTTCGTGATTTCCCGCAAAGTCAGCGGCCGGACAAACAGGGCCAAAGCCAGGAACGCGCCCAAGGGCGGGGCGATCGCGTTGCTGAGAACACCGGGCGTAGCCCGGGCGCTTGCCACGAGCGCGACGGTTCTGGCCGTCGTCGACCTGACCGTCGTTTACCTTCCCGCCCTCGGTGCCGAACGCGGCCTGACGGCGGCCACCGTGGGTCTGATGCTGACTGTCCGTGCGTTGTTCTCCATGGTTTCCCGCATCGGCCTCGGCAGCATGTCGCGCAAGCTGGGACGTATGAAGCTGCTGGTCCTGAGCCTGGCCATCTCCACCGTGGCCCTGGCAGTGGCGGCCATTCCGATGCCGGCCTGGCTGCTGTTCGTTGTCATGGCGTTCCTGGGCCTGGGGTTGGGAATCGGGCAGCCCCTGACCATGTCGTGGCTTTCAGCGCAGGCCCCCGCCGGCCAACGGGGTCGCGCGCTGGCCTTGAGATTGGCGGGCAACAGGGTTGGCCAAGTGGTGCTGCCCAGTGCCATCGGTGTTGTCGCCGTCGGAATGGGCGCGGCGGGAGTGTTCCTGGCGTCCGCAGTTGCCGTGGGCGGGACGATGCTGCTGCTGCGGGGTGTCCGACTGGACGACTGATTTCGCCGTCACGTTCTGCCTCTTGGCCGCACTGCTAATTAGGCGGGAAAGTAAGGGGGCGGTTCGCAATGGAGAAATGCACCGTGTTCGTGATGGCGGATCCGGATGCCTTGCCGGTGCGGTACTACAAGGCGTGGGAGTACTTCCTGCCGGGCGATGAAGTCGAAGTGAGACTCGCCGGTGGCGCCCCCAACCCCGGGGTGGTCGTGGCTGTCATGCCGGACGGCAGCGGAATGTGGGTCTACGTCAACGGCGTCGGGCAACGTCTTTTCAGCGTGGAGGAAGACGTGGACATCACGGTCACCGGGACTCCGGCCGGCGCCGGCCGGGAGAAAGCATGAAATCGCACCTGACAGCGCCCCGCCCCTACTCCGCGAACAGCGCAGCCAGGTCCTCGGCGGTCAACGATCCGCCGGCCAACGCGTCGCCTTCCATTACATCCGCGAACAACTGCGACTTCTTGGCCTTCAGCGCCATGACCTTCTCTTCGATGGTGTCCTTCGCGACGAGCCGGTAGACCATCACGTTCCGGGCCTGTCCAATGCGGTGCGTGCGGTCCACGGCTTGTGCCTCCGACGCGGGGTTCCACCAAGGATCCAGCAGGAACACGTAGTCGGCCTCGGTCAGGTTGAGCCCGAAGCCGCCGGCCTTCAACGAAATCAGGAACACGGGTGCTGAACCGTTCTTGAACTCGCTCACGACGTCGCCGCGGTTGCGGGTGCTGCCGTCGAGGTAGCAGTACTCCACGCCTTCCTCGTCCAAGCGCTCGCGGACCTTCCCTAGGAAGCCGGTGAACTGGCTGAAGATCAGCGTGCGGTGGCCCTCGGAGATCACGTCCTCCAGTTGCTCAAACAACACGTCGAGCTTGGATGAGCGCACGCCGGACAGCGAGGAATCCACCAACGAGGCGTCCAGGCTCAGCTGCCGGAGCAGGGTCAGGGACTGGAAGATCGTGAAGCGGTTCTTGTTGACGTCGTCGATCAGTCCCAGGATCTTCTGCCGTTCGCGCTGAAGATGCGTTTGGTAGACCTTCTGGTGCCGCGGGTTCAGCACCACTTCAAGGACTTGTTCCTGCTTCGGCGGCAGGTCCTTGATGACCTGCTCTTTGGTGCGGCGCATCATGAGCGGACGGACACGACGCCGGAGCTTGCCCAGTTGCGCGGAGTCACCGTTCTTCTCCACGGGCTTTTGGTAGTTTTCGGCGAACCTCTTGGGGCTCGGGAACAGGCCCGGCGCCACGATGGAGGTCAGTGCCCAGAACTCCATGAGGTTGTTCTCCAGCGGGGTACCCGTGATGGCCAGCTTGAACCTTGCCGGGAGCTTCCGAGCGCACTGGTACGCCTTGGACTGGTGGTTCTTCACGAACTGGGCCTCGTCGAGCATCAGCCCGGCCCACTGGAACGAGGCGTAGGCATCATAGTCAATGCGGAAGAGCGCGTACGAGGTGATGACGACGTCGGCACCCGTCAGTGCTTCCGACGGCGCCATGCCGCTCTTGGCGAAAGTCTCACCAACGGTGCGGACCACCAGCCCGGGGGCAAAGCGCTCCGCTTCAAGTGCCCAGTTGCTGACAACACTGGTGGGCGCAACCACCAGGAAGGGAGCCCGGGGGATCACGTCAGCAGAGGCACCCTGCGCAGCGGTCGCTGTCTCAGCGGCCAGGTCCTTCGCCGCGCAGATCAGCGCGATTGCCTGCACGGTCTTGCCCAGGCCCATGTCGTCGGCGAGCACACCGCCGAGGCTGTGCTTGTACAGGAAGCTGAGCCAGTTGAAACCCTCGAGCTGGTACGGACGAAGCTCAGCGTTAAGTCCGGCCGGAAGCGGCAGTCCGGTCACGCCGTCGTCGAGCAGTCCGCCTACAGCCTCGCGCCACGCGGCGGCCTGTTCATCCACGATCCCCAGCTGCGCCAACTCGTCCCAGAGCCCGGCCTGGAAACGGCTGATCTGCAGGGTGCCGTCCTTGTTGTCCGGGTTGTCCTGCAGGGAACGGGCTTCGTCGATCAGGGCCCGCAGCTGGTGGAGTTCGGGCAGATCCAGCGAGAAGTAGGCGCCGCTGGGCAGCAGCATGCGGCTCATCCCGGCTGCGAGGGCCGAGAACACGGCGGCGAATGAGACGGGTTCGCCTTCGAGTGTGATGACGATACCGAGGTCGAACCAGTCGCCGCTGGCCGTCTCCTTGGTGGAGATGGACACAACAGGTGCTTCGGCGGCTTCGCGGTAGTCGGCGATGTCGCCGGATGTTTCAACGACGACGTCGGGCAGGTCCTTGAGCGCGGGCAGCACCTCTTCGGTGAACGCCAGCGTGTCCAGTCCACCCAGTTCAGCGGTAGCTGCCAGGCGCGGAGCACCCCAGCCGCCGGTGGCGGACTCGGCGAGCGCCGGGACCACGTCCCACGGCCGGCCAAGTGACTCCAGGATGCGGGCTTCTTCGGGATCGTCGCGGTAGCCGCGGTCGTCGGGGTGGCGCCAGAGTGGCTGGGCCGTGACGAGGGTGCCGGACTTGTAGTGCCACTCCCAGTGCAGCCGGACTTTATGGTCGTTGCCGTAGTTGGCCAGCAGGGACAGTGTGGGGACCGCCAAGGTGGGCAGTTCGACGGACTCGTCAGCGGCCTGCACTGGCGTGGATTGCCGCAGCTTGGGGTAGAACGAGGTGAGGAAGCGGCTTTCGTCTTCGGCCGGGATCTGGAGTGTCTGGCCTTCGGTGACGAATTCCAGCAGCTCGTCGCTGATGCCGCCCTCGATCGGTGCGAGGGTGATCAGGTTCTTCTGCTGTGGCACGCCGGGCAGGGTGTCGCCGGCGTGGGTGAAGAAGATGCCGTTGGCCGGCTTTCCCAGGAAGCCAACGGTTCCCGGGTCCACCGCTTCCCCGCCCAAGGTGACGGACGGCGCGAGCTGCAGCCCGCCGTCGGGCGTTGTGCTTTCGGTTCCGTCCGCGTCAAGGCGCGCCAGGCTGAGCCCGACGACGGCGGACTGGGTCTCGACGCGGACGGGCTCGCTCCCAGCGGAGTGGATGAGGGGGATGCCGGCTTTCGCGGCGTCGGCCAGGAGGGTCCACAGGTTCTTCGCTGCGAAGTCGTTGAGGCTCAGCCACATCGCCCCGGAGGGTTGCTGACGTCCGTTGCTGGAACCGTGCGCGGCCAGGAATGTTTGGAGCCACTCGACGTGGACTTCATTGAACTCGCGCCGGAAGCTGATGTAGCTGAGGTTGTTCCAGGACACGTCGCCGCGGATCCATTTGCCTTTGGCGCCCATCATGACGGGGCGGGCCTTGAGCTGGCGGACGCTGCGCATGGGGTCGCGGCGTCCTGTGTAGGAGAAGTGGGCCGCGGGCTCTTCAATTTCGAATTGGAGGGCGAGCGGGATTCCTGCCGCGCTGGGTGCGGATCCGGGCTTGGCGATCAGCCTGTTGAGGGCTTGTTCCCAGGCAGGCCGGGCCGAGCCGCCCTGTTCCATGGCGCCGTGCCGCGACGTTTGGATTCCGGGCGCCTGCGACAGGAGCTGGGAACGGATGGTGGGGTGGTCCTCGGCGGTGAAGAGCAGCGCGGCGACGTGCTTGCAGTCCTTCCGGACCGGGCAACTGCAGATACCCACAGTGCAGCTCCAGCCGGCGGGCTTGCGGACCAGTTTGGCCGACGTCGAATAGGGTTGCGGGCCGCTGCCCCGAACCTTGCCGAGGAGGAGCCCGGTTGCCGCGTCGAAGGAAATCCCGCTCACGCGGCTGCCCATGGCATAGGCCAGTCCGGCCGCCAGGGAGCGGTCGTTAATGGCAGGAGTCTGAATGGCCAGTTCCCAGGATTCGTCTGTGTGGGACGGCATGCGTCGGGCTACTTTCGGCAGGAGGTTATCTGCTCAATCTTAGTCAGCAGAAAACAGCTCCCAAACTTCGCCCTCCGTTAACCTCAACCTCGATTGCCGCGCCGCTCCCACGCGTACGTTGAAAGTGTCCGGAGCACCATCAGCTTTCAGCAGTGAGGATTCCCCATGACTACCAACGAGTACCCCGTCGTCCTGAACAAGACCGGATTCGAAGCCGGCAATGCGGATGTTGTGGATTCCAACGTCAACGTCGTGAACCAGATGTACCAGGAGCTCCTCAACAGCGACGAAATCGCGCTCCCTGCGCTCAACAGCTACTTTGTGGATTTCTATCTGACGCAAGCGCTGTCCGGCGGTTTTGCCCAGTACGTCTTCACCGCGCCGGAGCGTGAGGAAGTTGATGAGTATGTCCGCGCCGGGCTCGAAGCCATGGGCGCTGAGCGGCACCTGGATCTCTTCAACCGAACGGCTGCGGCGTTTGACGCGCTGACGGAAGAGGAAGCGGAGGCCTACCTGGACGGCGAGCTGGATGAGTCCGAGACTCCCGTTCCCGCGGTTGTGGCCTTGGACGAACTCGACGGCGAGTTCGAAGCCTTGCTTGAGGAAGAGGACATCATCGATCTCAACGCTGCCTACCTGCGCGACCAGTCCGAGCTCCTGGTTCTTTCCGAGGATGAGATCGAGGAACACATCGCTGCCCGTGTGGCCCAAATCCCGGACCTGGCCGAGCGCCAGGCAGAGGCAGAAGAGGAAGCACTCGCCAACGCTCCCGAGTTCGAGGTCATCATCCGCGAATTGTGCGATGTGGCCGGCTACTCCTTGGAGAAGATCACCATGGGCGATCCCAACTACGAGCACGACGGCGTGAAGACCCTCGCCTGGCACTTCTCCACCGACCACGGGGACTACCTCATGATCGAGGACGACGACGAGGCCTTCATGATCCACCCGGAGACGAAGGAAATCATCGCGGCCGTGGAGTTCGAAGAGTCTGAGGAATTCGCGGACGCCTAATTCGCCCCTATGTAGCCGAAAACGCCGGAGCGCTGCGGATTCGCCGTGGCGCTCCGGCGATTTCGGCGCGCTCCGGCGATTTCGGCGCGCTCCCGCGTTCTGGGGCTAGCTTGTCCTGGCCCGGCTGAGCTTGACGAAACCCCAAACTATGGAAGCCTGCCAGCAGACGAGCAGGCCGACCCAGATCCAGTCAAAGCCGCGGTTTGCCGCGTTGATGGCCATGGCTATGAGCCCCAAAGTCCAAGCGACCTCCTGCAATGCAAGGAATCCCAGGTTTGGCGGTGTCTTCGCTGTGTTTTTCGCTGCCATCTTCCCTCCCCAATGAGTAAATGGCAGTCTAACGGACGGGCGAAACCGTACCGGGCTCAGTATCCGGATGCCGCGGCGCCCTTGATCATCTCCCCGCTCGGGCTGACCAAGTACCAGACGCCGCCCACGCCCTGTCCGGTGACGTCGCCGGCTGCTTTGTCCTTGGCGTAGTAGTACAGGGGCATGCCGTTGAGGGTGACTTGCTTCTTCCCGTCAGGCGTTGCGATGGTTCCCACCGTTCCTGTGACGCCGTCAACGCCGGGCGCGTCCGACGTCGTGGTGAAGACGGGCCAGGCCTGCAGGCAGGCGCCGGTGCACGCGCTGGTGCCCGAGTCCTTCACGTCCTTGGTAAAGAAGTAGAGGCTCATCCCTTTGCTGTCCACCACGATCTGCCCCGCGCTGGACGACGCCGTTTTCATCTCAGCACCAGCTGCGGTGCTGGCGGCCGGGGAAGAGGACGCCGCGGACGGGGGAGCGGAAGTACTTGTTCCCGAACTGCCGCCGCACCCCGCCAGTGCTGCCGCAACGATCAATGCACCCAATCCAAAGCCAACTTTGTTCTTCATGTCCAGCTCCTTGAGACGAGCCGGTCGGGAGGGCCGGCGCTAACCCCTACGACGCCGGACGGGTGAGAATGGTTCATGCTTGCTGAACCTTTTTGGGGCTCGGCGCGTCGTATAGGCGAAGGGCTGCGGAAACAGGACGAGGGAGGTGCCGATGCCGTTGGACGAAGACGTGGTGGCTGCGATTTACCGCGATCACGGCACGGCGCTGAAGAGGTTTGTCATCAGCTGTACCTCGGACACCCAACAGGCCGACGACGTTGTGCAGGAAACCATCCTCAAGGTTTGGCAGCATGCACCACAGATCACGGGAAGTTTGCGCAGCTACCTCTTCCGGACAGCGCGGAACGTCATCATCGACAACTACCGCAAAGCCCAGAGGCGTCCGCACGAGACCGGGGAATACGACCTCCCGGACAACGCAGCCGCCGAACGCGTGGACGAGCTCCTGAACCGGGTACTCATGGAAGAGGCGTTGCTCCGGCTCAGCGTCGAGCACCGCGAGGTCCTGGTGGCCTTGCACTATCAACGGTTCACAGTGGTGGAGGCGGCGCTTCAGCTGAACATCCCGGCCGGAACAGTGAAATCCCGGGCTTTCTACGCAGTGAAGGCCCTCCGAACAATCCTCGATGAAATGGGGGTGGAACGATGAACGGCAACTCCGTCCACCAGTTGCTGGGCGCCTACCTTCTGGGAGGTTTGGAACCCGGCGAAGCCCGCACGTTTGAGGACCACCTCGAATCATGCGCTGACTGTCGGCGTGAACTGGAAGAACTCGCGAGCCTTCCTGCACTCCTGGACGCCGTGCCCGCTGCCGACGCGGTGGCCCTCACAGCCGCCGGGGCCGCACCCCTTGCGCCGCTGGCAATGGAACCGGAGCCGCTCCCGGAAAAGGTCCTGGTTGATCTGGCGGTCCGAAGGCGGAAATCACGACGCCGGTGGGCAGCTTTTGTTGGCGCTGTCGCCGCTGCTTGCCTCGCGGTCGGGTTCCTGGCCGGACCGTTGTTGAACCAGCCTCCGAAACCGGATGCCAGTTATTCGGTGCAGTCGGACGGCGGTTTGCAGCTGACGGTGGACATGGTCAAGAAGACCTGGGGCACTGAGCTTGAAGTTGAGGGCCGGAGCATGCCGCTTGAGGGCACTCTCTATCTTTGGGTCAAGGGCCGCGACGGCGCCGAAGAGCGCACCTGCGGCTGGACGGCCACGCCGAGTGGACGGATCAAGATCACCGGTGCCACACCCGTTCAGTTGGCGGGGATCGCCGGGGTTGAGCTGCGTGACGAGGCCCAGAAGACGGTGGCTTCCATTTCGGTGCCCTAAACCAGGTGTCTTGAAACCAGGTGCCCTGAAGCTAGGCGCCGGCGCCTTGGGCTTTCAACTCAGCCACCAACGCAGGGTCCTCGCAAGCACGGGCGAACGCCTCGATCCGTCGTTCGATCTCGCGACCCAGGAGCCAACCGCCGACTCTCTCGGCGACGGGCTTGATGAACGCCGGCCGGCACGAAAAGGTGTACTTCCAGACCGCCCGGGTGCCGCCGTCGTCCGGGGTGAACCGCCAGCCGCCGCCGAAGTTCTCAAAAAACCACGGACCGGACACCATGGTCATGCCCACATTTCGCGGGGGAGTGTAGGAGACGTATTGGCTGACCATCTTCAATCCCATGCGCGAAACGGTCCGGGTCCGCACACCCTTTCCGGCTGCTTGGGCACCATCCATGAATGCCTGCGCGGAAATGAACGGATCCCACTTGAGCCGGAACGCGCCGGTTGTCTGGGAGAGGGCAAAAGCTGTTTCAGGATCCAAACGGATGAAGCGTTCCGCGCGTACCTGTGGCATCAGAATCCCTGCCCTGATCCGAGTACCAGGAACACCATGAAGGCAATGCCGAAGACGTTGACCGCCATGATCGCCAGCCCGATGATTCCAGTGATGCGTGCTGCGTTCATACGCCCGGCCCGGAAGACGGCTATGAGGCCACTGATGACGGCCACAATGGACAGCAGGACGGCCACCCCGGCCAGAACCAGGGCTCCGATCCACCAGGCGTCGTTATCCGGGTTGTAACGGCTTAGTGACGAGGCGATGGCCGCAAGGCCAAGGGGAATACTGACCACCGCGGCAATCGGCGACAAGACTGCGGAGACGATGCTGGTGATGCCGGCGCCCAGACCCCGGGTGCCTTGTCTCTGCGGCTGTTGGTAGTAGTCGATCGGTGGCTGGTAGCTCATGATTCCCCCTAAGTCCGTTGGCTAAAGCTTGCGGTACGTGAGGTCGAAGATCATACGCCCGGCCTCGTGCGCTTTGTTCTCAAAGCTCGTGCGGATCCGGCCCTCGAACCGGGGAGCCCAGCCGCCTTCTTCGTCCACTCCCTCATTCGGGCCGGTGTGCTCGGTACTGACCGGCGCGCGGCCCTCCCTGACGGGCGCACCGCCCACAACGGATTCGACGCCGGACTGCCACACTTGCGTCAACGGGCTCTCCTCGCCGCTGCGCTCGCCTTCGTGCATGTTCTCGAACTCCGTGGATCCCGCCAGGACTTCCCGGACGTGCACGGCATAGTTGGACCAGTCCGTGGCAATCCTCCAGTAGCCGCCCTTCTGGAGGGCTTTGGCAGCAACGGAGGCGAAGGCCGGCTGGATGAGACGGCGCTTGTGGTGCCGTGCCTTGTGCCAGGGGTCAGGGAAGAACACCCATAGTTCGCTGACCGACCCTGCAGGCAGCATCGATTCGAGGACCTCGGGAGCGTTGGCTTCCACCACGCGCACGTTGGTCAGGCCCCGGCTGTTGATCTTGATGATGGTGTTGGCCAGCCCGGGTGTGTAAACCTCGACGGCAAGGAAGTCTTTGTCCGGGTTCTGCTCGGCGGCGTGAACCACGGCGTCGCCCAGTCCGGAACCGATCTCGACAATCAAGGGCGCCTTCCGTCCGAAGACAGCCTCGGCGTCGAAGGTGTAATCCGGGTGCACGGAGGTGTTGGCGACATGACGGGGGACCTGGATGGCCCAGCGCTCCGCGTGCTCTTCCCAAGCCGCCTGCCTCCGACCCTGCAGGCGTGTGCCGCGGCGCACGAAACTGACCGGGCGGCCACCGTAGGTACCGAAGGAAGCCTGGCTGCCGGGGGTGACAGGGCGCGGGGAATCTGGGGTTTCACTCATCCTTTCCAGAATACTTGGGTTCGGGCAGGGGGCTCTGCCGAGGGGGCGGGCGCTTGTCTTTGGACGAAGCATCACCATCAAAATAAGGGGAGTGTTAGGCTCGGCTCCAATGACGCGCTTACTGGTCTTGGAGGCGCTCACTGGTCTTGGGGGAAAGCATGGGAAGCTTGCGGTCATTTGCGTTCAAGTCGGCGGCACTGGGCGCCTTGTTGTTGGGCTCGACGACCTTGGGCGCGGCTCCCGCTGCAGCGGACTACCAGGATTGGGTTCCGCCAATCTTCGGCATGCCCTACGTGGGTTCCGAACTGACCATCGGCAGCGCCGACCATGGGCTGCAGGTGTGCCCGCCCACAGCTGAGGCCCCGCATGGCTTCGTCATGGAGTGGCTGAGCAACGGCGAGCCACTGCCTGCCGGGCGTCAAGGCGAATCCCTGAAACTGCTCCCCGAAGACCGTGGAAACCGTATTTCGTTCACAGCCCACGGCGTGTGCTCCGAAGAGGAAGTTTTCCGGAGCGATGAAACAGCTCCGATCGCCGCCTCCAGCCGTTCCATGGGCTGGACCGGGCGCGGCAACTTCGAGCTCCTTGGCCGCACGGACGACGGCACGTTGGTCCTCTATCCGCATGCTTATTCGTCCGAATACCGAATGTGTCCTTCCGGCGCCGGGTGCACCTATTACAACCACACGATCGAAGAACCAAGAGTGGTTGGCCGGGGCTTCGGCATTTTCGACGTCGTTTTCTCCACCGGTGATTTCGACGGCGACGGAAACAACGACCTCCTGGGCCGTGACAGCGCTGGAACCCTGCACATCTATCCAGGCGATGGGGAGGGCGGCTGGCTTCCGCCCAGGCAAGTTGGCTGGGGCTGGAACATCTTTGACACTGTCGTTGGCCCGGGGGACTTCGACGGTGACGGAAACAACGACGTCCTGGCCCGGGACTCCGCCGGCGACCTCTACCTGTACCCGGGAGACGGCGACGGCGGCTGGCTGACACCATCACGCGTCGGGACCGGCTGGGACGTGATGAACAAGATCGCCACCCCCGGCGATACCGACGGCGATGGCGCTGTGGACATCTATGCCAGGGACGGCGCCGGCATCCTGCACCAGTACCCCGCAGACGGAAACGGTGGCTGGAAGCCGCCGTCGATCGCGGGCCACGGTTGGGAGCTCATGACCGAAATCAGCGGAGCCGGCGTCTACGAACCGCTCTACGGAAACCGGTACTCGGCCCTGAAACCCCTCAACGACATTGTGGCGATCGATGAAACAGGCGATATGCGGCTCTTCCTGAATTCGGAGTTCGGAGCGGGCCTGTTCGGAAACACGCACATAGGCGTGGGCTGGGGTTACTTCGACACCCTGATCTAGCCCGCAACTGAGGTCGCGTGCTGGTCACAATGACCCCATCACGCGTCCCCAACACGTGGCTGACAGAATAGGACGTGTGACCTCCTCGAAGATGCCCGGCTACCCAGAGAAATCCGTCCTGCCCGAGATTGCGGCCGATGCAGAGATCGATGAAGAACCGGCCGCCGGCCCCACGCAGCTCAGGGGCAGGAGAGGACTGGTCTACCTGGGCATCTGCCTGGTACTGATCGGGCTGAACCTCCGCACGGTCTTCTCCAGCTTCTCCGCGGTCCTTCCGGAAATAACGTCCGACGCCGGTCTGCCGGGTTGGTCGCTGGTGGTCCTCACCACGGTGCCGGTCACGTTGCTGGGCGTCTTCGCGCCCCTTGCCCCCATCCTGGCCCGCAGGTTCGGCGCGGAACGGGTGCTCCTGGGCGCCATGGCTGTCCTCACTGCGGGCCTGCTGCTCAGGCCCGTGGACGTACCCGGCGTGGGCCATCTCCCGGGGCTTCTCGCGGGCACGGCGGCCTGTGGTGCTGCGATTGCGCTGTGCAACGTGCTCCTGCCGGGCGTGGTCAAGAGGGATTTCCCGCACCGCCTCGGCTTGATGGGCGGCCTCTACACCACAGCGATCTGCGCGTCCGCGGCCTTGGGCGCGGGCTTCACTTATCCGGTCTTTACGGCAACCGGCCAGTGGACTTCGGCGCTGTGGTTCTGGGTGGTGCCGGCCGCCGTCGTGCTTTTGCTGTTCCTGCCGCTGGCCGTCAAGCAACCGTCGGTAAGGCACCAAGCCGTCCATGGTGGCGTGAACGTCTGGAAATCGGCTGTGGCCTGGCAGGTGACGATGTTCATGGTGCTGCAGGCGATGATGTCGTTCAGCGTGTTCGCGTGGATGGCGCCGATCCTGCGCGACCGGGGCATCGACGGTGCAACGGCCGGGCTCATTGTTTCGGTGTCGATCGTGCTGCAGATGCTCGGCTCCCTGTTTGCCCCGGCCCTGGCGACGCGCTTCAAGGATCAACGGATCATCAATATGGTGGTGGCGTTGATGACCGGCGGTGGTTTCGCACTGACGATCTTCGGTCCCACTGAACTGATCTGGGTCTGGACGGGCCTCAACGGGCTGGGGCAAGGCTCGCTCACAGCAGTGGCCCTCACCATGATCATGGTCCGCACCCGCGATGCCCACACGGCCGCACACCTTTCGGGAATGATGCAGGGCGTGGGCTACGGGGTTGGTTCGGTCGGCACTCTCATGGTGGGGCAACTCCATCAGGCCACCGGCGGGTTCGCAGCCGCGGGAATCCTGTTCCTGGTGGTCGGTTCGCTCGCGGCTTTCTTCGGCTACCGGGCCGGCCGCGACCGCTTCGTCTAACGTTGCGAGACCCACTCGGCGTCCCCACCGCCCTGCTTTGGGAATAGCGTGCAGAGCGGGCCTCGCAACGAAGTAGCTAGACGGTCAGGTCCTTGCCCTTCGTCTCCGGGATGGAGACAGCGAACGCGATACCCACCAGCAGCAGGATCACGGCGTACACATTGAAGAGGTAGCCCTGTCCGATGGTGCCGAGCCAGGTCTGCAGGTACGGGGCCGTGCCGCCGAAGACCGCCACGCAGATGGAGTACGGAACGCCGACGCCGATGGTGCGGATGTGGGTCGGGAACAGTTCGGCGTACACGGCAGGGACGATCGCTGCGCTGCCGGCGATGAAGAACAGCATCACGGACATCGACACCGCCAACTGCCACGGCGAGTCCTTGAGCAGCCACGTCATGGGGAAGTGCAGCAAAGCAGCGCCGGCGGAGGAGGCGATCAGCACCGGCTTGCGTCCGATCCGGTCCGACATTTTGCCCCAGAACGGCAGCGCCGCGATGAACACCACGTTGGCAATGACGCCGGCCCACAGTGCCGCGCCGCGGTCCATCTTCAACGAGGTTGCGGCGTAGCTCGGTGCCACGACGCCCCAGATGTAGTAGACAACCGTCAGGCCAACGGTGAGGCCGATGACCTGCAGGGCCTGCTTGCGGTACTTGACGATCTGCGGCCAGATGGCCAGGCGCTTCTCCTGCGGAGCTTCGGCCTCAAACGCTTCGGTTTCCTTCATCTTGGCCCGCATGAACAGTGCGTAAATGCCCAGTGCGCCGCCGATCAGGAACGGGATGCGCCAACCCCAGGCGCTCATGTCGCCCTTGCTCAGGACAGCGGTGAGGATGGCGCCCAGCAGCGTCCCGGCCAGGATTCCGGCGGTGCCGGAGGTGTAGATGAGGGTCGCCCAGAAGCCTCGGTGTTCCTTGGGTGCCATCTCGGACAGGTACGTTTGCGACGACGGCAGCTCGCCACCGTGGGCGAGGCCCTGGATGAGCCGGGCAACCAGCAACATCACCGAGGCGAAGGCGCCGACCGATTCGAACGTGGGCGCGACACCGATGAGGAGGCTGCCCACAGCTCCGAGTGCCACAGCGACGGTCATGGACGTCTTGCGGCCGATCCTGTCACCGATCCAGCCGAACACGAACCCGCCGAACGGCCGGGCAACGAACCCGACGGCGAAGATCGCCAACGTGGACAGCACGGCTGAGGTGGGGTCGGCGCTGCTGAACAACGCGCTCGCGATGAACGGCGAGAACGTGGCGTAGATGGCCCAGTCGTACCACTCGACGGCGTTGCCGATGCCGGTGCCGACCAATGTCCGCACATGCGACTTGTGGGCCTTGACGTCCGTGGACGTTCCAACGGTGGTGGTCATGTGATTCTCCAAGGGGGTGGGGAGGCTAGTTGCCGGAGAGGGTTGCGATGCGGGATACGGCGAGCTCTGCATACAGCGCGGCACCGTCGGTGAGGACGCCGTCGTCGAACGTGGCGTAAGGGGAGTGGTTGAACGGCGACGTCGTGTGGTCGGCTCCGGGAGCGACGGCACTGAGGCCCACGAACGTGCCGGGGACTTCGGCGAGGACGCGGGAGAAGTCCTCCGAACCGCTCAGGGGAGTGGCCATGCGGGTGTACCGGGACTCGCCGAACATCCCGGCGATGACCTTTTCGGCGGTGGCGGTCTCGTCGTCGTTGTTGATGGTGAGGGGGTATTCCTCTTGGTAATGCACGTCAGCCTCCAGGCCGTGGGCTGCGGCAATACCTTGCAGCAGCCGGGGTACTGCTTCCATCATCTTCCGGCGGGACTCCTCGGAGAAGGTCCGGATGGTGGCTTCGATCCGGGCGGTCTCGGGGATCACGTTGCGCTTGGTTCCGGCGTGCAGGACGCCGACGGTCAGGACGACGGGGTCGAACATGTTGAACTGCCGCGTGACCATCACCTGCAGGGCGGTGACCATTTCGGCGGCGGCTGTGACGGGATCCTTGGCGGAGTGGGGCGCTGAACCGTGGCCCCCCGCGCCCAGCACGGTCACCACGAGGCCGTCCGAGGAGCTGAGCATGACTCCGGGTTTGGTGACGAACTGCCCGTGCGGCTCCAGTGAGGAGAAGACGTGCATCCCGTAGGCGGTGTCCGCGCGTCGGCCCGCGGCGTCCAGGACGCCCTCCTTGATCATGTAGCTGGCACCGTCGAAGCCTTCTTCGCCCGGCTGGAACATCAGGATGACGTCGCCGGCCAGTTGCTCCCTGCGCTCGGCCAGGAGGGTGGCAGCGCCGGCGAGCATGGAGGTGTGAAGGTCGTGGCCGCAGGCGTGCATCGCGCCGTCCACGCGGGAGGTGTAGTCAACGCCGGTGTTCTCCTGCACGGGGAGACCATCCATGTCGGCGCGCAGGAGGACCACGGGCTTCTCAGCCGAAGCGTGGGCCGCACCTCCCCGCAGTACTGCGGTGACCGACGTCGTTTCCTTCCCCAGGGTGATCTCGTACGGAAGTCCGTCCAGCGCCTTGAGCACTTTCTCCTGCGTGCGGGGGAGCTGCAATCCGATCTCCGGTTCGCGGTGGAGGTCGTGGCGTAGGCGGACGATGTCCCCTTGCAGTTCTTTGGCGTCGGCGGCGAGTGTCATGAAGTCTCCTGATCCATAAGGTGATGTGTTCCTTATGCCATTCTGTGGTGACCTGCTTCACATGCTCGAAAACAACTGTAAATATGCATTTTGCTGCTTGCAGCACACGATTCATGCACGCTTCTGGGAGAATGGGCTCATGGAGCTCAGTGAAGAAGATCTGCGTTTGGTCAACGCCTTGCAGATATCGCCCCGGATCAGTTGGTCCGACGCCGGCAGCGTCCTGGGCGTCCACGCCACCACCCTGGCAGCCCGCTGGGACCGCCTAAGGGCTGCGGGCGCTGCCTGGACCACGGCGCATCTGATGGGTGATCCCAAGGACATGTGCTTGGCCATGGTGGACATCGACTGCGAAATGCACCTCAGGCCCGAGGTGACCGCCGCCGTCGCGCAACTGCCCGAGGTCATCACAGTGGAAGAAGCTGCCAGTAACCGCGACCTGACACTGACGGTCATCACCCAGGACCTGGAACAGTTCAGCACGCAGGTGTTGCCTCGGCTCAAGGAAGTACGGGGACTTACCAAGTACCACACGGCTCTTTGTACACGGATCCACACCAGCGGCTACGCGTGGCGGCTCAATGTGCTCAGCAAGGCGGAACAGCAGGCATTGCGGTCGCTGGCGGGACCTGAATCCGCCAACCCGTCTTCTCCCGACACCGTCGTGGCGCCCTTGCCGGAGACACACCTGGCGCTCATCCCGTTCCTCGCCCGGGACGGCCGCGCCACTGCGGCCGAGATCGCCAGGGCGCTGGACCGGAATCCAGCCACTGTGCAGCGCCAACTGGGACGCGTCCTGGCCAGCCGCATGCTGTCCTTCCGCTGCGAAATAGCCCAGCAGTACTCAGGTTTCCCCATCACCGTCCAATGGTTCGCCAATGTCCCGGCAGGTCAGCACGAGGCCGCAGCCACCGAGCTCAGGGCCATCCGCAACATCCGCTTCTCCGCATCCACCACGGGGCGCACCAACTTCACCATGATCATGTGGCTGCGCTCGCTGGCGGATGTCATGGAAATGGAGCTCACCATCCAGCAGCGGATCCCCGGCATTGAGTTGGTGGAAAGCGTGGTGATGCTCAATACGGCAAAACGGGTGGGGTGGATGCTGAACCCGGACTCGACCGCCACGGGAACAGTCGTACCACCCTACGGAGACCTGCTGCCGGAGGGCGCCTAAGCCCGCTTCGTGGCCCTCAGGACAGTGTCCAGGGTGGTGCCCGATTCACCGCTGGGACCCGAAACCGTCCGCGCCCGGTCTGTCAGCACGTGGACGAACCACGGCTCGGTATCTAGCCGCAGGGCACCCGCCAGCTGCTCCGGAGTGAAGAAAAGCCCGGCCTCGTGGTGGTGCTGGCTCCAGGACGGCAGGCCGTGCGGGTGATGCCCCACCACCAGCAATGTCCCGCCAGGCGCCACAGCCCCGGCGGCCGAGGTGACCGAATCACGCCACGGCAGCAGGGGCGAATGCAGGAACTGTGCCGAGACCAGATCGAAGTCCGGCTGCGGCTCCCATTCCGTCAGGTCCTGCTGCTGCCACGTGATCCGGTCAGCGACGCCCGCTTCCTCGGCGTGCGCGGCCGCGCGTTCAAGGGCGACGGCGGACACGTCCAGGGCGGTAACCGTCCAGCCCTGCTTCGCGAGCCAGATAGCGTCCCCGCCTTCGCCGCAGCCCAAGTCGAGGGCCTTGCCGGGCTTCAGGTCCTTGGCTTCGGCCACCAACTGCGGGTTCGGATTCCCGCTCCAGATCTTCGGCCGCTCCCGATACATTCCGTCCCACATGTCCACGGCGTTGTCCGCATCCTTATGGAGGTTCAAGCCACCTTGCTGGGCGCCTTCGTGGGTGTGTTGGCCGTGCTGGTGGGTGCCGCCGTCGTGCGTGTGTTCAGTCATGACCCAAGCGTGCCAAGAGGCTGCAGCGGAAGGCAATGCCTTTTGCTGTTTCGGCAAAGCCGGCAGGCAGTTTGGCCCGGCAGGCAGTTTTGCCCCGCAGTCAGTTTGGCTAGTCCGGCAGCATCCACCGTTGTGCCCCCGCGCCCGACGCACCGAGTTCGTCCGACGGGTTCTGCAGCGTGCACGATTTCAAGCTCAGGCAACCGCAGCCAATGCAGCCGTCGAGGTCGTTGCGCAGGTGCTGCAAGGCTGCGATCCGTTGGTCGAGTTCCTCCCGCCAGCGCAACGACAACCTGCTCCAATCCCTCTTGGTGGGCGTGCGTCCTTCGGGCAACGAGTTCAGCGCCTCCCGGATGTCCCTAAGCGGCAGTCCCACCCGTTGCGAGGTCTTGATGAACGCGACGCGCCGGAGTGTGTCACGCCGGTACCGCCGTTGGTTGCCTGCTGTCCGCTCGGCTTCGATAAGCCCGTTGCGTTCGTAGAAATGAAGGGCCGACGGCGACACTCCGCTGCGCTCGGAGAGCTCACCAATGGTCAGTGGCCGGTGGGCGGGGGCGGTGGGCATGGACCTTCTTCCGGTAGGGGTGTGCTGGATTGACCTCAACATTAGTTGAGGTTCTAGGCTGGCGTCCATGACCTCAGACACCTCAACGGCCGGAATCCTGGGCCGCCCCTACCTCCTTGCCACCGTGGGGGCCTGCGCGCTGGTATTCCTCAGCGCGTTCGAGTCCCTCGCAGTGACAACCATCATGCCGCTCGTGAGCCGGGACCTGGACGGAGCCAGCCTCTACGCGCTTGCCTTCGCCGGACCACTGGCTACTGGCGTGATGGGTATGGTGGCGGCCGGCAACTGGTCCGACCGTCGGGGTCCGGCGGCGCCCCTGTACTCCTCGGTGGCACTGTTCGTTGCCGGCCTGCTGATCGCCGGCATGGCCGGAACCATGGAGATCCTGGTGCTCGGGCGCTTGGTACAGGGTCTGGGCGGCGGCGCGATGACCGTTGCCCTCTACGTGCTGGTGGCCCGTGTGTACCCACCCGAGCTGCACCCGAAAATCTTCGCCGCCTTCGCCGCGTCCTGGGTGGTTCCGTCGCTCGTTGGTCCGTTCGCCGCAGGTGTCGTGGCCCAGCTGAGCAGCTGGCACTGGGTCTTCCTGGGTGTCGTGGGCCTGGTGGTGCCAGCGCTGCTGATGGTGGTGCCGGCAGTCCGGGGCATGTCGTCCGAGCCTCCCGCCGAAACGGTTCCGTGGGCTTTCGGGCGCATGGGATGGGCGGCGCTCGCAGCTGTTGCCGTCCTCGGCCTGAACCTCTCCGCTGAGGTGCCGGGAGTTGGTGGGGTGATTGCCGTCGTCGCGCTGGTCCTTGCCGTGGTGGCTGTCCGGCCGCTGGTGCCGCGCGGGACACTGACCGCCCGGCGGGGACTGCCCAGTGTGATCCTGGTCCGGGGCCTGGCGTCGGCGGCATTCTTCGGAGCCGAGGTCTACCTGCCGTACCTCCTGACCGAACGCTATTCATTCACGCCCACGTTTGCCGGGCTGACCCTGACCGGTGCGGCACTGGCCTGGGCCGGGGCGTCGGCGATCCAGGGGCGGCTTGGCACCCGCTTGGCTGATGACCTCGCCATCAAGATCGGCGCCTCGCTGGTGCTGGTGGCCATTGTCCTCACCCTCGTGACGGCCGCGCTGGCGCTGTCCGCCGCCGTTGCCATTGGCGGGTGGATCCTTGCCGGCGGCGGGATGGGACTGATGTACCCGCGCTTGTCCGTCATGACGTTGGCGCTGTCCACCGAGGAGAACCAGGGCTTCAACAGTGCGGCCATGTCCATCTCCGACTCCCTAGGCGGTGCGCTGTCCCTCGCCGCTACAGGACTGGTCTTTGCGGCATTCACGACGACGAACCCGTTTGCGGCGGTCTTCGCACTTACGGCGGTGATCGCCGTCGTCGGGGTTCTGATGGCGCCGAGGGTCGCCGCCCGCGCGGCCGCAACCAAGTCCCCGAACGCCGAACCGGAGCTCTCGCACCACGCCTGACCCGTTGTGGGGCCCGCTTTGCGCGCTTTGCAGGCCCGGAAGCACGCATAGCAGGCCCCGCAACGCTGGGCAGGTTAGTTGTGGGGCCCGCTTTGCGCGCTTTGCACGCCCGGAAGCACGCATAGCAGGCCCCGCAACGCCGGGCGATGCAAGGTTCCACCCCCATCACTGCTAAGCTAGGAACACTTGATGTGCGGTGACGCCCTGAAGCAGGTGGCCTGAAAGGCTGCGCGACGGGGCATTTTTCATGTGAGAGGCACATCCTGCGTCGATGAACGCGTTCTATTTGGTCCCGGCCACCGCTGTTGCAGCGAACCGGTAGACCACCTGACTTTTCCTCGGCGAACCCCTGGCCCAACCGGCGTCGGGGGCCGATGTCCGCAACTGGACACCGCCCGAAAGACATGAAGTTTATGACTACTTTTGCTGCCCTTGGCACGCCCAAGGCCATTGCTGATTCCCTCGCTGCAGACGGCATCGAAGAGGCATTCCCCATCCAAGTGAAGACCCTCCCGGACACCCTCGCAGGCCGCGACGTCCTGGGCCGTGGCCGCACCGGCTCCGGCAAGACCATCGCTTTCGCCATCCCGCTCGTGGCCCGCTTGGCCGAGCGCGAAGCCAAGCATTTCCGCAAGCCCGGTCGCCCCATGGGCTTGGTCCTTGCACCGACGCGTGAACTGGCAACCCAGATCAACGCCACCATCGAACCGCTGGCCAAGGCCATGGGCCTGAACACCACGGTCATCTACGGCGGCATCTCCCAGGCACGCCAGGAGAAGGCGCTGCGCGCCGGCGTCGACATCGTCATCGCCTGCCCGGGCCGTCTCGAAGACCTGATCCGCCAGCGCATCCTGACCCTCGAAGCCGTTGAGGTCACCGTGCTGGACGAGGCCGACCACATGGCCGACCTCGGCTTCCTCCCGGTGGTCAAGAAGCTCATGGACATGACCCCCACCCAGGGTCAGCGCCTGCTCTTCTCCGCGACGCTGGACAACGGTGTTGACAAGCTGGTCAACCGTTACCTGTCCAACCCGCTGACACACTCCGTGGACGATCCCCAGGCCGCTGTCACTACCATGGAACACCACGTCCTGGTGGTCAACGACCAGACCGTCAAGAAGCAGCTCATTGTTGAATTGGCCTCCGGCGCCGGCCGCCGCGTCCTCTTCATGCGGACCAAGCACCACGCCCGCAAGCTTGCCAAGACCCTCACCGACGCCGGCATCCCCGCCGTCGACCTGCATGGCAACCTGTCGCAGAACGCCCGCGACCGCAACCTTGCCGAGTTCTCCAACGGTGACGTCCGCGTCCTGGTGGCAACCGACGTCGCAGCCCGCGGCGTGCACGTTGACGACGTCGAACTCGTCATCCACGTGGACCCGCCCACAGAGCACAAGGCATACCTGCACCGCTCCGGCCGTACGGCCCGCGCAGGTTCCGATGGCACCGTGGTCACGCTGACCCTTCCGGAGCAGCAGAGCGACGTCAAGAAGCTCATGAAGGCTGCCGGCGTCGACGTTTCGTTTGAGCGCGTCACTGCCAACTCTCCGTTGGTTGCCGACCTCGTTGGCGAAATCGCCGACAAGGTCGATCCCCGCACCCGTGCAGCACTCCTCGCGGCGAAAGCCCCGCAGGGTGGCGGCACGTCCACCGGCGCGAACGCACAGCGCAAGCGTGCACGCCGTTCCACACAGGCTGCTCCCACGGCCGGCGGCCGTGGTGGTCGCAACGGACGTGGCAAGGTCGCGGCTGAGCCGGTTCGCACCGACGTCAACCGCGCCGAGCGTCGCGCAGCAATGAACGACGACGTCGCCCGCAGCTCACGTGGCCGCGGCAAGTCCGGTGCCACTCACCGCAACGACGTCCCGGGCTCGCAGGGCCAGGGCGGCCGCAGTGGTCGTCCGGCTACCGGCCAGCGCGCAGCTTCGGCTCCTCGCACGGCATCCACCACCTCTACGCGTACCGGTGGGAACAAGGCCGTATGGTCCTCCGCTACGGGCGCTACGTCCGGTGGATCCTACGGTTCGGGTTCCGGCAACTCCGGTCGCGGTGGATCCGGCGCAGGCCGTCCGGCACGCAGCGGTCCCCGCCGCGCGTCGGCTCCTGCTTCGAACGAGCGCCGCGGCCGCTAACCTCCCGTTGTGAGGCCCGCTCTACGCGCTTTCCGGAAGGAATGGAGCGCAGAGCAGGCCCCGCAACTCCAGGTGCTACCAGCCCCGGGCGCGCCACTCCTCAAGGTGTGGCCGCTCGGCTCCGAGGGTCGTGGGCAGTCCATGGCCCGGGTGCACCAGGGTATCGTCCGGATAGGCGTCGAACAGTCGTTCCGACACGTCGTTCAACAGAGAAGTGAAGCGTGCAGGATCTTTCTGTGTGTTGCCGACGCCTCCCGGAAACAGCGAGTCTCCACTGAAAATGTGGGCCGGCCCGTCCGGATCCTGGTACACGAAGGCGATCGAGCCAGGGGTATGTCCACGCAGGTGGACCGCCGTGAGCTCGATGTCGTCGAACCGCTCAACGTCGCCGTGACCAAGCCGGACATCCACCGGAACCGGCAACGCATCGGCGTCGTCCGCTCCCGCTGACGTGGTGGCCCCGGTGACTTCCACCAGCTCCGCCAGCGCACGGACGTGATCCCAGTGCTGGTGGGTGGTTGCTATCCGGACCAGCTTGGTGGGCTCGGCCGAATCGCCCGCGGACTCCGACAGAAGCTGCTGGATGGCTGGAAGGTCGTCGGCGGCGTCGATCAACACCTGCGCCCCTGTGGACTTTGACGTCAACAGGTACACGTTGTTGTTCATCTCGCTGACCGAAATGCTGCGAATGGTGACGTCACGTAGTGAGTGAATAAGCGAATCCATTCGTTCAGCCTACGTTCTTGGCTTCGCGGCCCTGCGAGACCCAATTGGGGTCGGCGGAGCGTGAACCCACGACGGCGGCAGCGGCTTGGTCGAGCACCTCAAGGTGCGCTGTTCCCAGTTGCAGGGACAGTGCGCCGAGATTCTCGTCGATCCGGTACGTCCTGCGCGTGCCGGGGATGGGGACCACCGAAATCCCGAGGCGCTGACCTTGGGCGAAAAGCCAAGCCAGGGCTACCTGGGCAGGAGTTGCATCCAGCCCACTGGCTACCTCGCGAACCGCGGCTACAACGGCCTGGTTTGCATCAAGTGCCTCGTCGCCAAAACGGGGGATCTTATGGCGGAAGTCATTTTCGCCAAGATCGCCCGCGCTGACGGTTCCCGTAAGGAACCCACGGCCCAGCGGCGAATACGGCACAAACCCTACGCCAAGCTCCTTGGCTGCAGGAACAACGTTGAGCTCAACATCCCTGCTCCAGATTGACCATTCACTCTGGACCGCGGCAATGGGATGGACGGCGTTGGCCTGCCTGAGCTCCTCGGCTGTCACTTCCGACAAGCCGAGGTGCCGGACCTTGCCCTCACGGACCAGCTCCGCCATTGCCTCCACGGTTTCCACTATCGGAACGCGGAGGTCACGGCGATGCATGTAGTAGAGGTCAATGACGTCAGTGTCCAAGCGGCGGAGGCTCGCTTCCGCCGCTTGCCTGACGTACGGTGCATCCCCGCGGACTCCCGTGTATCCGTCCGCGGGGTTGCCCTCAATTCCAAACTTCGTGGCTACCTGGATCTCGTCGCGGCGCTCCTTCAGGAGCCTGCCCACGAGTTCCTCGTTGCTGCCCGCGCCATACACATCTGCGGTGTCGATGAACGTGATGCCCGCGTCCACGGCGTGCCTGAGTGTTTGCAGGCCTTCCTCTGGGTCGATCCCGCCATAGACAGGGGTCAGGGCCATTCCGCCGAAACCGAGGGGGCTGACCGTGAAGCCATCTCCGAGCTGAACTGCAGTCATGAACGTCTCCAATGCGTGTTTGGGTGCTCTTGAAGGCGTGAACCCGATGGCGCGCTGGGGTATTCCTGCGATTTCTGCGAGCACCGCCTGGCCTCGCGTGGCCTTGCCTGGCTGATTCGATGGTTCGCTGCACAGTGTGCCGTGCGAGCGGCATGGTGTGCAGCGAACCATCGAAACAGGGTGCCAGGGAGCGGGCGCTACTCGGGCTTGGCTACAGCTTTCTCTGCGGGCAGCGCCTTCAAGCCGGCGGCACAGCCCACGATTCCTGCGATGAACAGCAGTTTCAGGGGGCTTGCCGATTCGACGCCCGTGATCATGGCCCAGCCAACGGTCAGCGCCGCGCCGATACCCACCCATACCGCGTAAGCAGTGCCAAGGGGGATGCGCTTCACCGCGATACCCAGTCCCAGCATGCTCAATACTGCGGTGACCGCGAAGACCAGTGTGGGCATGAGTTGCGTGAAGCCATTGGAGAGCCCCAAAGCGGTGGCCCACACGGCTTCGAGGAGCGCCGACGCCAGGAGGATGGCCCAGAAGATTCCGTTACCGGTGTTCTTGGTTTTTATTGTCATGGCTATGCCACCACCTTCAGGCCGACCACGCATGCGCCGATGCCGGCAAGCAGAAGCAGCCGGGCCGTCGTCGCGCGTTCAACTTTGGTGACCATCGCGTAAGCCGCGGTGAGCACCACACCCACCCCCACCCACACGGCGTAGGCCGTGCCCGTTGGGATGGATTGCATTGCGATTGCCAGCCCGCCCATGCTCGCAATGACTGCGACCAGGAAAACGACTGTTGGGACGGGTTTACGGAAGCCCTTGGAACGGTGCAGAGCTGCGGCCCAGACGGCCTCGAGTGCACCGGAAAGAATGAGAATTATCCACGACATGACATTTCCTTTGGCCAGTCTTGTCGCGTGCCGGGTACTGAACCGTCGTCCGGAGGTTCCAGAGCGGAACCTTCATTTCAGGCTAGCAACTCCGGCGCGGGGTGGCCACTTCTGGTGGTTAACGTCACCAGCTCAGGCGTCAGCCGGCTCCACATGGTCGATCGAGATCACTGCGATAAAGCCCCGCCCGGAGATCTCAGGGCTGCGGGTATCCGAACCCACGACGGCGTCATAGCGAGCCAACTCGACGGGTTCCCCGGGGCTGGTTGCCGGAGCGCCGCCGTCGGACTTTTCCTCAGCAGCCGGCTCTTCCTCGACTCCGGCGCCGGGCGCAACTGTCGCCTTGCCCTCCAGCAGAACAGCCAACTGCCCCTCGAATACCGGGTGAGCCCGTTTCTTGGAGATCTCAACGATCGACGTGTAGCCCTTGAACGCGCCTTCGCGGGCGATGACGTTCAAGTCACGGATATCGCCGGTGGGGAGAGTCGCCGAGGATGCGGCCTCGCCGGAGAAACGGAACGGACGGTATTTCTCGAGCGGGTGCTCGGAGCCGTCCACGGTGAGGAGCAGCAGTTCGCCGTCGATGATGGTGATGACCCGCTCCATGCCCGGGAAAACGGAGAATTCTCCGGCTTTGGAGACGTCGGCGATGCTGACACGCCAATCCCAGGCACCGTCCTGCGCAGAGGCTGCCTGCGGGTGGCTCGCGAGTTCGCGCGTCACCCCGCCGCCATTGCGCCACGGTTCGGGACGGATGTCAGCAAAACGGATAATCTCCATCCGACCAGCCTAATGGTGGACGCAGGTTCTCCGATGGCAACGCGGCTTGCTAACGTCATATGTGGAAAACGTTGTTCGGGTAGTGAGGGAGGCGCTGGATGTTCGTCAAAGTATGCGGCTTGAGCACGCCCGAATCAGTACGTGAAGCCGTCGACGCCGGTGCTGACGCCGTCGGTTTCGTCCTCACCACCAGCCCGCGGGAGGTCAGCCCGGACCAGGTTCGTATTCTGCTCCCGCTGGTGCCCGCCGGGGTTCATGCCGTGGGCGTTTTCCGGCATGAAGCCGCCGCCGATGCCGTAGCGACGGCCCGCGCGTCAGGACTTTCGTGGGTGCAGCTGCACGGTCGCCGTACTGCGGACGACGTCAAAACAGTGCACGACGCCGGCATGCGGCTCATCCGGGCCGTCACCATGGGTGCCTCCCAGGACGAGTTCGCGGATCTGGGTGAAGACGTGTTCCTGATCGACGCCGCAGTGCCGGGGTCGGGGGAGTCCTGGGACTACGCCTCAGTGCGTGACAAGGGGCTCGAGAGCCGGGCGTGGTTGCTCGCCGGTGGTCTGGAACCCGGCAACGTGGCCTTCGCCGCAGCCGCTGCCGGCGCTTGGGGAGTGGACGTTTCCTCCGGTGTCGAGTCTTCGCGGGGTGTGAAGGACCTGGCTAAGATCCGCGCCTTCGTCACAGCCGCCAAAGCCTGACCCTCCCTCACATCCCTAGGGTTTCAACCGGATCCTTCCTCACGTCCCGCGTGTTTCGGCCGGACGCTTCTTTACGTTCCGGGTGTTTCAACCCGATCCTTCTTCACTTCCCGGTGTTTCGGCCGGACGATTCCTCACATCCAGGGCGCTTCGGTAGGGGTGTGAGTGAGGGTTGGTGGGAAGTGCGTGGGGTGTGGAAGAGGGGTGGGGGGGAAGCTATAGGGATGTGAGCGAGCGTCGGGTTGGGCGGCTGAAGTCAGGGAAGATTCAGGGCAGACCCCTAGGCATTTTGTCAGCCCCGCAGGAGAGAATGAGGACATGAAAACGATCCTTAACGTCATCTGGCTTGTCTTCGGCGGGTTCTGGTTGGCCCTGGGCTACTTCGCGGCAGGCATTATTTGCTGCGTGCTCATCGTGACCATTCCTTGGGGCATCGCTTCGTTCCGGATCGGGGCGTACTGCTTGTGGCCCTTCGGGCGGATGGTGGTTGAGAAGCCGGGCGGCACAGGGGTCTTCGCGCTCCTGGGCAACGTCATCTGGTTGCTGGTGGCGGGTATCTGGATTGCCATCGGCCATGTGGTTACGGCGTTTGCCATGGCCATCACCATCATTGGGATTCCGCTGGCCATCGCCAACCTGAAGTTGATCCCGGTGTCGCTGATGCCGCTCGGCAAGCAGATTGTGCCCACCAACCAGCCGTTCGTCAGCACCTACCGCTAAGGTGCGGCCCCGCTAGGACGCAACAACCGCCCCGGTGCGCAGATCGAAACGGAACGTCCGCTCCACACGCACGCTCCCGCCGTCGGCCTCCACCGTGAAGGCGAGTTCCAGCGTGCTGTGCTCGAGGTCCGACGCCGTAATGGTGTAGGTCGGCGTGAAGTAGAGGACATGCTCGCCGGGTAACAGGTCCGCGGGCGGGAAACCGCCCGCGTTCTGGTGCGGTCCGCGAAGTACGACGCCGGCAGCCGGCTCAGTGCCTCCGTTGCGGACCCGTCCGGTGAAGGCAAGGATGTCCCCGGCTTTGTAGCCGGGGACGATGGGTCCGTAGTTGAGATCCTGGGCTTCCCGGGTGCCGAGAACCTGGTCTCCGGCGTAGCCCTGCCCGATTTCTTTCCACGTTTGGACATCCCATTGGCCGTCGCTGTTGGACGGGATCACGTGGAAGTCGCCGGCGTTCTGCCACACGGCGGGCCGGCCTGGGGTGATGGACCGCAGTTCCATGTCGAAGACCAGGCCTGTGGGCCCAGGCATAACCCGGGGTGAAGCGGAGAGTTGCCCCGCCAGCTGCTCGGCAGGAATGGACGCGAACACAATCTCCCGGTATCCCTGCCGTTCATAGAGAACCCCGATATTCCCGTTCGGCAGCCGCGCCACGGTGGAGTAGGCCGAGCTTCCCGGGCACAGAAGCAGCTTTGCCGGCCAGGTGGCGCCGTTGTCGGGGGAGAGACTCAGCATGGTGTTCCGACGCAGATGCGGGTCCTGGTTGTTGCTCGCCAGCAGCCAGGATGAAGTCTCCGGCGCCGCGAAGGTACCATGCGGCTGACCATCGAAGCGCGTCAGGGACCCGTTGTCGCTGGGATCCGGCAAATCCGGAACAGGCTGCAGCGGGCTCCACGTTTGGCCGCCGTCCTCGGACACTGCAGCCAAGCGGCAAGGCGTGGCCCGCGAATGCAGGAGCAACCGGCCATCGTCCAAGCACACTACTTTGTTCTCGTTCGGCCCCACGCCTGAGGTACCCGGACCGATCAGCTCGCCCAAAGTCCATGTCTCACCATGATCGTCGCTGAACGCAGACGCGGCCGTGATGGCACCGTCCACCAGCAACACAAACTGTTGCACCAGCCGGCCCGCAAAAGGTCCGGTGTGGATCTGGATGCCCTGTCCGGCGGCGGCGAACAGGCCAGTGACAGCGCCGTGCTTAAGCTGCGCGGTGAGCCGGCGGTGCTGCCAGGTGTCGCCGTCGTCGTCGGAGAAGCTGACGTCCGCGTGCTGCACGTCGTCATCCGGCTCCAATCCGGCAACTGCTTCAAAGAAACCTGCGTGGGTCCCGGCGGCATGGAACATGAAGATGCGCCCGGTGTCGGAGTCCACCAGCAGGCTGGGATCGCCGAAGCCGTGGAGTCCCGAACCGGTGCGAACCAGCTGCTGTGGCTCCCACGTGACTCCGTTGTCGTAGCTGCGGCGCAGGAGGAGATCGATGGGATTGGGGAGGTCGTCCAGGTTGGGCCTGCCGTCATAGGCGGCTAGAAGAGTGCCCCGGGTGCTGATAGCAAGGGCAGGGATGCGGTATTGCCGGTAGCCGCCCACGCCGCGCACAGCCAGGACGTGCTCTACATCGGGGACGGCTAGGGGAACCGATGAGCGGGAAGGGTCCAAGAGGTAGGAGGTCACACCTCTATGCTAGCTGGACGCCAACACTCCCCGATAGGCACCGTCCTGCAAGAGAGCAATTGCGGAACCTGCGTCCAGCTCCGCCGCGATGACGACATCACCCGCAAAACCGGCGTCGATCAGTTCCCGGCCACTGGAACATCCCCGCAGAGTGCCCGCAAGATGCGGTTCCGCAGCATCGAAGGCGGCAGCAGCAGCGGCCGCTTCCGGGGAAAAATTGTGACGCCCGGCAGCCGCGAGCCCGGCAATGAACGCCCCGGCTCCAAGCTCGTCCTCCAAAGCCGGTCGCAGGCTACCGTTGCCCCATTTCTCACCCGCAGCGATGACGGCAATAACGGCACCATGAGGCAGTGTGGCCTGCACCCAATCGGCCGTGGCAGCGGCGTTGCGGAGTGAAACGGCCACCACCTGACGGGCTGAACCGGCCAATTCATGGCTGATGGTGGACCCGTTGGGGGAGGGCAGAACGACCCGGTCGAGTACCGGCGCAGCACTGAGGCTCACGGGCGACAAGCTCAGCCCTTCCGAACCCCGCGGCCCCGCCAATGCAGCCCCGTGGCGGGCCGCGAACTCGCTTGCACCCGCGTCCCTCAGCGGATAGGGAAACACCACCGCCCCGCGATCCACCGCGACGCTCACGCACGTGGTGAACGACGTGACGTCAACCACCACCGCAAGGTCAGCTCCGGGCACAACTGCACGGGCGCCGTCGAGCCCCCATTCAAACCGGACCGAGTACGGGAGCTGCCGCTGCGGCGCTCCGGGTTCGCTGGGCACGCCGCTCACGCGAGTTCGCCCGCTAGGTTCCGGCGGGCGGCGTCGAGCCAGAGGCCCTTGGCCCGTTCGCTGTGGAACAGCGGGTCCAGGCTTAGCAGATGGCGTACGACGGCGGCGCGACCCTTCGCGAAGTCATCGTCGCTGACGTGGGCGTAGTCTTCGCGGACGGCGGCCAGGTAACGTGCGTAGGCCTGTTCGTCGCCGCCAAGGACAGAGAGGTCGGCGTCGCAGAGGAGGGCGCCGGCATGGTCACCGGGCTCAGGGGAGTGGGTGGAAGTGAGCCTGACGAGCCGGGCCACCTCGGCCACATCGGCAGCGGCGAGGCCAGCAGCCGTGAGCCGGTCCTCGGCCAGGATGGCTGAGTCTTCCTCATCCTGACCAGCAACACCTTCATAAACGGCGTCGTGAAACCAAGCCGCCAAGGAGACGGTCCGTGCAGGCAGGGCGGGTTCTGTCAGAGTGTCCAGGGCTTCAAGAACTGCCAGGAGGTGTGTGCGGCTGTGGTATTTCCTGCCGTCCTCACCCCACCGCTCCAACAGCTCCAGGCCCAGCTCCTCATGGCCGGGGAAGATACTGTTCCAACGCTCCATCAACGGAACTGTCAAAGCTTTACTCCGTTCCCGCGCGGGAATGCGCAGGCCGCTGGCGATGAGTTTGCGGACCAGGATTCTGGCCTCCACGGGGATTGCGCCGGCGAGCACGAGGTCGTCGTAGCGGCGCTCCGGGACGTCATAGTGGTCCCCGTCGAAGGCCCTCTCCGGAACCCCGGCGGCAGCCGCGAACGCATGGAGCTCATCCAGCGACGTGTCCGAGACCAGATGCGAAAAAACTGTCCCGTGCGCGGGCCACAGGGGCGGATCGACGTAGATGGCCATGGCCAAAGTGTAGTCCCGGGCGATCCCTCCCAGTCGCCGGACGGGATGCCTGCAAAGAGGCTTCCGGTCACGGCAGCGGGGAAGGAACGCACCGGTGGGACATCATCTGTGGCGCCGACTATCCCAACAACAGCCGGGCACGCTCTGCAGCATCGTGGCGTATCTGCTTAACCGCGGCCACCTCCGTCTCCAGTTCCTTCATGCGCGTGGTCAAGTACTTGTCCAACACCGTGGTGATCTTCGCGTCGAATCCGGTGCTTTCGCGGCAGCCCGCATCGGTGACAGCGATCTTCAGTTCTTTCTGGCCGCCGGCGTCCAGTCCCGCAGAGACCGCTTCGCCCGGGTGGCTGTAGGGGAAGGCCGTTGTGGACATGCATTCTTTCCAGGAGTCGACGGCGGTCTGGATCCCGGCGTCCTGGCCTGCAGCGTTGGTGGCGACCATCAGGGAGTTGAAAGCCAATGCGGTGGCCCTCATGTAGTTGTCGGCAGTCCCATAGATGGCGGTGATGCCCTCGGCTTTGCAGCCTCCCCACAGCATCCCCGTACCTGCTGAGGACTGGACTATGTTCTGTTCAGGCGAGCCACTGCCGTTGAGGGCCTGCTGAAAAGCGGGATCGGCCATGAGTTTGCCGAGGTCGGAGTCCGGGGCGGGCTCGCCCGGTCCCTTGGGCTTGGTTGAGGCGTATCCCGAAGCCCGTGCAGTCTCAACGCTGAGCGTATCGAAGCCTACGCGCTGTTTGAGATCCACGGATTGCTGTCCTGCGGAAACCGGTGTGTAGTCGTATCCAGCCTTGGCCATGCACCGACGCACGGCTTCGGCCACCCCGTTTTCGGCCGCGGAATCCGCGGACGCGAACTGCTCGGCTGCCAGAGTCACGCCGGACACCGGATGCTCCGCAGGTTTGGTCAGCATGGAGGAGACTCCTGGCGTGGCGGCGGCAGCCAATGTCGCGGCAGCCCCGGCAGTAAGAATCAGTACCCCAATGGTTTTCTTTTTCATCGTTTCTCCTCTGGACGAATTATGGTCGGTTTTTGGCAATGCGGTGGCCGGCCCTGGTGTTCCAGGGCCTGGTTTGGAGGGTGACGATCTAGCCGATCAGCCTGTTTTGGTACGCGAAGGCAACCAGCTGGATCCGGTTTTTGAGTTTGAGCTTGGACAGGATGTTCCCGATGTGGGATTTCACCGTGGCGTCGCTGAGAACCAGGGACGCGGCGATCTCCCCGTTGGCCAGGCCTTTGGCGGCCAGCATGAAGACATCGTGCTCCCGGGCTGACAGGGGTTCCAGGACTGCCGTGTTGGACTCTGCGGGAGTGGTGTAGTCCCTGAGTAGTTCATTCGTAGCCGAAGGAGCCATGACCGCGTGCCCGGCGTGAACGGTGCGGATGGTGGCGAGCAGGAATTCCGGTGTCGCATCCTTGGTGAGGAAACCGCCGGCGCCGGCTTGGATGGCGCGCACCACGGCTTCGTCGTGCTGGATGGTGGTGAGCACAATGACCTTTGTACGGCCGCTGCTTTCGGTGATGTGGCGCGTGGCGGTGATCCCGTCCATGACCGGCATCCGGATGTCCATCAGTATCACGTCCGGTCCGACGTCCGCCGCGAGGGCAACAGCCTGCTCACCGTCAGTGGCTTCGCCTACCAGGTCCAGGTCAGGCTGGCTGCCAAGGATCATCTTCAAACCAGCGCTGAACAGGGGTTGATCGTCAACCAATGCGACGCGGATCGGGGTGTCGTTCATGGCAGGATTGCCTCCACTTCGAAGAGTTGGCCGTTGGTGACCGTAGTGAGCCGCCCGCCCGCCGCCGTCGCGCGTTCACGCATACCCGGGATGCCGCGGCCGGTTCCCGACGGCGGCAGTTCAGTCCCGCCGTCGGCCAGCCTTGAGCGGATCTTCAGACGCAGGCCGCGGGGTTCGCGGGCAACCGTCACCACTGCGCCGGCCTCGCGGTCCCCATGTTTGAACGCATTCGTCAGGCTTTCCTGGACGATTCTGTAGACGGTGAGGTCCTCTACCGGGGAGAGGCCCTCCAGCCCGGCCGTGTGCAGCTCGACAGGCATCCCGCTGCTCTCCAGGCGTTCGGCCAGGGCCGGCAATTCCGAGGTTCCGGGCGCGGGGCCCTCCAGTTCCGAGCCGAAACTTTGCACGAGCCGCCGGGTTTCCTGCAGTGCGCTCCTTGCCGAAGACGCAATGACGTTGGCCGCCTCCTCCACCAGTTCCGGCTCAGTCCGGTGGACGTAGCGGATCCCTTCCGCCTGGGCTGTGATGACGGCGAGGGAATGCGCAAGGACGTCATGCAGCTCCCGGGCGATCCTGTTGCGCTCTTGTTCGATCACCAAGGCGCCCGCCGTTGATTCGAGCCGGGACTCCGCCTGTTCCTTCGCCATCCGGTTGGCAACGGCCTGCCGGACCGACGCAGCGGCAGCCCATCCAGCGAGGTTGAGGGCCGAGAATGAGGCGAACACCAGGAAGGCGTACACAGCAATGCGGAAGGGGCTCGCTTCGGTCAGCTGTTTGCCGAAAACAAAGTTGATCCACGCGGTGTCGGCGAACCAGTTCACGGTGACCAGCCCGGCTGCGGTCACGGCCGCAACGGGCAGTGGCCACCGCTGCGGTTCTTTCCAACCGAGAGTGGCGAAAAAGAAGAGCACCGGCAAGCACACATAAGGCGTGGCGCCGGACAGCATCACGCTCGGGAAGATGCCAAACGCCTGGAAGCCCAAGGCAGCGAAGGCGAAGACGATGGCGGGAACGGGGACCAGTTCGGCGGCTGCAACCGCAGCCGTGAGGGCGACCAGGACCGCGCTCGCCGAATCGAAACTGCGTTCCTCCAGGACCATGAGTGCCACGAGCATGCCAAGGCCTGCCAAGGGTGCGGCGGCGGGGCGGAGGGCCTGGATTCTCGGTGACATGCTTCAACCCTAGGGTGAGCGGTCCGGGCTCGGGCCCCGTTTGGCCCTGGTTCATCCGAACGGGGGAGCAAGTTCGTCCGAGGTACTGAGAGGCGCGACATGCCGATGGGGGTGCGGCGGCGCGCGCCCCCAAAGCACAGTCATATTGCGTTTGCGGAGTAGAACGGCCCTTGTGTACGCATTTACGGAACTACACTGTTTCTATGCCGCAAATACGAATTTCCGAAGCCGCCCGCTTCCTCGGTGTCAGTGACGACACCGTGAGGCGTTGGACAGAGAACGGGACGCTCACTCCGCAGAAGGATCCTGCTGGCCGATTGGCGGTTGATGGCCTGGAACTCGCGACTTTGGCGCGCAGCCAGTCCCACCTTCCGGACGACCCCTCCCGTTCCGGAAGTTCAGCGCGGAACCGCTTCGTCGGCCTGGTTACCGGCATCACCGCAGACAAGGTCATGGCCCAGGTGGAGCTCCAGTGTGGCCCGTTCCGCGTGGTGTCCCTCATGAGCAGCGAGGCCGTGCGGGAACTCGGCCTTGAGCTCGGTTCGGTGGCCACAGCGGTAGTCAAGGCCACCACGGTGATCATCGAAACGCCCCAGGGAAAGAGCATCATATGAAGACCCTCCGCATGAAGAAGAGCATCCTGGGCATCTCCGTAGCCGTGGGATTGGCTGGGGCCCTCACTGCCTGTGGCACCACGGCCCCCGCTGCGGCCCCATCGAGCACCAACAGCACGTCCCAGTTGAGCGGGACAGTGACCGTCTTCGCGGCGGCCTCGCTGAAGTCCACGTTCACCCAGCTGGCCAAGGATTTCGAAGCCAGGAACCCAGGCACCAAAGTGAACCTGAGCTTCGCGGGCTCCTCCGATCTCGTCACGCAGATAACCCAGGGGGCCCCGGCCGATGTGTTCGCCTCGGCTGACACCAAGAACATGGCCAAGCTCTCCGACGCAAACCTCGTGGACGGCACTGCCACCAACTTCGCCACGAACGTCCTTGAGATCGCCGTCCCACCCGGCAACCCGGCGTCGATCGCGTCCTTCGCGGATTTGGCCAAAGCGGACGTCAAGGTGGTCACCTGCGCCAGCCAGGTTCCCTGCGGCGCGGCAACGGACACGGTTGAGAAGGCCAGCGGCATAACGTTGAGCCCCGTCAGCGAGGAATCCTCGGTGACCGACGTGCTCGGCAAGGTCACCTCGGGCGAGGCCGACGCCGGCTTGGTCTACGTCACGGACGTGAAGGGAGCCGGCGACAAGGTCAAAGGCATTCCGTTCGCTGAATCGGACAAGGCGGTCAACACGTACCCGATCGCCACGGTAGGCTCCAGCAAGAACAAGGCGCTGGCAGCGGCTTTCGTGGCCGCAGTGACCAGCGACAAGGGCAGGAAGGTTCTGGGAGACGCCGGTTTCGGCGCACCGTAAGGAGAGCATGAAGACCACCACCGGCTACCATGGCGTCCCCCGATGGATCTATGCCGTGGCAGCAGCGGGCGGCCTCCTGGTGGTCCTTCCGCTGGCGGCCATGCTGCTGCGCGTCAACTGGCCGCAGTTCGTTCCCCTGATCACCTCGGAGTCTTCCCTGGCCGCGTTGGGCCTGAGCCTGCGGACCTCTGCCGCCAGCACGGCCCTCTGCATCGTGTTGGGCGTGCCGCTGGCGCTGGTGCTGGCACGCGGCGAGTTCCCCGGCCAGAAACTCCTGAGGTCCTTCGTCCTGTTGCCGCTGGTGCTGCCGCCGGTGGTTGGGGGCATCGCGCTGCTGTATACCTTTGGCCGTCAGGGCCTGCTGGGGAAGTCGCTGGAGACGGCCGGCGTCCAGATCGCGTTTTCGACCACTGCGGTGGTCCTGGCGCAGACCTTCGTAGCCCTGCCCTTCCTGGTGGTCAGTTTGGAGGGTGCCTTGAGGTCGGCAGGAAACCGGTATGAAGCCGTGGCTGCGACGCTCGGGGCGAAACCCACCACCGTCCTTCGCCGCGTCACCCTTCCGTTGGTCCTGCCGGGGCTGGCATCGGGCGCTGTGTTGTCGTTCGCGCGCAGCTTGGGGGAGTTCGGAGCTACCCTGACGTTTGCGGGCAGCCTGGAAGGCGTCACGCGCACCCTGCCGCTGGAAATCTACTTGCAGCGCGAGACCGACGCCGACTCCGCCGTCGCGCTGTCCCTTGTCCTGGTGGCGGTGGCGGTCGCGGTGGTGGGGCTCAGTTACGGCGGCCGTCGGCGCGCGGCTGCGGCGGTCCAGGCATGAGCTTCGAACTGCGGGCCAGCCTCCGTGCCCGGAACTTCGACATGTCGCTCGGCCTCGCTGACGGTGAAACCGTGGCCATCCTCGGTCCCAACGGGGCGGGCAAATCAACGTTGTTGGGCGTGATCGCCGGGCTGTTGCGGCCCGATTCCGGCTCGGCCAGGATTGCCGGGCGGCAGTTATTCAACCTCGACGCCGGCACCCACCATTGGGACGCGCCCCACCTGCGCGGTACGGCGCTTCTGGCCCAGGAAGCGCTGCTGTTCCCGCACCTGAGCGTGGTGGACAATGTGGCGTTCGGCCCCCGCAGTGCCGGTGCATCCAAAGCTGCGGCCCGGGAAACTGCGCAGCGTTGGCTGGCGGAGGTTGACGCTTCGTCCCTCGCCGACAGGAAGCCTGCCCAGCTCTCCGGAGGCCAGGCGCAGCGGGTTGCCGTGGCTCGAGCCTTGGCCGCCGAGCCGGAACTACTGCTGCTCGACGAACCCATGGCTGCCCTGGACATCCACGCTGCACCGCTGCTGCGCCGTGTGCTCAAACGCGTGTTGAAGGACCGGAAGGCCATCATCGTCACGCACGATGTCCTGGACGCCTACATGCTGGCAGACCGTGTGGTGGTGGTGGAAAACGGCCGGATCGTCGAAGAAGGTCCCACGCGCCAGGTCCTTGAACGGCCCAGGAGCCACTTTGCCGCCGGGCTCGCCGGACTGAACCTCGTCGGCGGTACTCTGGGCCGAGAGGGAATCACGACGCCGGATGGCCGGGTTTTCGCTGGACAGCACGATCCCGACTGGTCACCCGTTCCCGGCCAGGCAGGCGTGGCGGCGTTCCCGCCGTCGAGCGTTTCCGTTTTTCTCGGCGATGTCCACGGAAGCCCGCGTAACTCCTATGCGGTGACCATCACCGACCTTGAGCCGCACGGCGACCAGGTCCGGGTGCGCGCCAGCGCCGGCACCGACGGCGCGTTGTCCGCCGACATCACGCCTGCAGCTTCCGCAGACCTCGGCCTTGCCCCCGGGATGGAGGTGCGGTTCGTGGTGAAGTCCGCGCTGGTGTCGGTCTACCCGGCGTGAGTCTTAGTCCCGGCTTCAACCGACGGAGACTGTCGGCGCTGCGCCGACGGCCCCCGCGCCCGTTTGGATTCCACGCCGGCACGTCCTCCCGGAGAAACAGGGCACGGCCTGCACGTGTCTGTGGGCACAACAACATTGGCCCTACGTGCGCAGGGCAAGCACAGGACAGATTCTCTGTTACTCCCGGTACATCCGCTCCGCATAGGACGGCCCGTAGTAGGTCTCGAGATCTTCCAGCGGCGTCTCCGGCTGCGTGTACGCCTGGGCGAGCACCGCGATGCTAGGAAGGTCTTCGGATTCCCACGTTTCCGGCTGCCACAGGCCGCTGCGCATGAAGGCCTTGCCGCAGTGCGTGAACACTTCCTCCACCGAAACCACGACGGCGGCACGCGGCCGGTGCCCCTTGACCACCATCTGATCGAAGAAGTCGGCGTCACGCACAATCCGAGCTGTGCCGTTGATTCGCAGGGTGTCCGTCCGGCCGGGCACCACGGAGAGGATGCCGACGTTGGGGTTCTCCAGGATGTTGTGGAAACCGAAAGCGAGCTTGTTGCCCGGGCGCTCGGGGATGGCGATGGTGTGCTCGTCCAGGACGTGGATGAAGCCGGCCGGGTCCCCTTTGGGCGAGGCGTCCACGCGGCCGTTCGCGTCCGTCGTCGAGAGGACGCAGAAGGGGCTGGCAGCCAGCCATTGGCGGTCGAATTCACTGAGCGCGGTGCGGACCTTCTTACGCACGCGCTCAAGGGGCAATCCGATCAGGGCTTCGAGTTCATCAGCGGTGGAAATGGTGTCCATGCCCCCAGCCTAACCGGGCAGCTATGGACACTGGTTTCGCCGTGGGCAAACATGGAAGCAATGACCACGAAATCAAACTTGAGCGTAGTAGACTCAACTTTGAAAGTATTGGTCACACTCCAGAAAGGGAGCACTCTTTGGACGTCAAATTCACTACCAAAAGCCAGGAGGCCCTTTCTGCGGCCGCCATGAACGCCTCAACGGCCGGGAACCCCCAGCTGGAGCCGGCGCACCTGCTCAAAGCCCTCATGGACCAGCGGGAGGGTGTTGCCGTGGCTCTTCTGCGTGCCACTGGCGCTGATCCTGATGCGGTGAGCGTGCAGGCGAGCTCGGCCATCAAGGCACTGCCGTCGTCGTCGGGCACCTCGGTGCAGCAGGCACAGCTGTCCCGCCAGTCCATGCAGGCCATCCAGGCAGCACAGAACGAGGCCGACAAACTCGGCGATTCCTTCGTCTCCACCGAGCACCTGCTGCTGGGGCTCTCCGCCGGAAGTGACGCCGTCGGGAAGTTAATGCGCGACGCCGGTGCCTCCCATGAGGCGCTGCTCGCCGCCCTGCCCGGTGTCCGGGGTGACCGGAAGGTCGACTCCCCGGATCCCGAAAACACCTTCCAGGCCTTGGAGAAGTTCGGCACGGACCTGACAGCCGTGGCCCGGTCGGGCAAGCTGGACCCCGTCATCGGGCGCGACAGCGAGATCCGGCGCGTGGTTCAGGTGCTGAGCCGCCGCACCAAGAACAACCCGGTGCTGATCGGTGAGCCCGGCGTCGGCAAGACCGCCGTCGTCGAGGGCCTCGCCCAGCGCATGGTGGCCGGCGACGTCCCTGAGAGCCTGCGCGGCAAGACCCTCATCGCCCTGGACCTCGCCTCCATGGTGGCCGGTGCCAAGTATCGCGGCGAATTCGAGGAACGGCTCAAGGCTGTGCTCGAGGAGATCAAGAACAGCAACGGGCAGATCGTCACGTTCATCGACGAAATCCACACAGTAGTGGGCGCCGGAGCCACCGGCGAAAGCGCCATGGATGCCGGCAACATGCTCAAGCCCATGCTGGCCCGCGGCGAACTGCGGCTCATCGGTGCCACCACCCTTGACGAGTACCGCGAGAACATCGAGAAGGACCCGGCCCTGGAACGCCGCTTCCAGCAGGTTTACGTGGGCGAGCCCAGCGTCGAGGACACCATCGGCATTCTCCGCGGCCTCAAGGAACGCTACGAGGCACACCACAAGGTCGCCATCGCAGACTCAGCCCTGGTTGCTGCGGCCACGCTGTCCAACCGCTACATTTCGGGTCGGCAGCTGCCTGACAAAGCCATCGACCTCGTGGACGAGGCTGCGTCCCGGCTCCGCATGGAGATCGATTCCGCCCCGGAAGAGATCGACCAGCTCCGCCGCGCCGTCGACCGTTTGACCATGGAGGAACTGGCGCTCCAGAACGAGACCGACCCCGCCTCCGTCGAGCGGCTCGCCGCAATCCGCGCCGACATGGCGGACAAGAAGGAAGAACTCAACGCGCTCAACGCCCGTTGGGAGGCTGAGAAGGCCGGGCTGAACCGCGTGGGTGACCTGAAGGCCAAGATCGACGAGCTGCGTTCGGCCGCCGACAAGCACCAACGCGAAGGCGACCTCGAATCGGCGTCGCGGATCCTGTACGGCGAACTGCCCGCACTGGAACGTGAGTTGAGCGCCGCAGCCGAGGAAGAGTCTGCCCGCGGCGGTTCGAAGCCCGAGCTGATGGTGGCGGAAGATGTCACCGCCGACGACATTGCCGAGGTCATTTCGGCCTGGACAGGTATCCCCGCCGGCCGCATGCTCCAAGGCGAGTCCCAGAAGCTGCTCCACATGGAAGAAGAGCTGGGCAAGCGGCTCATCGGACAGAGCAAGGCAGTGCAGGCCGTTTCCGATGCTGTGCGGCGTGCCCGTGCCGGCATCAGCGACCCCAACCGCCCCACCGGTTCGTTCCTGTTCCTGGGTCCCACCGGCGTCGGTAAGACGGAGCTGGCCAAAGCCTTGGCCGGCTTCCTCTTCGACGACGAACGCGCCATGATCCGGATCGACATGTCCGAGTACAGCGAGAAGCACGCCGTGGCCCGCCTGGTCGGTGCCCCTCCGGGATACGTTGGCTACGAAGAAGGCGGCCAGCTCACCGAGGCCGTGCGTCGCCGCCCGTATTCCGTGGTTCTGTTGGACGAAGTCGAAAAGGCCCACCCCGAGGTCTTCGACATCCTCCTGCAGGTTCTCGACGACGGTCGCCTCACCGATGGCCAGGGCCGCACCGTGGACTTCCGCAACACCATCCTGGTGCTGACGTCCAACTCGGGAAGCCAGTTCCTGGTGGACCCGTCGCTGGACGCCAAAGCCAAGCGCGACGCCGTCATGGCCGTGGTCCAGGCATCCTTCAAGCCGGAGTTCCTGAACCGCCTGGACGAGATCGTGCTGTTCGATCCGCTGTCCGTTGAGGAACTCGCAAGGATCGTCGAGCTGCATGTGGCCGAGCTGGGCAACCGTCTCCGCGATCGCCGCCTCAGCCTCGAGGTGACCGACGGCGCCCGCGCCTGGCTCGCGATGTCCGGCTACGATCCCGCGTACGGCGCCCGGCCGCTGCGTCGCCTGGTCCAGCGCGAGATCGGTGACCGCCTGGCCAAGGAGATCCTGGCAGGGGAGATCAGCGACGGCGACACCGTACTGGTCGATACCGCGGCTGATGTGGACGAACTCACCATCGAGGGTTTTGAGGCGCTCTCAAACCCCGACGGCGGTGCCCCCGCAGGCACGGGCCTCACCGTCCGCAGGAAGTAAGGCCGTCCGGCGCTACTTGTCGAGGAGGTTTTCCTTGATGGTGTTGCCGGAGTCCACCACGATGAAGCAATCAACGCGGCGGTCGCCCCTATCCCAGCTGGTGCTGCTGGGGTACACGTTCTGCTGGAGCAGGATGTAGTTGGCGGCCGCTTTGTTGAGCTTCACTGTTTTACATACTTCCCTGCCCTTGTCCCGCAAAGCGGTGGCGCCGGGGAAGGACTCGTCGGCTCCGTAGCTGAAGACTGCGCCGAGCTGGGCCGAGTGTTCTGTTCCGCACTCCACGGCCCTGGCTTCAGTGGCTTTGGGGTCGAAGCTGGCGAAGCAGTCGCCTACCTGGAAATCCTTGGCGTTCGTGTCGCGGGGAAGGGGTCCGGGGGTGGACGTCGCGCTGGGGCTTGCCACGGAGGCTTCGGGGCGGGTGCCGAGAAGGTTAAGCAGGACCCAGATCACCACCCCGATCAGGACCAGGACACCGAGCACGATTCCACCAATGACAAGGCGCTGACGCTTGATCGGATCGCCGTGCTGCTCGGGCTGCCACTCCTGGCCCATGCCCGGCTCGTGGCCTGGGTAGGGCTGGGTTTGGTAGGGCTGTCCCGCCGTGGGCTGCTGGGGCGGATATGGTTGCTGCCACGGGTAGTGCGGGTCCGTGCCGGTGGGCGCTTCAGCAGCCGCTGAAACGTCGCTGTGAGCAGGGTCGGGAGCGTCGCCGTCGGTGGCTGCGGTAGCCTCGCCGCTTTCCGGTGGCAGCGCGGGGTCCGGCTGCTCGCTCGGATTCGGTACGAAGTCAGGATCAAGCTCGGGTGCGGGATCCGGCTGGAGGCCTGATGGTGTCGTCAGTGGGGCCGAGTGCGGCTGCTCACCGGAAGCCGGGGGAGGTGTTTCGGGCGTGGGGGATGACCCCTCTTTGCCTTGATCGTGTGGCGAACCATCACGCGGTGAGGTGTTGTCCTGGCTCATATTCCGGGGTGTGCCTTTCCTGCTGTGGAGCCGCATTGAGGCCGACTCTACCCAATTTTCGGCGGGCTTGGAGTTCTCTGCCGTTGGTTTTGGCGGTGTTGGCCCCGGACTCGGGGTTGGAGTGGCGCACAGGCACCCCTGAAAGCATGTAATCTAGACATACGACAAATTGACCAAACATTCCGGGGCCTCACCGATAGCCAAGGTGACCACCTCCGGTCCAAGTACAAAAGGGGGTCACGCCATGGGGCGCGGCCGTCAAAAGGCAAAAGCTACCAAGCAGGCTCGGGACATCAAGTACTACTCCCCGAACACTGACTATTCGGCACTTGAGCGGGAGCTCACGGGTCCGTCCAGTCGTGTCAAGAGCCACTTCCCCGACGATCCCCCGGAGCCGGACTATTCGGCCTACGAGGACAAGTACGCGGAAGATGATGACGACGAGGTAGACACCCGCCGTATCGTATAGCTGTCGCAACCAACAGGTGCCGCTGGCACTGAGTTGCGTACCGCCGTCGTACATAAGGTCATCGCGCATCCCCGGATGCCGTACATCTTTTGAAAAGGGCCCTCAGGGCACGCCGCTCATTGGCGTACCCTGGGGGCCCTTTTCTGCGTAGGCTGGAGTTTCCAGCGCAGCATGCGTTGGGTCAACTATCCCGCAGCTGAGTCGGCCAATGAGCCGCGCACAGATGGAAGCAGGAGTACACAGGCACCATGACCACCCGAAACCATTACGCCAGCGGAGAGCCGTGTTGGGCGGACCTGCAGACCAGGGACGTCGCGGCGGCAAAGGATTTCTACCAGCGCGTTTTCGGCTGGACGTACAAGGACCTGCCCACCCCCGATGGACGCAGTTACTCCCAGGCCTTCGTGAAGGACCAGTTGGTGGCAGTGATCGCTCCGCAGAACTCCATGCAGGAAGCGGCCGGAACCCGCGGCCAATGGAACATCTACCTCGCTGCCACGGACACTGAGGAAGTGGCCGAGGATGCTGCCCATGCCGGCGGGAAGCTCCAGTTCGGGCCGGAGGCTGTCGCGGATACCGGGGTACTGGCGTTCATCGAGGCCGCAGGTGGCGGAACCACCGGTATTTGGCAGGCCGGAACGCACCTCGGCAGCCACCTCTACAACGAACCCGGAGCGCTGGCCTGGGCTGAACTCCTGACGCACGAGCCCCAGGCCGCCGTCGGATTCCTCCAGCAGCTGTTCGGATACGAGGTCACCGAATACCCCCAGGACGACGGCGGCAGCTACCGCACGCTGATGGTGAACGGTGAGGAAGTGGCTGGCGTGGTCCCTGCCGGAGAGGGCGAGGAAGCCGGATGGCAGGTGTACTTCGGAGTGGACGATGTCCGCAAAGCCGCCGATGCAGCTGTTGCCGCCGGGGGAGAGCTGCTGGTTGAACCCGATGCCCGGCCGGAGGCGGGGTCGCTCGCTACCATCCAGGATCCGCAGGGCGGTGTGCTGAGCCTGATCCAGGTGTGAAGCACAGCGGGCCGTGGCCATTGATGACGCGCATATTCACTGAGGCCGCGGACATGGACTGACGCTGCCCGGATGTGGGTGTCGGCCGTCCGGATCCTTGGCACCAACGAATATGGGTGTCGCCAGTGACAGCCCACAGGCTATAAAAAGAGCGGCCGGGCAGTTGAGACTGCCCGGCCGCTCCTTTATAAGGCGATTTGCCGCTTAGGCGTAGGCGTTCACCAAACGGACAGCGCCGCCGTCGACGCCCTTGGCACCCTGGACGTAGTCCGGGCCGGTCTTGTCGATCGAGTCGCTGTCAGCCGAAACGGTGCCCATGATCCAGGACGGCAGGCCGCGGTCGTTCAGGCGGGCCACGGCGGCGTCTGCTGCTTCGGCGGAAACGATGGCCACCATGCCCACACCGAGGTTCAGCGTGCGCTCAAGGTCGGCCAGCGGGACGTTGCCGAGCTCTGAGACCAGCTTGAAGATGGCCGGGAGTTCCCAGGTGTTGCGGTCCACCGTGGCGACGAGGCCCTGCGGGAGGACGCGTGCCAGGTTGGCAGCGAGGCCACCACCGGTGACGTGGCTAAAGCCGTGAACGGCGTTGGCCGAGTGCACCGGGAAGGCGCGGGCCAGGTCCAGGCAGTCAGCTGCGTAGACGCGGGTGGGCTCCAGGAGCTCTTCGCCCAGCGTGCGGCCGAGCTCGGAAACCTGGCGGTCCAGTGCCCAACCGGCGTGGTTGATGACGCGGCGGACCAGGGAGTAGCCGTTGGAGTGCAGGCCCGAGGAAGCCATGCCGATCACGACATCGCCGGCACGGACGCGGTCCGGGCCGAGCAGCGCGTCAGCCTCGACGACACCGGTGGCGGCACCTGCGACGTCGTACTCGTGCTCGCCCAGCAGGCCCGGGTGCTCAGCGGTTTCGCCACCCACCAGGGCGGTACCGGCCACGGAGCACGCAGCAGCGATGCCACGGACGATGTCCGCGATGCGCTCGGGCACAACCTTGCCGCAGGCGATGTAGTCCGTCATGTACAGCGGTTCTGCACCGACAACGACGATATCGTCCACGACCATGCCCACGAGGTCGAAACCGATGGTGTCGTGGATGTCCATGGCCTGCGCGATGGCAACCTTGGTGCCGACACCGTCCGTGGACGTGGCCAGCAGCGGCTTCTTGAAGGTGAGCAGCTTGGAGACGTCGTACAGGCCGGCAAAACCGCCGACGCCGCCAATCACCGACGAGTTGTGTGTCGCCTTGACAGCGTCCTTCATTAGTTCGACGGCGCGGTCTCCCGCTTCGACGTCGACACCGGCCGAAGCGTAGGTGATGCCGGCGTTGTTCTCAGCGGCGGGGGTTGCGGAGGTCATACAGACTCTTTCTTGTCGGCGTCGGTCAAACGATCAGCGTCGGTCAGCAAATTCTCGAATTCGGCGTCAGGCCCGGGATCGCAGCCTGTCGCGCCCGGCTTCTCGGCCGGATCCTCGGAAGCGTCCACCGAATCGGCCTCGGCAGCCGGTTCCAGTCCGCCAAGATCGGTCCGTTCCAGCAGGTTCTTGCCGAGCTTGTCCGCGTGCGGCAGTTCGATCGGGTACTTGCCGGTGAAGCATGCCGTGCAGAGGCGTTCGCGCGGCTGCTGGGTGGCGCCGATCATGCCGTCTTCGGAGATGTAGGCCAGCGAGTCAGCGCCGATGGCCTGGGAGATCTCCTCGATGGTGGCGCCGTTGGCGATGAGCTCCGCGCGGGAGGCGAAGTCGATGCCGTAGAAGCAGGGCCACTGGACCGGGGGAGAGGAAATCTTGACGTGTACCTCAGCGGCGCCGGCTTCACGGAGCATGCGTACAATGGCGCGCTGGGTGTTGCCGCGGACGATCGAGTCATCCACCACCACAATGCGCTTGCCGCGGATCACGGATTCCAAAGCGTTGAGCTTGAGCCGGATACCGAGCTGGCGCAGGGTCTGCGAAGGCTGGATGAACGTACGGCCCACGTAGGCGTTCTTGACGAAGCCGTGCGCGAACGGGATCCCGGACTGCTCGGCATAGCCAACAGCGGCGGGGGTACCGGACTCCGGAACCGGGATCACGAGGTCAGCCTCGTGCGTGTTTTCGCGGGCCAGCTGGCGACCCATTTCAACGCGGGCCTCGTACACGGAGCGGCCGGCAATGGCAGCATCCGGGCGGGCGAGGTAGACGTATTCGAAGACACAGCCGGCAGGGGTTGCCTCGGCGAAACGCTGGGAGCGGACGCCGTCCTCGTCGATCGCGATGAATTCGCCGGGCTCGATCTCGCGGATAAAGCTCGCACCAACGGTCGCCAGACCGGCCTGCTCGGAAGCGACAACCCAGCCGCGTTCCAGGCGGCCCAAGCACAGCGGGCGGATGCCGTAGGTATCGCGGGCTGCGTAGAGGGTTCCTTCATCCATGAAGACGAAGCAGAAACCACCCTTGATCTTGGGCAGCAGCTCCAGTGCGGTCTGCTCCAGGGTCTTGCCCTCTTCGCCCTCAAGGAGAGCGGTCACCAGTGCGGTGTCGGAGGTGTTGCCCTGCTTCATTTCACCGGTCAGCTGGCCGTCGTTGCGCTCAAGGATCATTTCCCGGAGCTCAGCGGTGTTGGTCAGGTTGCCGTTGTGGGCCAGGGCAACCGTACCGGTTGCCGTCGCACCGAGGGTCGGCTGCGCGTTGGCCCAGTGGCTTGCACCGGTGGTGGAGTACCGGCAGTGGCCTACGGCCAGGTGCCCGGTGAGGGTGTTGAGGGTCGTCTCGTCGAAGACCTGGGACACAAGGCCCATGTCTTTGTAGACGTTGATGCGCTTGCCGTCACTGGTAGCAATACCAGCCGATTCTTGTCCGCGGTGCTGCAGCGCATACAGCCCGTAATAGGTGAGTTTTGCTACTTCTTCACCGGGAGCCCAAACCCCGAAGACGCCACAAGCGTCCTGGGGGCCTTTTTCGCCGGGGAGAAGATCATGAGAAAGTTTTCCGTCGCCACGTGCCACTGGTCGATTGTCTCATGTTGTGGCCGTGGTACGTTCCCCCGATTCCTATATGACCCCGCGAAGGGGCAAAGATCAGGCGTGTCCGGCCGAAAATGCGGTGTGTCTCACAGTGGCTCCCCTCAAAAGAGGCGGGCCGGGCGCCCGACTTAGCGGACGTCGTCGTTCTCGGGTCCTTCGTCCGGAACCGAATCCGGGACGGCTTCGACGACGGCCCGCTCGGAGCGCTTGACGCTGACGCGGTCCAGGATCAGGGCCAGGACCGAGAAGAGGATGACGCCGCCGCCGGCGCAGACGATCAGGAAGAAGCCAAAGACCGTGCCGGCATCGAAGGCGGGGTCGGCCGGGCGGCCGTAGGCGATGATTGCGGCCACGATCGCGCCCACCACCGCGCCCAAAATCATGAAGGGAACGAACTTGGGTGCCCGGCGAACGGTGATTTCGCGGCGGGCGGTGTTGGGGGTGGTGTCCTCTGAAGCCATGTCTTCAAGCGTACCGTTCCTCGCCGATGCGACAGTTGATGCCAATGTTCGCGGGGAACATTGGCATCAACTGTCACATCGGCTGGGCGGGTTAGCTGCCGCGGTACGTCGAGAACGCGAACGGGCTCAGCAGCAGGGGCACGTGGTAGTGCTCGCCGGCGTCGGAAACTGTGAAGTGGAGGTCCACTTCCGGGAAGAACGTCTCCGTGCCCAGACCTTCGTAGTAGGCACCTGTGGCGAAGTTCAGGCGGTAGGCGCCACCGGGAATCCGCTCGGGGCCCAGGTTCTTGATCCGGCCGTCGGCGTCGGTTTCGCCCTTGCCCACCAAGGTCCAGTCGTCGCCGTCGCGGACGTAAAGCACGACGGCGACACCCGTCGCCGGGCGGCCGGAACCGGTGTCCAGAATGTGTGTGGTGACTTGTGAAACGCTCATGCGTTGACTCCTTCGCTGATCAGTCCGGAGAGCCGCAGCAGTGCGATCTCCCGCAGCTGGCCGGCCACGATTGTGTCTTCTTCTTCGGGGGTGTGGGTGAGGCGTTCCTGGAGGGCGGCGAGCATCTCCTGTGCGCTGCGGCCTGCAGCACGGATCAGGAAGACCCTGTCGAACTTCTCCTCGTACGCGCGGTTGCCTTCGGCCAGCGCTGCTGTTGTCTGGCTGTCACCCGGGTCCACACCGGCCTGCTCCGAACGCGACATCGCGGCTTCGGTGGTTTGGGCCTTGGGTCGTTCACCGATCCGTGGGTGGTGGGCCATGGCTGACTCCACTTCGGCAGGGGTGAACGGCTCGGCGGCGCGCTGGGCCTGTCCCAGGAGTTCGTCGACGTTGGCGTAGGGGCGCGCGTCAACGATGGTTTCCACCCAGCGGCTGATGTCCAGGCAGGGGGTCAAGGTCTTGATGGCCTCGTCCCGGTCAGCCGTGTTGAATACTGCAAGCTCCATGCTTGTCATCCTCGTGCAAAATGCTGGCATCCATGGTGTGGGCTATGCGGAACTCCCGCTTTATCGGGAGGAAGTCTGGTGCTTCAAGCTTCCGCATCATGGAACTGTTATTTCAGCATACGTAATTCAGTTAAGCCGAGCGGCCCGCCCGGTGTCAAGAGACTACCTCGCGATGACGCCGCGTGCGCACTGTCAGGTAGAGCCGATGCGCAGTGATGACCAAGGCCAACCAGGCGATGCCGATGGCCCACGCGGCCAGAACGTCGGTCAGCCAGTGATGGCCAAGATAGACGCGGCTCAAGCCCATGGTGAAGGCGAAGGCTGCCGCCACGACCACCGTGACCACCCGTGCCCGCGTGGTGTTGAGCCGCAGGATGATCAGGTATGCCACGATGCCTGCGATCACGATCGAGTTCAGGGAGTGTCCGCTGGGGAAGGAGGCTGAATGCTCATAGGGCGGAATTGCGTCGGCTTGGTCGGGGCGGGTCCGGCCGAAGATCGGCTTGCCCAGGATGGTGATCACCAGGGAGCCCAAGCCAGCGGAGAGCATCAGGATGACGGGCGTCCATGAGCGGCGCCGTGTGGCCAGGAAGATCATGATGCCCACGGCAATGATGGGCATGCCCACAGTGCCGCCGATATTTGTGTAGGCCGTGATGGCCGCGTCTACAGCGGGGGACCGGACCGACTTGGCAGCATCCAGAACGGGGTGGTCGAAGCCTGCGACCCCATCCGCTTCGGTCACTGACTCATACACTTCGCCGAACGCCCAGGCCAACGTCAGGGTGACGCCCAGGCCCACCGCCAGGGTGATGATGAGTGCGGCATATGGGCCCAGGAGTCCGGTGACCCATTCGGCGCCCCGGGCCAACGTCCGGCCGGCGGGGGACTTCCAGCGCGTCAGGTCCTGTCCGGCAACGAAGCGGTCCTGGTGCACCTCGCCCCGGATGCCCTTTTCTGCGGGCCCGTTTCCTTCAGTCGTCACTTGCGTCCCCTATCGTGGCGGCTTCGGTATTGGTGAGTAACCTTAGCAGTTTGGATTCGGGGGAAGCTGGGGGCGCGTCACGGTGCCGGCTGGTCCACTTTGACCACCAGCGTCTCCCGGGGCTGGAGCTCGCTGCCGTCCGGGCCCAGGGGGCGAAGCTGCGGCACCGTCTGACCCGTGGCCGGGGTGACCAAGACGGAGTGGCGTTCGTTGGTGCCGAAGGCGTTCCTCTCGCCCCATTGCCGGAGGCTGAGGATCAGCGTGAAGAGGTCGAGCCCGGCACTTGTGAGTTCGTACTCACTCCGTGTTCCTCGATCGTTGGGAATCCGGGCGAGGATCCCCCTGTCCACCAGGAGTCGCAGGCGGTCCGAGAGGATGTTCTTGGCCACGCCCAGGGACTTCTGGAACTCCGAGAACCGCCGTTTGCCGTCCAGTGAGTCCCGGATGATCAGCAAGGTCCACTTATCGCCTACCAAGTCAGCCGCCCTGGCGACGGGGCACTCGGGGTCTGTCCAGTCCATGTCGATTGGTTGCAACATGAAACCATTCTGCCATAGGGTCATATGGTTGCATATTGAAACCATCTAGCGGGAGGCGCTCTATGAGGAACGGCATTCAGACAAGCACCCCGGCGGGACTGGGCCGTCGTCACTTGCTGTTGCTCGCCGTCGTCGCCGGGTTCATGGTGTCGAACCTCTACTACGGACAACCCCTGCTTGAACGCATCGGAGCGGATGTGGGAATTCCTGTTGCCGGCGTGGGCTGGGTGGTGGCATCGGCCCAGGCCGGGTATCTCCTCGGCCTGGTCCTCGTGGTGCCGCTGGGCGACCTGGTGAACCGCCGGGCACTCATCGCCTTGCAGATCGGGGCCACCTCGGCAGGAGCCACGGCCGTAGCCCTGGCTTCCTCCCCGGCTGCCCTTCTCGTTGGCTTCATGTTCCTGGGCCTGGCATCGTCCGTCGTGCAGACCATCGTGGCGTTCACCGCCGCCTCAAGCACCCCCGCGCAAAGGGGAGGAAACATCGGAACCGTCACTGCCGGCGTCGTGAGTGGCATTATCCTGGCGCGGACAGTGGCGGGAGGCATGACGGATCTCTGGGGTTGGCGCTCGGTCTACGTCCTCGCGGCCGGAGCTGGGGCGGTCCTCGCCGTCGCGGTCTTCCGTACCCTGCCGTCCGACAACCGCGACCGGGGAGAGGTGCGCTACTGGCGGGCCGTTTGCTCCGTCGTCGTGCTGACCCGGAACAATCCCGTATTCCGCACCCGGGCCCTGATTACCATGCTGCTCTTTGCGTCCTTCGGCGTGCTGTGGAGCGGTATGTCGCTGCTCCTGGGCAGTCCGGCCTGGAATCTGCCTCCGGGTGCTATCGGGCTCTTCGGGCTGGCCGGGCTCGTGGGGATACTGGCGGCGTCCAAAGCCGGTGCTGCGGCAGACAGGGGCTGGGGGCAGCGCGTCACTGGGGTGAGCCTCTTTGCTCTCCTGGGTTCATGGCTCGCCTTGTCCATGGGAAGTTGGTCGCTGCTGTGGTTCATCGCCGGAATCATCGTCCTGGACGCTGCGGTGCAGGCTGTCCACGTCAGCAGCCAGACCATGATCGTGGTCGGGGCTGAAGAGTCAGCCAGCAGCATTATTGGGAGCTACATGGTGTTCTACTCAGTAGGCAGCGCGGCTGGGGCTGCGGCTGTAGCGCCGGTGTTTGACGCCTGGGGCTGGGCTGGAGCCAGCGTGCTCGGGGCGGTCTTCGCATTGCTTGCGCTCGCGGTGTGGGGTGCGGACAGGGTCCGGCACGCCAAGAAGCCGGCGGGCTTGGTTAGCTCCGCCCAGCATGCTGGGGCAGAATGACCTCAACCAGCTGAAGGAGTTCGCCATGCCAGACATTCTGACGTCCAGGTTCCTGTTCGGTCCCGGCCCGAGCAATTGCTACCCCGAAGCCATGGCCGCGTTGGCGTACCCCGTACTGGGTCATCTCGACCCTGTGTTCATCGAGCGCCTCGACCACACTTGCGAGGGACTCCGAACCGTCTGGGGCACCTCCAACGCGCGTACTCTTCCGTTGAGTGCCACCGGTTCAGGCGGGATGGAAGCAGCCTTCGTGAACACAGTGACCGACGGCGACGTGGCAGTCATCGCTGTCAACGGACTATTCGGGGTGCGCATGTGCGAGGTCGCCCGGCGCTGCGGGGCAACGGTTGTTCGCGTGGATCACGAGTGGGGCCAGCCTGTGGACGCCGACCGCGTTCTCTCAGCTCATCCCAATCCCAAGGTCATCGCCGCCGTCCACGCTGAGACCTCCGTGGGTGTGCTCTCCGACATCGCTGCCCTCGGTGCGGGCAAGGGCGACGCCCTGCTCATCACCGACGCCGTCACGTCCATCGGCGGACTGGAGCTGTTGGCAGACGACTGGGGGATCGACGTCGGATACGCCGGAACCCAGAAGTGCCTCGGCGTTCCGCCGGGCCTCTCGCCGTTCACGGTGTCCGACCGCGCCTTCGAACGCCGTGTCAAGGACCCGCGCTCCTGGTACCTCGACATTGGCCTGCTCGGCGGTTACGTTGGCGCGGCGAGCGGAGCCCGGACGTACCACCACACTGCGCCGGTCACGATGATCGCAGGCCTCGAAGCCGCACTGGACCGCATCCTGGCGGAGGGCCTGGACGTTGTGCAGGCGCGGCACCGGGCGGCGGGCGCCGCTTTGCAGGACGGGCTGCAGGAAATGGGGCTCGAGCTGTTTGCCGCCGAGGGCTCCCGCCTGCCGAGCCTCACCACGGTCAAAGTGCCCGACGGCGTCAACTCGGCTGCCGTCCGCGCCTACCTCCTGGAGAACTTCAGCATGGAGATCGGCTCGGGGGTTGGGGAGTTCGCGGATACGGTGTGGCGCATCGGCATGATGGGCCCGAACGCTAACAGTGCCTCGGTGACCCTGGTGCTCAATGCGCTGAAGGAAGCGATCGCCAAGGCCTGACGCTCGCTCACATCCCGCGTGCTTGAAATCGACGCTTCCTCACATCCCGCGTGTTTGGTCCTGACGCTTGCTCACATCCCGCGTGTTTGGTCCTGACGCTTGCTCACGTTCCGCGTGTTTGGTCCTGACGCTTGCTCGTCTTCCGGGCCGTGCTGCGGTTACCTGGACACCCGGTTCACTGGAACGCTCGACGGCGGATCCTCCGAGCGCTTCCACGCTGCGTTGCGCTTGGCGAAGGGTCAAGAAAACGCGTTGCGGCTCAAAAGCCGAGGTTGTGACGGAGGGTTGCGTTCAAGCACTTGGGTTGTGAGCAAGGGTTGGGTTGAAGCGCTTGGGTTGTGAGCAAGCGTCCGGTTGAAGCACTTGGGATGTGAGTAAGGGTTGGGTTGAAGCACTTGGGATGTGAGTAAGGGTTGGGTTGAAGCACTTGGGATGTGAGCAAGCGTCCGGTTGAAGCACTTGGGATGTGAGCAAGCGTCCGGCCCAAGCACCCGGGATGTCAGCAAGGGTCAGGTGTTGCGGGTCAGGATCCAGGTGTTCGTGCCGTCCTGGCGCTCGAACGTCACCGTCGTCACCAAAGCTTCGATCAGCGCCAGCCCACGTCCGGACTCTGCCTCCGCATCGGGCATCGAGGCCTGCATGTCGTCGGCGAACGGTTCCCGGGCATTAAAGGCACTCACCCGGGCAATGAGTCGGGCCGGGCGGACGCTGATGTCGACGTCGATCTCCACCGGCTTCTCAGCCACGGGAAGCGCGTGCTGGACGATGTTCGCCGCTGCTTCGATCACGGCGGTGGCGAACGTCATCCTGTCCATGTCGGGCACAAAGGAGGCGTCGTCCCACAGGGAGTCGAGCTCGTTGTGGATGGCTTCGATGGCGTCTTCGTTGGAGGGCCCGTGGTATCCCCGCCGGGCGAGTATGTCAGTCATCGCCGAACGCGGCTTCGGCCGTGGGGTAGGCAGTGAGGACGCGATCCATGTTGGTCAGTTCCAGGACCATTTTGACCTGCGGTTGAACGGCCGCGATCCGAAGGTCACCACCGGCCTGGCGTGCAGCTTTGAGGCAGCCAATGAGCGCCCCCAGGCCCGAGGAATCCATGAAGTCCGTTTCGGCCAGGTTGACCACGACGCGGCTGGACCCGCCGGCCACCACCTCATTCACTACCTCACGCAGCTTGGGCGCGGCCACCATGTTCAGCCGGCCCACGCTCTTCACCTCCGCGTAGGAGTCCTTGACCTCATAGCTAAACGGCATCTGCTTTCCTTTCCTCCGGGCGTTCCGGCCCACCATGCTCGGGCCCATTTTCAGGCACAAAACCCTTGTACAAAACTGCCTTGACCAGCACGCTCAGGACCACGAGGTCGAACGCCACCCAGGCCACGTTCACCAGTGTCCCCAGAGGCTCGGACATTCCGGCGAGCAACCGGATTAGGCCGACAATCAACGCAACAGTCAGCAGCACAGCCACGATGATCTGCGGGCGGATGAGGCTCCAACTCGGGCCGCCGCTCTGCCGCGCCTTGGGGGTGACCGCGAACCCAAGGGGACGGCCGAACCAAACGTTGCGGGCCGCCGTCGTGCAGGCCTTGATCCAGGTGGGGAACAGCGCGAGGCTGTATTGCTGCCCCCGCCAGGTGGGAATCCCGTGCCCGGCCACCAGGAACAGGAGCTGGTTGACCACCATGAACGGGATGAAGCGGATGAAGAAGTCGTAGCTCAAGCTGCTGACTGGAAGGATGCCCAGCGTCAGGTAGATGATGGGAGCGGCGAAGTAGATAACGGCCGCGAATCCGCTGAGGTAGCTCCACATGGTGGAGAAGTACATGAGCCGTTGGCCCCACGACAGACGACGCTGCACCAGGGGGTTCTCGCGGAGCAGGACCTGGATGGTGCCTTGGGCCCAGCGGAGGCGTTGGGTCAGCATGGTCTTGATGTCCTCGGGCGCCAGCCCGTTGGCGAGGATTTCGTGGTGGTACACGCTCTTCCAGCCCAGGCCGTGCAGGCGCATTGCGGTGGCCATGTCCTCGGTGACGGAGATGGTGGCCAGGGGCATGATCGGCTGGGCTTCGTCGGTGCGTTCCACCGAGATGGCGTCCAGGACGGCGTGGACGGACTCGAGCGCACCCAGAGGAGACCAGTCGCGCCCTGACATACGGTCGACGGCGTCACTCGCCACGGTGGTGACGCCCGACTCACCGACGTGGGCAAGTTCCATCGCGGCGATTTCTTCGAGGTCGGATTGGAGCGCGGAGAAGTCGGCGGCCACGAGGGTTCGGACGGCGTCGTCCACTTTGCGGCGGACCCGGTAGGTGATCTCGCTCAGGGATGCTCCGGCTTCGAGTTCCTTCTGGGCGGATTCCGTGGCGGCCTCAACCTCGTTCAGCATCTGCTCCACCAGCGGGTTCTCAGCCTCAGCAGAGCGACGAGCCTTCTTGATGGCGGTCCGGGACGCTGCGAGGGCGCGGCGGACGCTCTTCTCCGTGGCCTTCACGTAGCCCACCAAGCCGAGCTGCATGAGCGCTTCCCTGCGCAGGATCGCGTTGGAGCCGCAGAAGAACGCGGCGTTCCAGCCGTCCTTGCCCTGCTGGATGGGGCCGTAGAACAGGGGTGCTTGGCTGCCCAGGGGATCGTCGGCGGGGACGTTGATGAAGTACTGCGGGGTCTGGACCAGGGCCACGCGGTCGTCGTTGAAGTAGCCCAGCGTCTTGTCCAGGATGTCCGGCTCGGGGATCTGGTCGGCGTCGAGGATCAACAGGTACTCGCCCGAGGTGATCATGAGCGCGTTGTTCAGGTTGCCGGCTTTGGCGTGCCGCGGCATGTCGGGCGTCCAGTCCGCGCCGCGCGTCACGTAGCCGATCCCGTGCGATTCGGCGAGTTGACGCATCTCGGGCCGGTCGCCGTCGTCGAGGATCCAGGTGCTGTGCGGCCAGGTGATCTTCTTGGCGGCCAGTGCTGTGGTCAGCACGAGGTCCAGGGGTTCGTTGTAAGTGGTGATGAAGACGTCCACTGTGGCCGTGTCCGGGGCCGGGGGCGGCGGTTTGCGGAACTTGATGTTCCAGACCGTCAGGCCGAACAACATCACGTCAATCAGGCTGTACGTCTCCGCAATCACCAGCGGGACGGCGATCCACCACGCCTCCCAGTTGAGCGACGCCATCCAGCGCCACGCCACATAGTTGACGCCCAGAATCACTGTCAGGACAACGATCAACCGAGTCCAGAATCGTGTCACATTCCCCCCTTTTGTGGCTTTAGTGCGTAGCGTCGGGTCTGCGGCGGACGACGACGGCGGTCACGTCGTCTTCGGCTGTTGCCGCGGGTGCCAGCTCCAGCAGGGCGGCGCACACTTCGTCCGAGGTAGTCCCGGTACGCGCGGCTTTCTCGACGTTCCGCAGGAAGTCCTCCAGGGAGTCGTGGGCGTCCAGCACACCATCGCTGACGATCACCAGGGAATCTCCCGGCTCCAGGTCCAGCTCCGAAGCCGGCCAGTGCTGTCCGTCCAGGATGCCGACGGGCGGACCGGCGGAGATGAGCCTCTGTGCCGCCCCCTCAGCCGGAATGTGCAGCGCGAGTCCGTGGCCGGCGTCGATATAGCTGAGCTTGCCGGACGCGCTGTCCAGGCGGGCGTGGAACATCGTGGCGAACGAGCCCGACTGGTCGAGGTCGGCGGCGATGGTGAGGCTGGCGGAACCGAAGGCGTCATCAATGGCGGGCGTGTCAGCGACGGACCGCATCACGGCACGGACGGTGGCTGCGATCAGGGCGGCGCCCATTCCCTTGCCCATGGCGTCGGCGAAGGTCAGGTGCATCCCGTCGCGGGTCTGGTACCAGTCGTAGAAGTCCCCGCCAACGCTGCGCGTCGGACGGAAGGCGCCGGCGACGTCGTATCCGTCCAGCCGGACTGTTTCGCGAGGGAGGAGGCTTTGCTGCACAACCGCCGCGCGCTCGAGTTCGTCGCTTTGCCGCGGATCTTCGGCGGGAGCAGCGGGCGTGCGGGCCCGACGGAACAGCGCACGGATGCGGGCTTGGAGTTCTTTGGGGCTGAAGGGCTTGTTGATGTAGTCATCCGCGCCGGTGTCCAAGCCGTTGAGGCGGTCAATTTCGTCGGCCCGGGCGGTGAGCATCAGGACGTAGGCATCCGAGAATTCGCGGAGGCGGCGGCACACTTCCATGCCATCGATGTCTGGGAGGTTGATGTCCAGGGTCACCAGTTCGGCGTTGGTCCTGCGGACGGCCTCGACGCCGGAAAGACCGTCGGGTGCCTCGGTCACCACGAAGTCGAGCTGCTCGAGGACGAGTACGAGGAGGCCGCGGATGTCGGCGTCATCTTCGACGACGACAGCATGGCGAGGGGGCGAGGTTGAGACCATGGCTCCATTAACTAATGATGCTGGGTATTTGTCACGTTTAGTCATGACATATGTAACGCCCGCTCATATGGGTGAGCGGGCGTTACAGGATTTGTTCAGTTTTCTGCCCGAGGGTTTCGCTCAAGCACGCGGGATGTGAGCGAGCGTCGGGTTCAAGCACGCGGGATGTGAGCGAGGGTTAGACGCCCAGCTCTTCCTTGAGCGCCTGGACGTGGCCCTGTGCAGAAACCTGGTACTGGGTGAGCTTCACAGTGCCTTCGCCGTCGAGGACAACGGTGGAGCGGACCAGGCCTTCGACGATTTCGCCGTCCACCAGCTTCTCGCCCCAGGCGCCGTAGGCCAGTGCAACCTTGTGGTCTTCGTCGGAGAGCAGCGGGAAGGTCAGTGCGAATTCGCCGGTGAACTTGGCGAGGGCCTCGGGGCCGTCCGGGGAGATCCCGATGACGTCGTAGCCGTTGCCCTGCAGGCTGGCGAGGTTGTCGCGGAAGTCGCAGGCCTCGGTGGTGCAGCCGGGGGTGGCCGCTTTCGGGTAGAAGTACACAATCACGTTGCGTCCGCGGTAGTCGGACAGCGAGACCTTGGTGCCGTCGGCGTCGAGCAGCGCAAAGTCAGGTGCTTGCGTTCCGACGAGGAGTTTCTGGGTCATGGCGATCCTTTACGTTTCACCGGCAAACGGCCGGCATTGGTCATTCAAAAAACGGATTGTCTAGAAGACAGAACAGCGAAGTTAGATGCTGTATTCCGCAGGTCCGCGCACTGTGGCATAGGGCCCTGGCACGAACTGGTAGCCGCCACCACGGACGGTGGCGACGGTGTGTCGGGCGGAGCCTAGCTTCCGCCGCACCCTTCCAACATAAACGTCGATCGAGCGAAATGCCGCGCCGGGAAGGTCAAATGACTCCAGGAAACGTTGCAATTCTTCACGACTGATGGCCCGTGAGCAGTTCACCACGAGGTAGCGGAGCAGCTTGTATTCCATGCCAGTAAAGGCCACGGGCTCGCCGTCCAGCAGCACTACTTCAGCGGCGAGGTCCACCGCAAGTTGGCTGCGGCGGCTCGCCAACGTTACGGGCTCGACGGCGGTGCTGCCGCCCGCTGAGGCGCCGTCGCCGCCGTCGGAACCTGTCGTGGAACGGGCCTCGGCGAGGGCATCGGCGAGGGAGAGTGTGCCGGTGGTACCGGCGTCGGCGGCTTCCTGCGGAGTGCCGCCCCAGGAAGTGTCGCCGACGCCGGAGTGCTGTGCCCCGATGGCGGGCCAGATGCGGACTTCCGCCTCCGGGGCAAGTTTCATGGCGCGGGCCAGCACCAGTCGTGCTGCCCGCTCCCAGACCTCAGGATCGATCTCGTCGCCCTCGGCCGGGTTGACCCAAAGTGCCAGGCCGCGCGCGTTCAAGCCGGGCCGCCGCGCGGAAGAACCGCGCGACGGGGGCGGCCCGTAGGCATTGACTGCCATGGCGCTGGACCCTAAACGTTGCCGCGGCGGAGCAGCTTGCCGCCGGGGTTCTGGCCGTCGATCGGGGTGCCGCGCAGGTAGGTCTTGCGGACGACGCCGGCGAGCGGACGGCCGTCGTACGGCGTGATCGGGTTCTTGTGCTTGAGCTTGGTGACGTCCACGACGAAGGCTTCGTCCGGGGCGAAGATGGAGAAGTCGGCGTCGTAGCCCAAGGCGAGCTGGCCCTTGTTGTGCAGGCGGGCCAGGGCGGCGGGCTTCTCAGCCATCCACGAGACGACCTGTTCCAGCGGGATGCCGCGGTGGCGCGCTTCGGTCCAGATCAGGGACAGGCCCAGCTGGAGGGAGGAAACGCCGCCCCAGGCCACTGCGAAGTCGCCGTTTTCCAGGTCCTTCAGGTCCAGTGTGGAGGGGGAGTGGTCCGAGACGATGCAGTCGATGGTGCCGTCCTGCAGGCCCTTCCAGAGGAGCTCGCGGTTGGAGGCCTCGCGGATGGGCGGGCAGCACTTGTAGGCCGTGGCGCCGTCGGGGATTTCTTCGGCCATGAGCGTCAGGTAGTGCGGGCAGGTCTCAACGGTGAGGTTGACGCCGTCGCGCTTTGCCGAAGCGATCATGGGAAGCGCGTCGGAGGAGGAGAGGTGCAGGATGTGGGCGCGGGCGCCGGTCCAGCGGGCACGTTCGATGACCTCGGCGATGGCCTTGTTCTCGGCGCCGCGGGGACGGGAAGCCAGGAAGGTCTCGTAGTGGTCGCCCCCCGGGTGCGGGGCGCGGTCGATCGCGTGGGAGTCCTCGGCGTGGACGATCATGAGGGAGTCGAAGGACTTGAGTTCCTTCATGTCCTCTTCCATCTCGTCCGCGTCCAGGTGCGGGAATTCGTCCACGCCGGAGTGAAGGAGGAAGCACTTGAAGCCGAACACGCCTTCGTCGTGCAGCGGGCGGAGGTCGGCCTTGTTGCCGGGGATGGCACCGCCCCAGAATCCGACGTCCACGAACGCCTGGTCCTTGGCGACCACGCGCTTCTGCTCCAGGCCGTCCACGGTGGTGGTGGGCGGGATGCTGTTCAGCGGCATGTCGATGATGGTGGTCACGCCACCGGCGGCTGCGGCACGGGTGGCGGAGGCGAAGCCTTCCCACTCGGTGCGGCCGGGCTCGTTGACGTGGACGTGGGTGTCCACCAGGCCGGGGATGAGGGTTTCGTCGTCTGCGAGTTCGATGACCTCGTTGCCCGTCAGGCCGTTGCCCAGGGGTTCGATGGCGACGATGACGCCGTCGCGGATGCCAACTTCGCGGGCTGCGAGGCCGGCGGTGGTCAGGATGCGCTGGCCCCGGATAACGAGGTCATAGGCGCCGATTGCTTCAGACATTGAGGTACTCCTTGTTTTCGGTCCGTTCCGCCAGGTACACGCCTATGTGCTTACCTAATTGTTCAAGCAACGGACCTGCTTCAGCGATACATTTTTGGACATCTTTTTCCAGATCGGTCAGTGCGTGGACCGTGTGGAAGCCGGCATCCGTGAGTTGTTCCCGGCTCAGGGTACTCCGGCCGCACACTGCGATCACGGGAACCCCGGCCCTTTGTGCCGCCCGCGAGACACCCATGGGCGTCTTGCCGAGCAGGCTTTGCTCGTCCAGGCTGCCTTCTCCGGTGATCACCAGGTCGGCGCCCTTGAGCCTGCGCTCGAGTTCAGTGAATTCAAGCACGACGTCGATGCCCGGCCGCCGCTCGGCCTTCAGTGCCGCGATGGCAATGTAGCCAACGCCGCCTGCGGCTCCAGCGCCTTCTGCCTTAGCGGCGTACTTGGCATGTTGTCCGGTGGTGGCTGCGAGGACGTCGACGAAGTGGCTTGCTGCGGCGTCCAGTTCGGTGACGTCGTCCGGCGTCGCGCCCTTCTGCGGACCGAAGATGGCTGGGGCTCCGCTGGCCCCCAGAAGGGGATTGTCGACGTCGGACGCCAACACGAACTCCGTTGCCTCGACTCGGACGTCGAAGTTGGAGAAGTCGATTGCGTCGATGTCCGCGAGAGCGGCACCGCCGCCGGGGAGCTCGTTGCCGTCTTTGTCCAGGAACACGGCGCCGAGGCCCTGCAGGACGCCCGCGCCGGCATCGGTGTTGGCGCTGCCGCCCACACCCAGGATGATCTTGCGGCAGCCGAGGTCCAGCGCGGCCCGGATGAGTTCGCCCGTGCCTATGCTGGTGGCTGTCTTTGCCGTCTGCGACGTCGGGCCGTCCGGGAGGAGGGCGAGACCGGAAGCTGCCGCCATTTCGATGACAGCTTCCTGGTCCCGCACCGCGAAGTCGGCCTTCACAGGCTCGCCGAGCGGGCCGGTGACGGTGGTGGTCCGGCGGGTGAAGCCGGAGCCGATGGCGGCGTCGATGGTTCCTTCGCCGCCGTCGGCCACCGGAATGCGTGTTGCTTCAATGCCGTGGCCGAAGCCTGCCAGCAGGCCTGTTGCCAGGTGCTCGGCGACGTCGGGCGCGGACAGCGAGCCCTTGAATTTGTCCGGGGCGATGACAACACGCATTCCGGTGCCTCCTTCCTTTACTTACTTACGCTTTGGCCAGGATCGCGGTGGGTGCGTCCGCCGCGGTCTCTGCCAGCTCTTCGAACTCGTTCACGCCGTTGATCTCAACGCCCATGGAGATGTTGGTGATCTTTTCCAGGATCACTTCAACCACCACGGGAACCTTGAACTCGCCCATCAATGCCTTGGCCTTGTCGAAAGCGGCGGGCAGGTCGTTCGGGTCCTCAACGCGGATGGCCTTGCAGCCCAGGCCTTCAGCAACCTTGATGTGGTCAACGCCGTAGCCATTTGTCTCCGGGCTGTTGATGTTTTCGAAAGCCAGGGAAACGTTCTGTTCCATGTTGAAGCCGCGCTGGCTCTGACGGATCAGGCCCAGGTAGCTGTTGTTCACCACAACGTGGATGTACGGCAGGTTGAACTGTGCGCCAACGGCCAGTTCCTCGATCATGAACTGGAAGTCGTAGTCACCGGACAGGGCAACAACGGTGGCGTCCGGGGTACCCCTCACTACGCCGAGTGCTGCCGGAGCGGTCCAACCCAGCGGGCCGGCCTGGCCGGCGTTGATCCACTTGCGGGCGCCGAACACGTGCAGCATCTGCGCGCCGGCGATCTGCGACAGGCCAATGGTGGACACGTAGGTGGTGTCGCGGCCGAAGGCCTTGTTCATCTCCTGGTACACACGCTGCGGCTTGATGGGCACGTTGTCGAAGTTGGTCTTGCGGTGCAGGGAACCCTTGCGCTCCTGGCACTCGGCAACCCAACCCGAGTAGTCCGGCAGGGTCTTAGCTGCCTGGCGTTCGCGAGCCAGCTCCAACAGACCGTCCAGCGCCGCACCGGCGTCGGACGCAATGCCCAAGTCCGGAGAGAACACGCGACCGATCTGCGTCGGCTCGATGTCGATGTGCACGAACTTACGGCCGGCCGTGTAGGTGTCCAAGCCGCCGGTGTGACGGTTGGCCCAACGGTTGCCGATACCAATCACGAAGTCGCTCTGCAGGAAGGTCTCGTTGCCATAGCGGTGGGAGGTCTGCAGGCCAACCATGCCGGCCATCAGCTGGTGGTCGTCCGGGATGGCGCCCCAGCCCATCAGCGTGGGGATTACGGGAACGTTCAGGATCTCGGCCAGTTCAACCAGCTGAGCGGAAGCGCCGGCGTTGATGATGCCGCCACCGGCAACGATCAGCGGGTGCTTGGCTGCGGTCAACAGGTCCAGTGCCTTTTCCAGCTGCTTGCGGGAAGCCTTGGGCTTCTCCACCGGCAGGGGCTCGTAGGCGTCGATGTCGAACTCGATCTCGGCCATCTGGACGTCGATGGGCAGGTCCAGCAGGACCGGGCCCGGGCGACCCGAGCGCATCAGCTGGAACGCCTTCTGGAACGCCCCGGGAACCTGGCCCGGCTCCAGGATGGTCATGGCGAACTTGGTCAACGGCTTGGCGATGGACTCGATGTCCACAGCCTGGAAGTCTTCCTTGTGCAGCTTGGCAACGGGTGCCTGGCCGGTGATGCAGAGGATCGGGATGGAATCAGCCTGGGCTGCGTACAGTCCGGTGATCATGTCCGTGCCAGCGGGGCCCGACGTGCCGATGCAGATGCCGATGTTGCCATCAGCAGCGCGGCTGTAGCCGTCAGCCATGTGGCTGGCGCCTTCAACGTGGCGGGCCAGCGTGTGGCGGATGCCGCCGTGGGCACGCATTGCGGAATAGAAGGGGTTGATCGCTGCGCCTGGCAGGCCGAAAGCCTCGGTGGCGCCTTCCTTTTCCAGGATGGCGACTGCCGCGTCAACGGTGCGCATCTTAGCCATGGTGTACTCCTTGAAGTCTGTTTTTGGGTGTGCTGAAGCGAGTTTGTGTACAGATAACGCCTTCTAGAAGGCGTTTTCCGGGCGTCAGCTGTACACAAACTCATTTGCCGTGGGGGCTGGTTACTTCCGGCCGCTGAGCTGGAGGACCTGCTTGAAGAGGCCCGAGTGGTCGAGGCCGCCGTCGCCCTGGTTGACGGTTGCGGCGACGAGCTGTGCGACGACGGCGCCGAGCGGGACAGCGACGTTGGCTTCGCGGGCTGCGGAGGTGACGATGCCGAGGTCCTTGTGGTGGAGGGCCAGGCGGAAGCCGGGGTCGAAGTTGCGGTCGAGCATCTTCTGACCCTTCTGGTCGAGGACCTTCGAGCCGGCCAAGCCGCCGCCCAGGACCTTCAGTGCTGCGTCGGTGTCTACGCCGTAGGCCTCAAGGAAGGCGATGGCCTCGCCGAGGACCTGGATGTTGACGGCTACGATCAGCTGGTTGGCTGCCTTGACGGTCTGGCCTGAGCCGGACGGGCCGACGTGGACGATGGTCTTGCCCACTGCGTTGAGGACATCCTGTGCTGCCTCGAAGTCTGCAGCTTCGCCGCCGACCATGATGGACAGGACGGCGTCGATGGCGCCCTGTTCGCCGCCGGATACGGGAGCGTCGAGCGGGCGGATGCCGGCTGCTACTGCGTCGTCCGAGAGGCGCTTTGCGACGTCCGGGCGGATGCTGGATGCGTCGATCCAGAGGGTGCCCTTCTTCGCGTTGGCGAAGACGCCGTCCTTGCCACTGACTACGCCCTCAACATCGGGGGAGTCCGGGACCATGGTGATGACGACGTCGGCGTCCTTGACTGCGTCAGCGATGCTCGTGGCACCCTGGCCGCCTTCGGAGACGAGCTTGTCGATCTTGTCCTGGCTGCGATTGAAACCGGTGACCGTGTGGCCGGCCTTGACGAGGTTGATGGCCATGGGGAGGCCCATGATTCCGAGGCCGATGACTGCAACGTTGCTCATTGTGGTTCTCTTTCTGAAAGTCTGTGTTTTAACTCGTGCGGGCTATTTGGTGAGCGCCGCCGCTTTGGTGAGTGCCGCCGTCGTTAGTTGGCGTTGGCGCGCTGGCGGATGGCCCAGCTGAAAGCCGTCTCCTGCGGTTCCTTGTACTCGAGGCCGATGTAGCCGTCGTAGCCGAGTTCGCGGCTGCGGGCGATCCATTCGCCGAGGGGGAGCGTGCCGGTTCCGGGAGCTCCGCGGCCGGGGTTGTCGGCGATCTGGATGTGGCCGAAGTCCTTGGCATGGTTCTCGATGACGGATTCGACGTCGTCGCCGTTGACTGCCAGGTGGTAGAAGTCGGCGAGGAGCTTGATGTTCTGTGCGCCGGATTCTGCCTTGACGCGGGCGATGACCTTGAGTGCGTCTTCGGCGGTGAGGAGCGGGTACTTGGGTGCGCCGCTGACCGGTTCGAGGAGGACGGTGCCGCCGATGCGGGCGACGCCTTCTGCTGCTGCGGCGAGGTTCTTTGCCGCGAGTTCGTCCTGCTCTTCAGGGGTGAACTCGTCCTGGCGGTTGCCGTAGAGGGCGTTGAAGGCCTTGCAGCCCAGGCGCTCACCGATGCCGGCTACGACATCGATGTTGTCCTTGAACTCGGAGCAACGTCCCTTCCAGGAAACCAGGCCGCGGTCACCGCCCGGCATGTTGCCCGCGTTGAAGTTCAGGCCGGTGAGCTGAACGCCGGCGTCCTTGATGGCTGTTTCAAACTCGGTTACTTGTGCGTCGCTGGGGACGGAGGTCTCGAAGGGCCACCAGAACTCGACGGCGTCAAAACCGGCTGCCTTCGCGGCGGCGGGGCGCTCGAGCAAGGGCAGCTCCGTCAGGAGGATGGAGCAGTTCACTGTGTACGTCATCGTAGGTCCTTCCGAGGAGGGGCTTTGATCTATCTTCCTGCTGCTTGGCTGCTGCCTTGGTGTCGGCCTCAGTTTCCGCTTTGTGGAATTTAGATTCTGCTTTATGAAAAGTTTAGGGAAGGCGGGGGTGGGAGTCAAGGGGGTGGGTGGGGGAGTGGGGGTTTGGGATACCAAGTGGCGGGTTCTGGCTTCGGGGTCGCCCTTTCTACTAAGGCTTAACTGGGATGGCGGAGCCAGAAATTCAGCAGTGTTAAGGGTGGATGTCGCCCCACGCTTCAGTGCGAGACCCGACGCGCTTGGTTATGACGTGGCCTCTCGGGATACTGTGTTCGGGTGGAAAGGAGACCACCTTGGTCCGAGCGAAGCCCGAGCAGCAGCGTGCTCAGTTGGAGATACAGCGTCGGCAGGTGGACTTCGACACTTACGACGTCACAGTGGACGAGCTGCTGCGACGGGTCTCGCGAGGGCGGATCGATATTGCACCCATATACCAGCGACAGTTCCGCTGGCCCATCGGTCGGCAATCGAGGCTTGTCGAATCGGTTCTCCTAGGGATCCCTGTTCCCCCACTCTTTATGGCCACGAACACAGACTCGGCAGTCGGAAGTTCCTGGGAAGTAGTGGACGGTTTGCAACGTCTACTCAGCCTGGTGAACTTCGCTGGCGACGACGATGCGCGAGCCGCCGCTGGGCTTACGGGACATTCGGCGAGACTGACCGAATTGGAAAAGTTGACGGACTTTGAAGGTCTCTCGTTTTCTGATTTACCAAAAGATATCCAGACAGGTCTCGAAGATCGGCCCATGAAAGTCATCGTTCTCAACGATAAGAGCGATCTTCAGGTGCGGTTTGATCTTTTTGAACGCCTGAACACCGGTGGCATTGTGCTATCAGCGCATGAGATCCGACAGAGCGTGTTCCGCGGTGATTTTATTGATAAACTCGCGTATCTCTCGCAGTCCCCCGATTTCACGAACTTTGTTGTTCTACCGGAGGGGCGCTGGAAAGACGGGACACCTCAGGACTTTGTCCTACGATTTTTTGCATTCTTGAATCGCTATACCTCATTTGATCATTCGGTACAAGACTTCTTGAATGAATATGCCTCAGAAATGGTCGAAGGGGGGCTGAGTGACGAAAATCTAGCAAGATTTGGGACCACGTTTGCCTTTCTTAGAAGAGCTTTCCCAGACGGGCTTAAGACGCGGAAGGGAGCAACACCGGTTAATCTATTTGAGGCTGTCACGGTGGGTGCGGCGCTTGCATTGGCAAAGAAACCTACGTTGGAACCTGTAGCTAATCCGACGTGGATCTCGTCTGATGAGCTGAGGTCATTCACCACCGGTGCAACGAACAGCCGACCTCGTGTGCGAGGACGCATCGAATACTGCCGTGATCGATTCCTTGAATCCGATGCTTGATTTGTCGCTCCATAGGACTGACTTTGGAATAAGACTTCAGTCGGCGAAAAATCTGGTCGTGGCCGGGGAAGTTTCGGTTGGCACTACCGGAGATATTTCTCGTGAAACGCGAGGGCTGGCCATTGTGTTAGTTTTCGCCGCCTACGAGAATTTGCTCAAGAAGATCGTAACGTCAGTACTGGAGCAGGTTGCTGGTTCGAAGGCGGGGAACGGACGCCTCAAGCCTGGCTTCAAGGTAGTTGCCGCAAGTAGTAAAATTCAAGGCCTTTTGAACTCAAACCGCAAGCATCTGTGGACGGGTAAAGGGCAGGAACTCATGGAGCTGGCTACCTCCGGTCGGCACTTGAGTATTCAGACGACAGTTTTCCCCTCGGATGGTTCCTTTATGAAACGGAGTCAAATATCGACTGTTTGTGATCTATTCCACCTAGGGGACCCCTCCGTTCCGTTGTACGGAATATGGGACGACATCAATGGGATCGTTCGGTACCGCAATGCAATTGCGCATGGTGAACAAAGGGCGGATGAGGTAGGCCGCAATTACTCCTACCAAGAGACCTTAGATCTCATTGATGACTGGAGTAGGTGCTGGAACGCATTCATTGACTGGATTGAGATTCAATGCACGACATCAGCATACTTTCTCTTGCCTAGGTAGCTTGAAATCCTGTGTAGGAGTCTAGTGACCTAGATATGACCTGACATAGGGAAGCGCGGGCCGCTGGAATCCGGGCGCACCCCATTCAGAACATACGTATGCGCACAGTATGCGTCAGCATCACGATTGGGCTCGATCTGTAATGTGAATCTTACCGCTCGTCCAAGCATCTCTAAAGGTCTTACGTTCACCGTCGAAGCTATCGAAGGGCGTATTGCTGAACACATCTGCAGTAGGTAGCGTGGTCGATGAACGGTGCAGGAGGAGCCGGTCTGTAAAATCATCAGCGCCGTCGGAGGAGCGGTGGGCCCCTCTTATGAGGTGCTCCTTAACTTCAAGCATGGCGCATAGAAGTACCCAGACCGCCCAAGCAACATCATCATCGTTTTCGAATTGCTCCGAATCATGCGCCCAGACCCACCTGTGCATCCAGATGTCGGCTTCCAAAGGCATACTTAACCAGGGTGTTTCAGCGGCAGGATCCAGTTGCCTGCCAAGCTGGCGAAGTTGACTGAAACGCCGTTGCTTTAGGTCTGGGTTGGACGTCCAGGCCTTATTTCCGAGAATTACTGAGGCCCAGTCCAAATAGGAACCTCCAAACAGGCTGATCGACTGGGCTTCGAAGAGGGGATCGAGAAGCCGACCATTCCAATTTTTAGCTTTGTCCAGATAAGCATCCATGTCTATGTGACCGAGCAGTAGTGCAATCCGCCACATGTCCTTTTCCCACGGACCCTCCTCAAGGAGGAGCTGCAAATTGTCTTGGACTTGACGGTCGGCCCACGCCTTCCACCATTCCGTAGCATGGCCCTGAGGTTCAAGACGGTGACCTGCCATCCTCCATGAGGCGAGAAGAAGCCGGCCAAAGGTTTGGCGCTCCTCATTGTCTTCGCGAGAAAAGTGTTGAAGTCCTTCCAGAAGGGCGTCCGCGACAACGGATCGCATTTCTGGAAGTATCTGAACAGCTCGAAAAATGGAGGGTGACCCACCTCCCGTCGCCTTGCCGGAAATGCTTAAATTATATGAAGAATCTAAAGAGGCATTGACAAGGCGGCGCAATGTTTGAGGCTTGGCGGGCAAGAACGTTAAGCAGCGCCATATGAAGCTATGGATGCTGTCGCGACTGGCATTACTTCGCCGTCGCTTCTCACTTAGAAGCACTTCAAAAATGCGTGTAGCTCCGTCTTTTGAGTGCTTGTTCGATATTTGAACTGCCAACTGGGCGACAACGTCCCATTCTTGTTTTGCCAAATGAGGTCGAAGAACCTTTGCGACCTCCGTTGGCCCGTCTGTTATACGAGTAAGTTCAAAAGCGGCGAAGTACTCCATGAATGTGCGATGCGTGAACTTAAAGAGTGCCTCACCATCTTTGGTTGTCCCGGCATCAGTGAATACCCACGCTCGACCGCGACAAAACTCAACAAACTCCTTAGCCGCAAGAGTGCGTTCTTTTGCATTTTCGAAAGTGCTCGCCAAAAACTCAGACGTTTCAGCAACAAGATCTGATTCTGTTACAGCTTCGGTTCCCGCCTGGTCTGTCAGCATCCAGTATGCGAGGTGCTTTATTGCGGCATCCACTTCATTGCTGGCGCGGAGCTCAACAAATATCTTTCTGTCACTATCCCATCTCTGGAAGAGAAGTAACGCGCAGTTTTCATATACTGCAGGTCGATTCTTTGGTATATATCCTTGACCTAGGTAAATGATACATAGGAGTGCCAGCATCAGCGGTGTTGAAGTTAGATCGGGGACATTCGAACTCTCATCTATAAAGTTGCTGACGGCCGTGTCAAGCTCCCCACCATCAAGTGCCTCTACACTCATGAACCAGTTGCGAACATAAAGGGCTACATCGTCCGCTTCGAAGCCACCGAGGACATAGGACCTAAAAGTCGAAGGATCCAACTGTGCTTGTTCGTAACCGACTCGTCTGGAAGTGACTAGTGCCTGCGAGAGGGGATACCGCTCGGAGAAGAGCTCGACGCGCTGGGTCACCTCACGGCGCTTGGTCGTGTCGATCAGTTCATCGAGCCCATCAAAGATCACAAGGGCCTCGCCGTTCAGAAGCAGGTGTTCGATAGCACCCTCCGGCGGCGTGCATTGATAAAGGGTAGAGCAGCGTTCCTCTATGTAGCTAGAGATCGACTTTTCGATGTCGTCATCTTTTGCGAAGTCCCGCAGAACAATAATAAACGGGAGTCGTGCCCGGTCATCTTTGGCATTCTTATAAGCTATATAACTAGCGGCGGTGGATTTTCCTCCGCCGGGGTCACCCAGAAGTACGGTGCGGTTTATATTATTTGCAAATTCATCTAGGTTCCACTCCTGATCTTCGTCATTCAGGTTTTTTGACTGGATAGATGGGGGAACGTAAAGCAAATCCATGGGGACTTTGCGTTTCCGCTCTAGGTCTGGCGGGCTTATAAATCCATGCGCCGCGGCCGCTTGATGTCGATAATCCTGCATCCATGTCTTGAGATGCCGGTAATTGCTAGGCGAGTCGTAGCGGCTGAGTAGCGAGTTGTGTCGGTCTATAGCTTGCATCGTTGCATCTATAAGGCTGGCCGCTGCTAGCGTTTGCATTTGCTCAAAACCAGTTGGATCAATCAAGCGGTATTCATTTATTATACGAGTTATTGCATTTTCTAGTTTAGCAAGAACAGCTTCAGCGAACTTCTTAATATCTGGGGATGACTCCAATTGCAGCTGCTGTAAGAGTGAGAGTTGAAAGTTCTCGCGGATCGTCGCAAGTCTCTTAGGTGCCGTGTGAACGAGGTGGCCGGAGATTAGTTCTTGGGTAACGCTTTTGGTTGGCAGTGAAGTCAGGGTCTCTTCAATTCTTGCAAGTGAAACACCTGAAGGCAGATCTTGAAGAAGGCCAATGAGTGAGAGTTGATCTGTAAAATCTAAAGACTGAATTAATTGCAAAAGCACTTCAGCCTTTTTCTTGTTACGTTTGGTGAAGGGGTTGACCCCGGTCCACAACTGCTCCCCAGCTTTCTTGGCTGCGGCCGTAACTGCGGCTTCAATAGACTTGATCGCGACGGCTTCAATGATACCGGTCACCGTCTTCTCCTCGATAGATGCGGACTTCAGCTTTACTATATAACCCAGCAATGCAAGTAGCTGCCGCGACTACTTCTTACTTGCTCACAAAGAGCAGTCCGGGATGTCATGCGCTCATCCTGAGGTATTGCGTCCGTGGTGTGTCCGTACCTGTCATTGCCGGGTACTTTGGCTAAGCGGCCTTCTGTATATCTGAGCGTGGTCGAACGGTACGTCCGGAGGACTCTTGCGGGTCCGATCTTGCATACAGGGAAATTAGTGTCTTTGGAATTCCCTTTTGAGCGTTCGCAGTCGACTGAGATCAAGTAGCGGGATCAGCCCGCTGTCATGCCCTCCAGACATGGCTGCACGGTAGAAACCACCCGAGGGCGCAGGTTGTGATCGGGGCCATCCGCCCAGCAGCCGCCCAACCTTCGTGCCCGGTACATCTAGCTATCTGGAGTGGTTTCGCCAACAACTGGGTGGTACTTCCCTTGCTCCGGCTAAGCTGAGGAGCGCCGGTGGGCCCAAACAGGCATCGACCTAAGCACACGGAGGCCGTCTCGGAAGGACAAATCGAATGGCTCGAGCGACAGTTCAGGACGTCGCCAGAACTGCGGGTGTGTCCGTGGGGACGGTGTCGCGCGTTCTGAACGGGAGTTCGGCCGTCAGCGCGTCGGCCAAGGAAAAGGTCAACGCTGCAATCAGGGAGCTCAGCTACCGTCCTCTGGCCTCGGCCAGGGATCTCCGTCGAGACAGAACGATGCGCGTCCTGGCCCTCGCCAAAAACCTGGACTCCCTGGTGATCAGCGAAGTGTTCCGTGGTGTCGGCGACGCTGCCGCGGACTCCGGCTACGTCAGCCTCATCGCAGCCACCGACGGGGATCTGGATCGTGAGCAGCAGCTCGTGGACATGCTGCGGAACGGCTCCGTCGATGGATTGGTGATCTTTTCGCCAACGATGCCGGACGACGATGTCAATGCAGTCGCCGAACAACTGAGCGTTATCCAGGTCTGTGAAATCGTCGACGCCGAGGCAGCCTTCGGAGTGTCCATCGATGACCGCCAGGCCGCCTACGACATCACCAAGCACCTGGTCGACACGGGCGCCAAGAAGCTGGCCATGCTCGCCCATAGAGGCGCCCGCTCAGGCCGGCTGCGCGAGGAAGGATTCCGTCAAGCCCTCAAGGCGTCAGGCTTGGAACCGGACCAGATCCTGTTCGGCGAAGGCAACTTCGGTTTCCACTCGGGCAGAGCACTCACAAAGAAACTCCTGGAAACGAAAGACCTTCCAGATGCCGTTTTCTGCGGCACCGACGTCGTCGCAGCCGGATGCGTCCGCGAGCTCACTGACGCCGGACTACGCGTTCCGGATGACATCGCCGTGGCAGGTTTCGATGACTCGGCGCAAGCAGAAATGTGCGTCCCGGAGCTCACCACCGTCAGGCAGCCGGCCTACGAAATGGGCCGAGTCGCTTTCGCTGAACTCCTGGAGCGGATGACCGTCGAGGGCTCACATCGCAAGGGGAGAACCTTCCTCCCGCACGAACTCGTCATCCGGGACTCCACGAAATAAAGAGGGTTGACAGCCCTCAGTGGTCCCTGTCACACTACTTTGGAATCGATTCCACGGCCGCAAGGCCGATTCTTTTGGGAACGTTTGGAATCGATTCCACGAATCAAAAAGAACCACCGGCAAAGAAGCCACCCACAGCACGCGGGCCAGCCCAAACGCGCACTGAACGCCACCCACAGCCACCAAAGGAGCCACTTGTGGACTTGAACCGACCTGCTCTCCCGCTCCAGAACAAGGCCGCAAAACGCAAAGCCCTCGCGGCTACCGCAATCGCCGCAGCCCTCCTCCTCAGCGCGTGCGGCGGGGGAGCCGCACCCCAAGGTGCGGAACAAGCGGCAGCTGCCGATCCGGCGTCGGGCGCTAATGCCAGCGGTGCCGTGAACATCTGCGGCGTCAAGGACGCGAGCGGCATCTACAAGGGCACGGCGGAGGCGTTCACCAAGGCGAACGGCAAGGTCACGGCCAAGTACACCGAGATCGGCGCCACCACGGATGAAGCCCGCACGCAGATCGTGCAGCGGCTCGAGGGCAAGTCCACCGAGTGCGACCTCTTCGTCACGGACGTCATCTGGACCTCCGAGTTCGCCTCCCAGGGCTGGCTGCTGGACCAGACCAAGCTGGTGGAGGCCAACAAGGATCGGCTCATTCCCTCCACTGTGGAAACCACCAAATACCAGGACAAGTACTGGGGCTCACCGTTCTTCACCAACGCCGGTTTGATCTATTACCAGAAGGACAAGGTAGCCAAGCCCGAGTCATGGCAGCAGCTCTACGCCGAAGCCGCCAAGGCGCCAAGCAACGGCTACGTCTACCAAGGCAAGCAGTACGAGGGCCTCACGGTGAACTTCCTCGAAATGCTTTACAGCGCAGGCGGCGAAGTCCTCAACGACCAGGGCGACGTCAAGATCGACTCCAAGGAAACCCGCGACGTGCTCAACTTCATGAGCGACGGCCTCAAGAATGGCTCAGCCGACCGTGCCGTCCTCACCTACAACGAAGACCCGGCCCGCCTCGCCTACGAGTCCGGCGACTTCGGATACCAGCGCAACTGGCCGCACGTCTACCGCCTGCTGAACGCAACACCGCTGGCGTCCAGCTTCGCGGTTGCACCGCTGCCGTCATGGGAAGGCGGCAAGGCCTCCGGCGTGCTCGGCGGCTGGAACCTCGCCATCTCGGCGCACTCCACCAACCAGGCCGGAGCTGTTGCGTTCATCGACTTCGCCACCACCCCGGACTGGCAGAAGCACGTGGCCATGGACTACTCGCAGGCCCCGGTCAACGAGGCCGCCTATTCTGACGCGGCTGTGCTAGAAAAGATGCCGTTCGCCACGGAACTCCTCGCCTCGGTGAAGGGTGCCAAGCCGCGCCCGATCTCCCCGGTCTACCCGCAGATCTCGCAGGCGATCTACAAGAACGTCTACGCCGTCCTCTCCGGCACCACCTTCACCGAGGAAGCCGTGAAGAAGATGGCTGACGAAATCACCACCGCCAAGGCGAGCTTCTAGCCATGGCCCTCAAAACAATCCCGCCAAGCCGCGGCCCAGCGAAGACAAGCGGCCGCGACCGGGCCGAACGGAAGCTCGCCTTCCGCATGACGGCCCCGTCGCTGGTGATCATGGCGCTGGTGGCGGCAGTCCCCATTGGCTACGCGATCTGGCTCTCGCTGAACCAGTACAGCGTCCGCACCGCAGGCCTGTCCCGTTTTGTCGGCCTGGAAAACTACATCAACGCCCTCGCAAGCCGGGAATGGTGGGCGGCTTTCGGCCAGACCTTCCTCTTCGCAGGCCTCTCCGTCACCCTGGAACTCGTCCTCGGCACGGCCATGGCGCTCCTGCTCAACCTCGCCTTCAAGGGCCGCGCGGTCCTGCGCACCGTGGTGCTGCTGCCGTACGCGATCATCACCGTGGTCAGCGCCATCACCTGGCAAACGATGTTCCAGCCCAACATGGGCCTGGTCACCAACGTCCTCTCCACACTGGGGCTGCCGGGCGGTGACGTCGTCTGGCTCGGGGAGCACGGTTACGCGATGGCCGTGATCGTCATGGCCGACGTCTGGAAGACCACGCCCTTCGCGGCGCTCATCATCCTGGCCGGCCTGCAGGTCATCTCCGCCGAAACGTACGAGGCCGCGGAACTCGACGGCGCCAGCAAATGGCAGACCTTCGTCAACATCACCCTGCCGCTCCTGCGTCCGGCGATCGTCCTCGCCGCGATCTTCCGCACCATGGACGCCCTACGAGTCTTCGACCTGCCGTTCGTCCTCACCCGCGGAGCCAACGGCACCGAATCCATGTCCATGCTCGCCTACACACAGCTGCGCGAAAACCGGCTGGTGGGCGAAGGCTCGGCGCTGTCCATCCTGACCTTCCTCACCGTCATGGTGGTCTCGGTCATCTACGTCCGCTTCGCCGGCGGCAACATCCGCGACGTCGCGAAGGAGGAACAATGAGCACGCTGACTGCTGAACGCCCGACGCCGGAACTCGCCACGCGCGCCAAGGCGCCGAAACGTCGTCGCTTGCGTGGGGAAGCGAAACTGCACCCCATGGTCTGGGTGTTCGTGGTGGCCGTCATGGGCTTCTCGCTCATCCCGTTCTACTGGCTGGTCAACACCTCCCTTAAGAAGGGCGCGAGCCTGTCCCAAGGTGAGCTCTTCCCGAGCCAGCCGACCCTGGAGAACTATCTGGTGGTCTTCCAGAACCCCGAGTTCCTCCTGGCCTTGCGCAATTCGGTGATTATCGCCGTCGTGACTACAACCGTGGCGCTGGTGTTCGCGTCCTTTGCCGCCTATGCGCTGGCCCGGTTGAAGATGCGCCGCAAGGCGATGATCCTGACGCTGATCCTCTCGGTCACCACGTTCCCGGCCATCGCCATCGCGGCCCCGATGTTCTCCATCTGGCGCGAGATCGGGCTGTACGACACGTTGCTTGGCCTCATCATTCCGAAGCTGACGTTCGCGTTGCCGCTGGCGATCTACACGCTGACGTCCTTCTTCAAGGAGATACCGCGTGAACTTGAGGAGTCCGCGTACATGGATGGCGCCACACCGTTTGTCGCCTTCCGCAAGGTCATCCTGCCGCTGGCGGTCCCCGGCCTGGCGACGACGGCGATCCTGGTGTTCATTTCGGTCTGGAACGAATTCCTCCTGGCCGTCACGCTGACCACCTCGCCCGAAGCCCGGCCCGTGCCTGTCGCGATCGCGTTTTTCAGCGGCACCAGCGAGTTCGACCAACCCCTCGGCACCATCAGCGCCGCGTCGGTGATCATCACCGTGCCGCTGGTGATCCTGGTGCTCTTGTGCCAGAAGCGCATCGTGTCCGGCATGACGGCCGGCGCGGTCAAGGGCTAAGCGCCTTTCAAACCCACAACCAGAAACCCGGAAAGAACAGGAACAACGTGAGCATTCAGCAGCAGGCCCCGTCCACAACCCTCAAAGTGGGAGTTGTGGGCATCGGTTGGGCCGGCCAGCAGCACCTCAAGGCGTACAGCAACATCGACGGCGTCGAGATCGTCGCCGTCGCGGGCATGGAAGCCGACCTCCTTGCCCAGCTGAAGGAGGAGTACAGCATTCCCCACGCGTTCGCCCGCTGGGAGGACATGATCGAGCTGGAAGGCCTCGACGCCGTCAGCGTCGCCGTGCCGACGTTCCTGCACGCACCCATCGCCATTGCCTCGCTCGAGCGTGGACTGCATGTGCTGAGCGAAAAGCCGTTGGCGCGTAACGCCGTCGAGGGTCAACAGATGGTGGACGCCGCCCGTAAGGCCGGCCGCGTCCTGGACGTCGCGTTCAACCACCGCCGCCGCGGCGACATTCAGGCACTCAAGGAAGTGATCGACGCCGGGACGCTAGGTCGCCCGTACTACGCTAAGGCGTCGTGGCTGCGCAGGCAGGGCATTCCGATGCTGGGCAGCTGGTTCACCAACCCGGAACTCGCCGGCGGCGGGCCGCTTGCTGACATCGGCGTGCACGTCCTGGACTACTCGCTGCACCTCCTCGGCGAGCCCAAGGTGCTGGCCGTTTCCGCGTCGACCCATTCCGAACTCGGCCCGCGTGGCCTCGGCGGCAACGCCCGGTACACGGCGTCGAACTCCAGCCACAAGTTTGAAGTGGAAGACTTCGCCTCCGCATTCATCCGGCTGGAAGGCGGCGGCACCCTGATCCTGGAAGCCGGTTGGGCCACGTACCGCGACGAGCGGGACCTTATGGACTTCACTGTTTACGGGACCGACGGCGGCGCGGACTTGCGCTCGGTCGGCGCCTCCGAGAACCCGGTAGCGGACGTCCACGTCTTCACCGAAAAGGACGGCGAAAACGCGGACTTCGAAGTGGTGGCCGAACCCGGGCGAGCCCACCAGGCCGTCGTCGACGACTTCATCGCCGCTGTGCGCGGCGGCGAGACCGTGTGGGGAAGCCACGACGGTTCGCTCGCCCTCAGCCGGGCCCTGGTGCTCGATGCCTGCTACAAATCCGCCCTTGAACAACGTGAAGTGGTGCTCTGAAATGTCTGATGCGAAATTGAAGATTGTCGTCTGGAACGAAGCTGTCCACGAGGCCCGTAACGAGCCCGCAACCATCGGCGAGATGTACCCCGAAGGGATCCACGGCGCCATCGCCGCCGGGCTGCGCGGCTTCTACCCGGACTCCGAAATCACGACGGCGACACTCGCCGATCCCGAGCATGGACTCTCCGAAGAGGTGCTGGAGCAGACTGACGTGCTGCTGTGGTGGGGGCACATTGCGCATGGGGAAGTTGCTGACGAAGTAGTGGAACGCGTGCAGCGCCACGTGCTCGGCGGCATGGGCCTTGTGGTGCTCCACTCCGGGCACTTCGCCAAGATCTTCACCCGCTTGCTGGGAACCACCTGCTCGCTGAAGTGGCGTAACGAGGGCGAACGCGAGCTGGTGTGGACGGTCAAGCCGTCGCACCCGATCGCAGCCGGCATTGAGAGCCCGATTGTTATTCCGCAGCAGGAAATGTACGGCGAACTGTTCGACATCCCGGAGCCCGATGACCTGATCTTCATCAGCTCGTTCACCGGGGGAGAGGTGTTCCGTTCCGGCGTGACGTTCTCCCGGGGCAAGGGCCGGATCTTCTACTTCAGCCCCGGCGACCAGGAATACCCGGTGTACCACCAGCCACAGATCCAGAAGGTCATCGCCAACGGTGTCGGCTGGGTGGCCCAGCCGGGCGTCTTCCGGGAGTCACCCGAGGTTTCCAACCCTGCACGGGGCTGGTTCGAGGCCTAAAGACGATGAACACTCCTCTTCCTAGTGGCCGTCCATTGGGCGTGGCCGCCATCGGTTACGCCTTCATGGGGAAGGCCCACTCGAACGCGTGGCGGAACGTGGCCAGCTTCTTCGAAGTCCCGGCCTTCGAGCAGAAAGTGCTGGTTGGTCGGGACGCCTCGGCGGTGGCCGAGGCCGCTGCCAAGTACGGTTGGGCCGAGTCAGCCACGGACTGGCGTTCCGTGATAGCGCGGGACGACATCGACATTGTGGATATCTGCGCGCCCGGTTGGATGCACGCGGAGATCGCTTTGGAAGCTCTGGCCGCCGGGAAGCACGTGCTCGTGGAGAAACCGCTGGCCAACACTCTGGAAGAGGCCGAGTTGATGGCTACCGCTGCAGCTTCGGCGCGGGGCCGGGGTGTGCAATCGATGATCGGCTTCAACTACCGCCGCGTTCCTGCACTTGCATTGGCCCGGGAACTGATTGCCGAAGGGCGTCTTGGAACCGTGCGGCACGTCCGTGCCGCCTACCTGCAGGACTGGCTTTCCGACGTCGAAACCCCCATGAGCTGGCGGCTCCGCAAGGAGACGGCCGGGTCCGGAGCGCTGGGCGATATCGCCTCGCACGCCATCGACCAGGTCCAGCACCTCACGGGCCAAACCGTCACCGAGGTGACGGGCACGCTGCGGACCTTTGTGACCGAACGCCCCGGTGCCGCTGGGCTGGAGAAAGTGACAGTCGACGACGCCGCGTGGGCCACTTTGGGCCTGACCGGCGGCGTGAGTGCCTCCGTAGAAGCGTCACGAGTGGCTACGGGACAGAAGAACTCTTTGAAGGTAGAGATCTACGGGTCTTCGGGTTCGCTGACGTTTGATCTGGAGAACCTGAACGAACTTGGCTTCCTGGACGCTACGCTGCCTGTGCGGGAACAGGGCTTCCGGCGGATCCTGGTCAACGAGCCCGAGCATCCGTACCTCGAGGCGTGGTGGCCGCAAGGGCACATCATCGGCTGGGAGCACACGTTCACGCACCAGGTGCGCGACTTCCTGCTTGCCGTTCGCGACGGAAGCCAGCCGTCGCCGTCGTTCGATGACGGGCTGCAGATCCAGCGGGTGCTGGCCGCCGTCGAGGAGTCGGCGCGGAACAGGAGTGTGGTGACGGGGGTTCGATCTATGGGCGAGATCAACGACCGAGACTCCTCTGTCGTCGGAGTTATCTAGAGAAAGACGGTTGAAGTCGTTCCCTGCCGGGAAACGGGCGTCCGTAACGCAGACGCCGCGGCACGGACCGTTGGGCCAGACGGCCTTAATAAAACATGTCTCAACCAGCCCTGGACATCTTTTATTAAGCCCAACGTACGATCCTGAGTCGAATTTTCTGCCGGTTCTGCGGGTATCACCTAAATTCAAGAGGTCCCACATTCAGGACCCGCGTTGGAGCATCAAGGGGAGCCCAGGCAGTAACTAAGCCCGTCGCGAATTGCGGCGAGAAGCTATTCCAGCATCAATTGCCATAGCGGCTGCTGCTGCTGCGAACCCGATGCCGAGCGAAGGCAATACGCCGAAGGCCGGCCAGAACATAGCGAAAGAGATAAATCCAGCTAGGAAGACGACGATACTGCGGCGCTTTCGACGGGTCACTTTCATGCGATGACGCAACCACCAGCTTTGCCGCCTTCCTCGACCACCGTTCCAGATGTAGCAGGTACTGGGCGCCTTAGTCTGAACCCGGCAGCGACGAATCGGCTTCGCGGCATATGATTGCCAGGCCGTCCCGAGGGGAAGTTACCGCGAACTCAGGAAACCGTGAGGTGAATTTCGAGGAGCTGAAGCGGTTGTGGTGTTCGTAGCGCGGAAGAAGTTCCCGCAACTCGCGCACTTGGGCTGAGAGCAGTCCTGCGACGTTGAGAACCCATCGGGGCACGACGGTGTAGCCGGCGTCCTGTCCGAACGCCTCGTTGGCGATGTTGGCGAACTGCCGGTAGGTCAGTGACTCCGCATCGACCGGGAGGTGCCACGTCTGCCCGAAAGCGTCAGGCGTGTCGCCCAGAAGAGCGAGAGCCCGGCTGGCGTCCGGTGTCCAGATCAGCGTCCTTTCGCGGTCGTCCCGCACGGGCACGAAGGGCTTCTTGCCTTTCTTCAGGCGGTCGATGAGGAGCGCATTGGTGAAGCTCTGCGTGCGGCCCGGTCCGTAGAACTCGGGTGCCCGGGCGATGAGGACAGGAATATCGCCCCTGGCCATTTCCTCCAGCACCATCGATGCCATGTCCGCGCGGACTTTTCCCTTACGCCCCACGGGCGCGAACGAGGTTTCTTCGGTCTGAACGCGATCGTCCTGGGGGTACATGTAGGTGTTGTCGAAGTAGACGAACTTGGCCCCGGCAGCCCTTGATGCTTCCAATGCGTTGCGGAGCATGGTGGGAAATTGTGCTTCCCACAGCTCCGTGTTCGCCGGGAGGCCAGCCGTGAAGTAGACGATATCGCTGCCCTTGACCGCCGCAGCCGTCTGTTCGGCGTCGAGCAGGTCTGCCTTGACCAGCGAATCCGACTCGTTGACCTTACGGGGGTTCCGGCTGACAAGCCGCAGGTCCTCGGTGTAGGCACGGTGCAGCTCCTCGGCCAGTTCGATTGCGATCTGGCCGTTGGCGCCCAATATTGTCTGCATTTTCAACCTCGGTTTCGTACGCGCTTTGTGCGCCGGCGTGGACGTGTCAGTGCGCTATGTGTACACTGCTTACATCAGCGTAGGAGGCGAAGTTAGCAGTGTCAACATCAGTAAAGCCCTATCATCACGGTGACCTCCGTGCAGCACTGGTCGCTGCCGCCGTCGAGAGCCTGGAAGCGGGGGAGCCGTTCTCCCTGAGAGCCGTGGCCCGCCGCGCGGGGGTGTCTCCGACTGCGCCGTACCGGCATTTCGCTGATCGGGAGGCTCTTGATAACGCTGTTGCCGTGGAGGGCTTCCGTGACCTCCTGGCAGATCTGGAAGCTGCTTCGGATAGGTTGCCGGAGGCTGCGGCGCCACAGGATGTCATCACGGCTCTAGGTGTGGCCTACGTGGCGTTCGCTTTGAGGCGGCCCGCCGTATTCCGGCTGATGTTCGGCAACGAATGCGACGAGGCCGACAGCGAACGTGTTCAGGCGGCTGGGCAACTCCATGGCATGTTGAACCGAGTGTTCGAGCGCCTTTTTCCAGGCAATTCAGGCCTTTCGGTCGCTCTGTGGAGCATGGCGCACGGCTTGGCGTTCCTGCACCTGGACGGCAAACTGCCGCCCCAAAGCAACGACGACGTTGCAGCCCGCGTGAAGTTGGCGGTCGGGGCAATCTTCGCGCTCAACAACAGCAAGACGACGGCGGGCCAAGTCCCCGCCGGGCCGCCAGAAGGAGAACCAGCATGACCAAACGCATCCTCCACGTCGTCACCAACGTCAGCCACTACGACGATCCGTCACACCCCACCGGCCTTTGGCTCTCCGAACTGGTTCACGCCTGGGAGGTGTTTGAGGAACACGGTTTCGAGCAAGCCATCGTCAGTCCTGAGGGCGGAGCGGTCCCATTGGAACCCCGATCACTGAAGTTCCCAAGCTATGACAGAGCTTCCAAGGCGTGGCATGCGGACCCGGAGCGCATGGCCCTTCTTGAGAACACGGCCAGCCCCGAAGGCATTGAGGCCACGGATTACGACGCCATCTACTTCACCGGGGGCCATGCGGTGATGTACGACTTCCCCGACAGCTTGGGCCTGCAGAGGATCACCCGCGAAATCTGGGAACAGGGCGGCATCGTATCCTCGGTCTGCCACGGATATTGCGGCCTGCTCAACACCAGGCTTTCAGACGGCAGCCTCCTGGTGGAGGGCCGGAAGGTCACCGGATTCGCGTGGCAGGAAGAAGTCCTGGCCCGGGTGGACAAGCTTGTGCCGTACAACGCCGAAGAGGAGATGAAGAAGCGCGGGGCGCGCTATGAGAAGGCCAAGCTCCCCTTCGTCTCCTACGCCATTGCGGACGGGAAACTGGTTACCGGGCAGAATCCTGGATCGGCCAAGGAGACGGCGCGGAAGGTCGCGGAACTTCTCTAAAGCGTCTGGCGGCGATAGTACGAAACGCGCGTGCCGGCGTCGGGGGTTGATTTTTTGATCCGGAGGGCCGGGAAATTCAGCCCCTGGAAAATAGGAAGGGGCCGCGACCCTTGAGGGTCGCGGCCCTGATAGGGCGGGCTGCTACTTGATCAGTGCTGCTGCCTGCTCCATGAGGTCGCTGGCCGTGGCAACGCCGTTGGCATCAGCGCCTTTGCCGGACGCCGTAGCGGAGATCAGCACGCCCTCCTTGATGGCGTATGCCATGTAGGTGGTTTGTGCCGCGCCGCTGGCTGTGGACATTTCGGTCTTGTAGGCCACAGTTCCGGGGACCGTGTTGATGCCGTCGAACTTTTCAGTGGCGACGTTCATCGATTGACCGGACATGGACAGCGTCATCTTCGAGCACTTCTCTGCCTGGACACCGCTCTTATCGATGCTGTCCTGAAGCTTCTGCTTATCGAGCCCGGACGTAAGGGTCACCATTGTCATGACCCCTGATGCAGCGTCCAGATCTGCGCCGGCAGCGGTGGTTGAACCGGCGAGGGTCTCACTGCCACCCAGCGTTGCGAGGTCCTTGCACTCAGCCGGTTCGATGGTGAACATGCTCATGAGCGCCTTCATGGGGTTCTCTTGGGCGAGTTCCTCGCTGGAAGCAATGGTCAATTCCTTGCCTGACTTCGGCTTGATCTGCTTGACCAGTTCAACGAGCTCGTCGTTGGTGTACTGCTTGGCAGCGGTGGGCGTGGGTGACGCCGTAGCCTCTTGCGAAGCGCTACCAGTGGAGCCGGTCGACCCACCACATCCGGTCAGTGCCATCACTACCAACGCCGACATTCCGACGCTCTGCAGCGCAAACTTCTTCACTCTATTTCCCCCATTGGGTCTACTTTTTCAGCCGGGCGATTCCCAGTCGAGATAAGACTATCGGTCGCTGACGTCTGGGGCCGCTGGCGCACGGGTCCTTCGCTTGGCGGCTTTGCGGCTACCCATCAGGTCCGCTTGCGGCTCGCGATCACGTCAGAAAGCTGCTGCACGTCGGCGGGGTTCGCGTCCGTGGCAAGTGCAACGTAGTGGTCAATGACGGCTGGCCGGTAGCGCACTGGCAATGTCTGTCCCGGAGCGAGCCGGGTGAGGGCGGTGATCGTCAGGCTTTCGTCTGCGATACCGCGGAACGAGATGCCGTCGGCGGTCTCCACGTCGAGCATCAGGACAACGCGCGGGTTGCTGTTGACCTCGCGCCAGTCAACGAGAACACCAAGCGCCAGCGTCCCGTTGCGCAGTTCCGCATTGCGCCTCCGCGCTTCACCGCTGAGGAGCGGGTTCGGGGCGACGCCCGGGAAATTGGGGCCGACGCCGAGGGACTCCCGACTCAGGTCCGGCCTGAGATGCTCCACCAGACCGTTGAGCTTCTTCTTAGAACCGAACATTTCTGACCTCTTCCCCCATCAGCGGTGCCGAATTTTCGGCGCTTTGCTTCGCCCTCACGGCGATTCTATGCCACGAGCATTTGCGGTCGCCGCCCCCTCGGGGTCTTGCATAGGGACCTTGGGCCGATCTGAACGCGCTGGGTCTCAGCCCCGGTAAAAGCTAGCCATGGCCTCCTTCGCGGGACCTGCCATTGTGGACGGACGTAGTCCATCGACCGGAAGTCGCGCAGTTGTGGCATCCCAGATGGCACCCCAAAACGTATCGTCGTCAAGGTCGACGCCGGACGGACGACGGATGAACCAGTAGAATCCGCGGGGTCTTGACGGGATTCCCGCGTCGGCCAGATAGGCATCGACGTCATCGTCGATGGATGACAGATCCGCTTCTGTCAGCGGGAATTGCTGTCTCTGTTCTTCGCCCCCAGGCAGGCGACGGGCAATGGAACCGTTACGGTCACCGGATGCTGCGAGTATTCTCGCAACGTTGCCAGGACCGGCGGCCCAGGCGATTAGGGCGCCCCAGCCATTCTCCGTAGCCAGTATCCAATCCTGTGGAGGCTCCTGCAGTTCAGTGCACTCCCACGGGTCGTGAGTCATGCTCACCATCTTTCATCCTTGATCGAAGCAAGCAAATCCCTGGGTCGATACAGAATGGGTTTTCGAGCGGCTGCCGTACACCTGTCATCCGTCGGTGCTGGGCAACAAATCTGGCACACCATCCAACGTCCAGGAAAATTGCCGATGGTCTGCCTAGCATTGGGTCTAACGACTTCTTGGGGGAGCAATGAACTTGAGTCCGGCTTTTGGAATTATCGGAATTCTTTACGCCGTCTTCATGATCGTGGTGGCCGTCCTGGCGGTGTATGCCTTGGTCTTGACCATTATCTTCTTACGACTGCGCATCGCTGAGTTGAAGAGGGCTGCGCGCACTGGGGATGGCTGAGACATTCCTTCAGCCACCGGTCGAGTCTGGCTGCGTTACTGGGCCATCTGCTGCAGAGCGACAGGGATATACGTGACCACGTTGAGCAGGGCCCAGGTGGCAAGTCCATAGCCGACTACGAGGGCCAGAATCGCCAGTGTGCGACCCCTCTCGTTCTTTCGACGGATCTGATTCAACGAGACGTGCGGCAACAAACGCGTCCGTCGCCGCCGACCGTCGGCTCTTCAACCACAACGCCGACGTCCGCCACGCCAATCCTTTCCGTTGCCTCGGTCCAGGAGCGATGAAGGGCTGCCGTTTGTGGGCCACGTAGGTCGCAACCATGCCAACGGCAGCGGCCAAGGCCAGCCAGGCCATCAATGGATTACTGAAGAACGCGATAACGGAAGTAACGAGTAGCGCCGCGGCCGCCGTAAGGGTCAATAACTTCATCTGGCCAGGATGCATCAATCAACAGCGCTCACGAGCAGAAGATACAGGAATTGAGTGGCAGTTTGGCTGCCTATAGGTGCTCGCCAGGTCAAAAATGAGTGTCGGTCAGAGCCGTCGAGGTGGTGGAGCGGTCACCAGCCTGCCGACAAGGGCGCCCCATGATGGTGCGCAACGGGTAGCTGTATCACCACCTAGACGACTGCGGATCACCACCTAGATGACCACATATCACCACCTAATTTGATAGATTTCGCTACCTAATTTTGAATTTCGATCCTGTGCAAGCATTTTCGTTCAGTTAGATGCCGATAGGTGCGGTGTTCACCGCAACCAAATTTGGATGCAAAGTATCCAATTACATCGGAGGAAATTTTGAAGAAGAATCTCTTGATGTCCGCGAGGGTGGTCCTGACCACGACAGTGAGCGCCTGCCTCCTGGCGGCCGGTCTGGGTCCTGCCGTGGCGGATGACCACCGGGATGGTTCGCGCGCGATCGAATACACCCGGGCGAATGCCTTGAGCGGCGATGCCGAATCACCCATCGCGACCGTACCAGTTGCGGGCACAGAAATAGTTACAACCGATGAACAATCGCGAGACAGCATCTCGGTATCGCTTCCCGGAACTCCTTCGCTTCCCGAAGACGTGGATCTGAGTGGAGTGCCGGCGGGGCTGTTTCACGGGGACGATGCTCCCCTGGTGAGCACGGCGCTGCCCGGGGCATCGGTCACCGCCTACGCAACTGAGTATGGAAGTCAGTCCATCATCAGCATCGAGGGTGAAGCGGCGCCCCATGAGTATCGATTCGATTTGGATCTTCCCTCAGGGGCGTCAGCAGAAGTGAACACTGACGGTTCAGTTCGTATCGTCGACGTCGACGGTCAGCCGCTGGGTCTTGTCCAAGTTCCGTGGGCATACGATGCCAATGGGGCGAAGGTTCCCACGTCGTTCTCCCTGTCAGGTTCGGAGCTCGTCCAAACAATTGCCCATGATGCCTCTACGGCTTACCCGGTAAAGGCGGATCCAAGTATCCAGTGGATTCCGTGGCCGGTGCTCGCCGTCTGGGGCGCGGAGATAAAGGCCTTCAGCTCCATTTCAGTCGCACTTGGGGCTGGTGGGGCATGGGCTGGATGTACCTTCACGCGGCTTTCCGGAGCGCTGTCTAAGATTGTTAGCCAGATCTGTACCGTTGTCGGTATTGCCGGCGTCAAGGGCGTAGTGGATGCTGTCGCTTCCGTATGGGGGCCTTCGTACATCAATAGCAACACCTGTTACGGCGTTCCCTTGTACAACCCTCGGGGTGGCCTTGCGACTATGCCAGCGCGGGACTGCTGGTAGCAGAGGCGCTGCTGACCAGGGAGAAACCATGAAATGGTACAGGTACGTTCATCCAGCAATTTTCGTTGCTTCATTCGTGCCGCTCGTGTTCTCTATGGTTCCGTTTTGGCACGGCGTCGCAATACCGCTCATTGCTCTCATCCCCTTTGCGGCCAACGAAATCTGGCTTTCCCGAAAAGTCAGGAAGCCGTCTGGCGGTAAGACCCCGTAGGCATCCTGGCGATGAGCCCTCGGCGCACGGACATTTGACCGGCGCCGAGGGTTTGCACGTCTGAAGGGCTTGGGCCACCTAGACGAGGCTCGTTACACCACCTAGACGAACCCAAACAGCCCCTAATTTCGTCCGATTCACCACCTAGTTTTGCCGTTCCGCCCTGTGGCGCCCCCGGCCGCACGTAGTGTCGATTCCAAGAACGAACACGCCGAAACTGGGGGAAGGTCACAGATGACAACCACACCGGAACGGGCCATTGATCCTGTCCTGCAGGCCTTGGAAGGCGGAAGCCGTCCCAGAGACCAGCAGGAGATCCATGGATGCCGCCTTTATGACCACATCCTCTCCAAGGACCTGACGGAGATTCCCGAGATCATGGCCGCGGTTGGTGAAACCCATGGGCCGATCCTTGAAGTGGCCCCAGGTTCAGGCCGCCTCACTTGGCATCTCCGTTCCTTGAGGCGGGAGGTGGCTTTGGGAGAGGTGGGTACAGCTTGCGCCGCTTTGGTGGAAACGTATGGCTGCGTCGTCCTTGGGGCCAGTTATGCCACACTCCTTGAGCCGCACCGCAGGCGAATGCTGTTCCGCGAGGTGAGTCGGGGCTTGGCTCCGGACGGACGCTTCCTGATGACCGTGGTCAATGCTGATCACCGCGCCGAGGAGGAAACCATCAACGGCGGCACCACAATTTCCCAACTGGGGGAGGACGCATTCCTGATCACTGTTGAAAGCCGGGATGCCCTTAACGGCGCACGTCACCTGAACATGAGCTACGTCAGCTTCAACGAGTGTGGAACCTACCGGTCGTCTGAGTACACGAGTGATATCGCTTTAGTGAGCACCGAACTCCTCGAAGAAGAGCTCAATGCGGAGGGTCTCAGCGTTCTGGAGCGCCGGCCCATCGCGGTTGTCCCCGAAAGTGCCGACATTCAAGAGCTCAACCTTTGGATGTGCGCCCGGAATCAACAGGGCCAGACAGAAGTAAAGGATCGTCCATGAGCAACAAATCGATGAGCTGGCTAATCCTGGCCATGGTCCTGGGATTCTATTCCCTGTACATCTTCATTTCCGGTGCCAGCGACTCCGTCTGGTCGCTCACCACCGGAGTCGTTTGCGCCCTCGCTGCCTGCACAGCCTACTGGCGTTCCCGGCTGGAACGCAGAGCGGACCGCGGCTGATAATGCCGCGGTCCGCTCTGACGGTAGAAAGCTACTTGGGCTTAGGACCCTTTCCGGGGCCTTGACCGTGGTCGGAGACCACCATCGCAGAACCCCCTCCGCGACGAGTCGGCTCGGATACGGCGGTGAGCTTGCCGCCGTCGCCGAATTCAATGGCAGTAGCCGCGCCGATCTCAGCCGCAGATGTGAAAGCATCACCGGCCGGAACCAGATCGTGTCCCAGGGACTCCAGCGCCGGCCCATAAGCGTCAATGAACGCTGGTTCGGAGCTGACGGTGGTTCCGTTCCTGGGCGCTGCCCGTGGAGCGGCGAGGGCCTCGGAGATGCTCATGCCCAGGTCAACCCGGTTGATGATCGTCTGGAGCACAGTCGTGATGATGGTGGAACCGCCTGGCGAGCCGAGGGCAAGGAACGGGGCGCCGTCCTTCACGATGATCGTGGGAGACATGGAGGAACGCGGCCGTTTCCCCGGCTGGATACGGTTAGGGTCGGCGGCGTCGTAAACCGTGCTGAAGTCAGTCAGCTCGTTGTTCAGCAGGAATCCGCGGCCAGGAACAACGATTCCCGACCCGCCCGTCTGCTCAATCGTGAGCGTGTACTCCACAACGTTTCCCCACTTATCCGCAACGGTCAGGTTGGTGGTGGAGATGTTCTCGGTGTCGGATTCTTTGGCGAGCGGTGCCGCCGAAGTCGGGCACGCGCCGTCGTAATTGGTGACGTCACCCGGGGCTACCGGCTTCTTGGCCGCCGCTGCCGGATCGATCAGGCAAGAGCGTTCCTTTCCGAAAGCAGGGTCCAGGAGGGCCCGGGTCGGAACCTTCACGAACGCAGGATCGCCGACGTATTTGCCGCGATCTGCGAACGCAAGCGAACTTGCCTCGAAGTAGTGGTGAAGCGCGTCCGTTGCTTTCATTTCGGAGAGGTTGAACGGCGCCAGGATATTCAGCGCCTCCCCGACAGTGGTGCCGCCGCTGCTGGAGGGGGCCATGCCGTAAACGTCATAACCGCGGTAGGTCATGTGGGTGGGATCCTGATCCACCACCTTGTAGTCGGCCAAGTCCTTGGCTGTCATGAAACCAACAGGAACGGGCAGCGTCGGTTTGGCGACCTTGGGCGGAGCCTGGACGGTAGCGGCGATTTCCGTAGCCAGCTTGCCGCCATAGAAGGCGTCCGTGCCTTCCTTGGCAAGCAGCCGATAGGTCGCCGCGAGGTCGTGGTTCTGGAAGACGCTTCCGACGGCGGGAGCCTGGCCTCCGGGGAGGAACAGGTCCTTGGTCGAGGTGAAGTTGCTGAATCGTGCCTGGTTGTCCTTGGTTTGCTGGCGGAAGGTTTCGTCCACCACGAAGCCCCGGGTTGCCACCTTGATGGCTGGCTTCAGCGCGTCACCCAGGTCCATGGTGCCCCACCGTTCCAGGGCGCGTTCCCACGTGGCCGGAGTGCCGGGGACGCCGACGGAGACGCCGCTTGTCACCAGCTGCGGGGTGAAGGGGTAGGGCTTCCCTGTGACGGGGTCAATGAATGCATCGTTCGGCATCGCCGCCGGAGCAGTTTCGCGGCCGTCAATCGTGCCGACTTTTCCGGTCCTGGCGTCGTAGAACACGAAGTATCCGCCGCCTCCTATGCCGGCACTGTACGGTTCGGTGACTCCCAGGGTCGCGGCAGCGGCGACGGCGGCATCGGCTGCGTTGCCGCCCTTTTTCAGGACCTCAATCGCTGCTGCCGAGGCTTCCGGATCCACGGTGCTGACAGCTCCGCCATATCCGGTGGCCGTAGCTGTTTTCTCGGTTTCACGAGGATCGGCGGAAGCCGGGCTTGCTATCCCCACGCTCGTTGCGCCGAGTGCGAAGGCTGCTGCGACAGCGGCCAGCTGACGTCTCACATGTGTCATGGTTTCTCCCAGAACTTTCCCAGACGATGATGTGGGCGAACGGTTCGGTCACCCTACCCCGGGGTTCTGCGAGGGACAACGGTTGATTCTTGAAGCAGTGGGTATTGACCTACTGCTTGCCAGCGGCCTGTCGTGCGGCGATGGTCCGGACGGCGACGCCTACCAGGCCGATAACCAAGGCCAACAACACTGTTGGACCGGCACCGCCGTCGGGCCCCAACGCTGCGGTCAGGACCTGCTGGCCCATGAGCACCATCTCAGGGATATCGCCGGCAATGACCCGGGTCCCCAGAACCGACTGGACAGCTGTGAAAACCGCCGGGATAACCCACAGAAAAACAAGGTTCAACACCCACACCACTACACGGCGGGTAGGTTTGAGCCCGCACCAAGCCAGCGCGCAACCCACCAGGACAGCGGGAACCCAATGGGCGATGGCCGGTACTTGGATGGGCAGGTTCTGCCGCCCTGCGACACCGACTGCCCACGCCACAGCCCAGGACGTAAAGGGGACGGCCATGAGTCCTATACCCAAGGTTGCGATGGCCCGCGTCTTTGCTGCGATCAGGAGAAGCGCCACAAGGGAGGCAGCCAGCGAGGAGATGACGCCGGCGAGGAGGCCAAAGTAGTAGTAGTCCGTGAGCTTTCCTCCAGCGAGGCCGTTGTTCAGTGCCGTGAACGACTGGACCGTTGCTACAACCTGGACCATCAGGACACCGCCCACCGCACACCACGTCGCTACCCCTCGGTGAACGGGCTTCCAGAGCCTGATCACCAGTCCGGCGGCTGCTCCTCCGGTGGTCAGGAGTGCGATCAGGGTCAGGACTTCGTATTGGCTAAGGGGCAGCAGCGCCAAAGGCATCTGATCCGGCATGACCTGGTTGGCCCAGAGGTTCTGCAGGGGGAGCTTCGCGCCGGTAATCCACCACGGGGTGAGGCCGAGCGCTGCGGCAAGGAAGCCGATCGACAAGGCTACTGCAGCCTCGCGGGCGGCACTGCTATGGCGGCTTTCCGACGCCGGAGCGTGGTTCAGTGCCTGCGGGGCGTGGCTCACGGAAGCTCCTTTGTCTCTGTGGGATTCATAGGCGTGATTGGCATGAAGAGCGACGCCAAACCACATACTACATTGACTGGATTAACCGTTGATGCGGTGCTTTCCCATGATCATTGTTGGCTTCGGCCCGCCCAAACCTAAACAACCAACCGCAGGGGCCGTTGCCCCAACTGCACCGTGATCTCCTGCCCCCAGGAAGCCGTCAACCGGTCGTCCTCCATGCCATCCCCGAACACCACCAGCTGGTCGGATGCCACGGTAATGCGCAGCACTTCTCCGGCTTCCAGCACGCCTTCGGTCAAAGAAGCCCCGGTGACCGGTGATGGCCAGGCTTCGCGAACGAACCAGGCGAGGAGCGGATCCCTAGGGGCGGGCAGGGCCCGCCCGCCACGTTCCAAGGCGATGGACGCGCACCATCCGGTGGCCCCGGTTCCGGTGGAAACAATGAGGCCCGACGACGACTGCCGCTCGGTCTGTCCGCCGGCCTGCGTGAAGCTCGGCGCGGCGAGCGAGTACTTCGCCGACTGGTGCGAGGCGTGCCCGACGAAAACTTCGTTAAGCGCCGAAAGCTGCTGGCCGTCGTCGAGCGTTGCCGTCACGGTGGTGAGGTCCTGGCAGCGCAGCCGCCCGACATCTCCAGCTGCCAGGAGTGCAGCGGCGGCCGTTGGCGTGTGACGGACAAGGACGCCGGGGTTGGCCCCCGGCTCGGGGTCGATGCCGATCACCGGCTGCCCGTTCAGGTACTTGGCGACGTTCGCAACCAGTCCGTCCTGCCCTACGACTGCGATGATGTCCTCCGCCGTGAGGAGGAAGCGGCTGAGGTCCGCGCGTTCAACTTCGGCCTGCCGCCAGTCGGACGGCACCGCTTCCCGGACGGTTGCGAGGGCGCCGGTGAGGCGGTCGTGCCGGTCCTGAACGTCCTGGATGCTGCGCCCGCGGGTGCTGAGGAAGAATTCGGCCTGGCCGCGGGTGGCGTGCCGGTCCAGGAGTTCCTGAAGTTCGGTCCGCCGGTGGACGAGGACGATGCGAGGGGTTGCCATGACAGATCCTTACTTGGTGACTTCAGCGGTGCCAGCGGGTTCCTTGAACAGTCCGGCAAGTGCTCCGCTGAGCAGGTCCGGGGTGATGGTGAGGTTACCAATGTTCGGCAGGCTGCCTGCTGCATCCTTGAGGGCCAGAGCCAGCAGGGTGGCTTGTTCCATTCCGCGGTAGACCTCCATGGTGGCGGCTTCGCGGGCAGCTGCCGCTTCGCCGACCAGCCTGATCTGGTTGGCTTCAGCCGCGGCGCCGATGCCCTTGCGTTCGGCAGATCCCTGGGCCTCGATCAGACCTGCCGCTGCCTTCTCTTCGGCGGCGCGACGGGCGTTGGCACCTTCCTGGGCCACCAGGTTCTCGCGGCGGACCGCCAGTTCGATCTGGCTTGCCATCTCGTTCTCGGAGATAGTGCGTTCACGTTCGACGGCGACTGCCCGCCTTTCGTAGACCGCACGGTCCGCTTCGGCTTGGAGCTGTTCGCGGACGGGTGTCTGCAAGGCCCGTTCCACGTCGGCTTCGGGCCGGACGGCCAGGACCTGCACGCCGAGGATTTCGATGCCGGTGGACTGGAGCCTTGCATCGGCGCGGAGGGCATCGGTGAGAACCAGCCGGAGTTGGCTGACGCCGCGTTCCAAGGCTTCGGCGAGTGTGGTGGTAGCGATCTGGTCGATCGCGTGGCTCTGGCACAGCTGGCCGATGATGGTGGAAACCTGTTCGCGACCGGTGGCCGGTGCCTTGCCTGCGGTCTGCAATCCGAAGTCCAGGCGTGTGGACACGGCTACTGGATCGATGAACCGGTAGGTCACGTTGGCCTGAACGCTGACGTCCTGGTGGTCGCGGGTAATGGCGTGGAAAAGCGTGGGGAGTTCCTGGTCGTCCACGGGAACTTCGCTCAGTACCGAGTTGGCGGGACGGAAGAAGAATGCCTGGCCCACTCCCTGGTGCTTGACCGTCCCCTTCTGCAGGTGGACGACATAGCCGGTGGGGCTGCCGAGGAAGTGGCTGATCCAGGGGTAGCGCTTGATGATGGCCATGATATTCTCCTTTAATTATTGTCGTCAACTTGACGATAACTAAACAGTAGGAGCTTCCCGCATTATTGTCAACATGACGATAACTTGTCTAGAATTGCTGCATGCCTGAATCCCATCCGGCGCCCCAGCGCTTCCCGGTGACCGTCGACGTCGTCGCCCTCACCGTGCGCGACGGCGAGCTGAACGTCCTGCTCATCACACGCCTCATCGAACCCTTCAAGGGCAAACCCGCGCTGCCGGGCGGCTTCGTTCTCGCAGGCGAGGACCTGCAGGAGGCGGCGGTGCGCGAACTAGCGGAAGAGACCGGCGTCGAGCGCCTTCCCGGGCACCTCGAACAATTGGGGAGCTACGGACCCAAGGGGCGCGACCCCCGCGGCGACGTGCTGACCGTCGCGCACCTCCTCCTGGCACCGGACTTCCCGGTACTGGCGGCCGGCAGTGACGCGGAGAACGCCGCGTGGTATCCGGTGACGAAAGTCCAAAGCGGAGAGCTGGAACTCGCCTTCGACCACGCCAAAATCCTCGACGACGCCCTTGAGCGGGCCAAGTCGAAACTCGAATACTCACCCCTCGGCGCGGCTTTCTGCGGCGAGGAGTTCACCATCGCCCAACTTCGTGCCGTGTACGAAGCCGTCTGGGGCACGCGCCTGGACCCGCGGAACTTCCACCGGAAGGCGACGGGGACGCCCGGTTTCCTGGAGGACACCGGCCGCATGACAGCGGGCGACGCCGGCCGCCCGGCTGCGCTGTTCAGGCTCGCGCCGGAGGCACGTCCGACGGCGGGCCACCCCACGCGCGCGGTGCTGAACCCGCCGCTGATGCGCCCCGCTGCGCCCAAATAGGCGAAAGCTAACGCTCTCTTGGGAACCTAGGGGGACGTTATTCGTCCCTTAGTTTGCCGGCGTGGGCGAGAACCGCCGTTGCTGTCGCCTCCGGCTCCGGCGTCGAGACGATCCAGATGCGGTTCGGCAGCTCGATAGTGACGGCCGGACCACCGACCAGCAGACCCCACGTCCTCCGCCCCAAGTACCGGACGCCGAAGCCCTCGGTCATGGAACTGGCAGGCGCTGGTGAGGCGTCGACGATGTCTGCCAGCGGTATGTGCTTGGCGTAGAACGGCCGGCATCGAAGCACCAGATTTTCGGCTGCGGCTTCGATGCTCACTGTCATGCGGAGAACCACAGCGGTCAGAAGCAGCAAAGCCATAGCCAGAGCTGTGGTGATCAACAGGACGCCACTGGGAATCGCCGTGGCGATGATGAACAAGCAGGCCACCCCCACAACGCCTGCGATGACCTTCCGGGAGTTGCGGCCGATCCGCGCCTCAGAGATGACTGACGAGTTCGAAGTCAAAGCCGGCAATCCGCTCACTGTGGCAGGTCCGGTTCCGAAGGGGCATCCGCGGCCTTCAGGCCAGGGTGCTTGCTGAACCTTGGCCGCAGCCATCCATCCAGGTAAACCGTGGCCGCGGCCACCACAAGACCCAGAAGAAGGGATGGCAGTGGGCCCAACGTGGATAAGAGGATCATGTAGGACCCGAATCCACTGATGAAGATAAGGAGCCCTCGCCGGGTTTTGGCGCTCATTAACTTTCCCCCAATCGCTGCCCGCATCGATATGGACATGTGGCGAGCCTACCCGGAGCGCGCCAGGGAGCAAGTCAAATGCTGCCTACGCATGAATCCGGGAAGGCGCCACTTAGGAGGACGTTATCCGTCCCTCATTGCCTGCGTGGGCGAAGGGAGCCGGCTCCGTTGCTGCAATGAGCCGGTTCAGTTGGGCCCGCACCTCTTCCGGGGTGCCGTTGGCGTCCACGACAACAAAGTCAGCGAACCCAGGGAGAGCGCGGTAAGCGTCCCGAAACGCCTGCAGTTCGGCCAGGCTTTCTTTATCGATGCCGCGTGCCATGACACGCTGGTGCGCACGGCGCGGGTCGACGTCGAAATGAACTGCCAGGTCCGGGGTGGGCAGCATCCGCAGCAGCCACGGCAGCAGTCGTCCGTGTTCCAGGCCCTTGCTTTCCCGGAGCGCAAGCTGGCAATGCAGGTGGCGATCCATGACAACCAGGCCGTCGGTCCGCCGGGCGCGTGCATGGTTGACGAGCACGGTAAAAAGGCGCACGCCTGTCTCAATGAAATCTGCCACCCGCGGCGGAAGCGGGAAACTGAACCGCTCGGCCAGCAGGGATAACTGCCTCCGGCCGGCGTGATTGCTCAGCAGCAGGGCATCCCGCCCCTCAGCGCGGGCCGACTCGACCAGGGCGCGGGCCGCCGTCGTTTTTCCTGAACCGTCAATTCCTGTCAGAACAATGAGCATGAGGCCTCCCCTCGTTTCCTGTCCAACGAAGGGGAGCGGCCACTTGTGCCGTGAGTCGGCACACAGCTCGGCGGGGGCGTCCTGAGGGCGGTCCCGGGGGCATCTCCGCAAAACGGTAGTAAGTTTCCTGACGAACTGCTTCGCCAAAGAGGGAAGCACGCCTATCATGATGCTATGTACGTACTACTGACGGGCAAAAGATTCGTTTGGATCCTTTTCCCTGAGGGTACGTAAGAAATACGGAGATGAATTTCTCCAACCGGTGCCCGTTGGCATGGGTGGCGCTCCACACGGTGTGGAGTACCAGCGGACGCCTTCCTGAATAGACAACAGTTATTGAAAGGGATGCGTAGCTCAATGAACACACTCTTGATAATCGCCGGCGTAATCGCGATCATCCTGCTTCTTGTAGGCGGATTCAACCAAGCACTCAGTTTCCTGCTTTGGGTAGGAATTATCCTGCTGGTGCTGGCACTTATTGGTTGGGTCGTCGGCAGGGGCCGGTCGCGCGTATGACAACTGATCCAAGCGAAGTTGCCGGTTTTTCCCAGGTTCGCGACGGAACCACCACCCCTGGCCATCCCATTCCCAGGGAGCCGGGGGTGCCAGAAACCAGCGGCCCGGGAGACGCCGGTGACGCATCGTCGGGAAGTCAGGATGACTCCGTCGATGCTGGTCCCAGCGAATCTGCCAATCCACCCGGGCCGGCAGAAGAAAAGGATGAAAAGACAGCGGACAACCGCGGTCTGACAACCGAAACCAATCCCACGGATTGATCGGATCAGCGGGGCGGCGGGCGGGAGATATCCGGTCCGCCGCCACGCTCCTTTAGGGTCCCAAAACCACGGTTTGTCACTAATTGCTGAGCGTCGTCAGTTAGCGATTGGGGTAGAAATGCGAATCGGTTCAATCATCGGGCTATTGGTAGTCGTCTGGCTCGTTATAGGGGCAGTTGCCGCCGGGCAACGCGGCTACTACAGCGACCCGCCCGCCCAGTGCTCGCAAGTGGCAACCATTGCGCTGAATATTGTTGCCGGCCCACTGAATTACATGGGCATGAGTCCTCAGGGTGGGTGCGAGATTCCGAAGCCGTCATGAGTAAATCTCCGCGGCTCCGAACCGTTCTCCTCACTCTTCTGGTGGCTGCTGCCGGCGTGTTGGCCGGCTGTTCGCAGCAACCCTCAGCCGACGCCCTGAAAGGGCCGGCTGATGAGGTTTCATCGGCCGTGCGGGCGGCCAGCCTTGCGGTGGATCTCAGGATTTCGGACAGTACGACGGCGGCCGCCGCTGCTACCGCTGCCGACGACATGCTGGGCGATGTGGAGTCGGCCACGAACGAGGTGCACGGACTCACGGCGCAAACCCAGGAAGAACGCGTACTTCGCAACGATGTCCTGGCTGCCTTCTCCTCCATTTCCAGGGCACTCCTGCACGCGCGGGATGCCCTTTCTTCATCGTCGAACGGTCCTGACGACGGGCAAGGGAAAGCCCGGCTTTCCACCGTGCAAGGAGAACTTCGCGTTGCCACCGAGCAACTGGACAGTCTGATGACCAAGGCCGGCATCCAGTGAAACGGCTCCTCGGTGTTGCACTCGGCATCCTGACGGCGATCGGGGGCTTTGTCGACATCGGGGACCTCGTGACGAACGCCGTAGTGGGCTCGCGGTTCGGCATGTCGCTGGCATGGGTGGTGTTGGTGGGCGTCGTGGGTATCTGCCTCTTCGCCAATATGTCCGGCAGGGTGGCTGCAGTCTCCGGCAGGGCCACTTTCGAAGTCATTCGGGAGCGGCTTGGACCCCGGGCCGGGTTGGCCAATCTGGGTGCGTCCTTCCTGATCAATGTCATGACGGTAACCGCCGAAATCGGCGGCATTGCCCTTGCCCTCCAACTAGCCAGCGGGGTGGCCTATATTCTCTGGGTTCCTTTTGCGCTGCTGGCCGTGTGGCTGGTGGTTTGGCGGGTGAAGTTCAGCATCATGGAGAACGTCACAGGACTTGTGGGTTTGTCCTTGGTGGTGTTCGCCGTCGCCCTGTTCCTTCTCAAACCTGATTGGGGTGCCCTGGCCGGGCAGGCGTTTTCTCCGTCCGTTCCGGCCCAGGAAGGCGCCGGCGTGTACTGGTACTACGCCATTGCCCTGTTCGGAGCTGCGATGACGCCGTATGAGGTGTTCTTCTTTTCCTCCGGAGCAGTGGAGGAGCGCTGGAAGATCAAGGACCTGGCCCAGTCACGCCTCAACGTCCTTCTCGGTTTCCCGCTCGGCGGGTTCTTGTCCCTTGCGATCGCCGGGTGTGCCGCCGTCGTTCTTCTCCCAGCCGGAATCAGCGTCACCTCGTTGTCGCAGGTTGCGCTTCCCGTGGCGCAGGCGGGCGGCCAGCTTGCACTGGCTGTGCTGATTCTGGGGGTGGTGGCAGCGACTTTCGGGGCGGCCTTGGAGACGACGCTGTCCAGTGGCTACACGCTTGCACAGTTCTTTGGATGGTCGTGGGGCAAGTTCCGCCGCCCGGCCCAGGCAGCCCGGTTCCACGTGTCGATGATCGTGGTGTTGCTGGCCGGGGTGGCGGTGCTGGCCACGGGCGTTGATCCCATCCTCGTGACTGAATACTCCGTGGTTTTCTCGGCGATAGCGCTTCCGTTGACCTACCTGCCGATACTCATCGTGGCCAACGACCCGCAGTACATGGGCAAACATGTCAACAACCGCGCGGTGAACATCGCCGGAGTGATCTACCTGTTCATCATCCTGGTTGCCTCCCTGGCGGCCATCCCCTTGATGATCGCCACAGGAGCTGGAGCATGAACAAGAGCAAGCCCAAACGCTTCCAACCGCAGCAGCTCCACGCTGCACCCTATCCGGCGGGCCTTGTGCTCGACGCCCAGCTGCACTTGTTGGACAGGCAGATATTGGACGTCGACGGCGTCCCTGTCACCACAGTCGACGACATCGAGCTGAGCGGGCCCGAACCCGATGAGAAGATCCCGGAGGGATCGGCGCCCCCGCAGATCACGGCTTTGCTCACCGGGCCGGTACTGGGAACCCGCATTTTCGGCGGCAGGCCGCCGTCGAGCCGTTTGATCCGCATTCCGTGGAAAGTGGTGGCGGGCGTGGACACGGTGGTGTCGCTGGGGGTCCGCGCCGACTCGATGGATGCCTCATGGGTTGAGCGGTGGCTGCGAAACCATGTCATTGCGCGGATCCCGGGAGGCAGGCATGAACCTTAGCGACGTGTTGGGCAGCGATGTAGTGGATGGGGCCGGCCAGCGGTTGGGCGAGGTGTCGGACGTCCGGTTCGCGTTGGATGCGGGAGCAGGCCAGCTCCTTAGCCCGGCCAGGCTGGTGGGCATCGTGGTAAGTCCGCGGACGGCGTCGTCGTTTCTGGGCTACGAGCGGCAGGAAATCAGCCAGCCTTGGCCTGTTGCTCAGTTGCTCCGTTGGCGGCACAAGGGGTCATTTCTGGTGCTGTGGAAGGACATCGCGGTGATGGGTCCGGAGAGGGTTGGGCTGCGGCCCGGCTTCACCGCCTACGATGCGCGGCTGACACGATAGACCATCGAAAAAGGGAATTGCTAAGTTTACTGATAATTTTGGCGTAGCATGGACATGCCACTAAGCATCCTTATAGGTTCGAAGTGTTCCATCAACACGTTCGCCGCATCGGAAAGGACTAGTCATATGGACAAGCAGGACGCCACACCCGAAGAGGAAGTAGGAGGCTACGGCACTCCTACGGCAGAGCAGGAAGCCGGCGGAGGCCAGGCCCAGCCGCGCGTTGAAGAAGACATCGACGAGGCTGCATTGGGTGAGGGTACCGGTGCGCCGAACCTCAGCCACTTGAATCCGGAAGACTCGGACAGCTCCGGCGAGCCGGGCGCAGGCCGCTTTGGCGGCATCGATGAACAGTCCCACGCAGAGCAGTCATCCGTGCCGGATGACACTGAAGAACTGCCCGATGGCAGCGGAAACGACCTTCCCCAGGAAGAGTCGCCGAACGATGATGACGAAGAAAGTTTTGACGCCGGCTAAGAGCTTTGGCTGGCGCGCTTAGACTGGCGCGCCACTGGTTAAGCAGCCAGCCGGTTGGTGCGCCGCCGGAAATCCCGAATCTGGAAACAGAGGCTAGATCGAAGGAGCAAGACCCATGGCAACGGTGAACAAGTCAATTGACGTGGACGTGCCCGTGTCTGTCGCCTACAACCAATGGACGCAGTTCGAATCCTTCCCGGAATTCATGAATGGCGTGGAGTCCGTGAAGCAGATCGATGACACGGCCCTGCACTTCTCCACCAACGTGGGAGGGGTCAAGCGCGAATACAACGCCCAGATCATCGAGCAGGTTCCTGACGCATTGGTGAGCTGGACAAGCGTTGACGGGCCGCGGAATTCGGGCACAGTCAGCTTCGTGCCCCTCGAGGATGCCCGCACCCGGGTCAACGTGGCCATCGACTGGGAGCCTGAAGGCCTCGCCGAAAAGGCCGGATCTGCGCTTGGCGTGGATGAACTGCGGGTGGGCGCCGACCTCGACAAGTTCAAGAAGTTCATAGAAGCCCAAGGGCACGAGTCCGGCGCCTGGCGCGGAACAGTGTCTGGTGGCGATGTGGACGACGCAGGCGGAGCGCCTCTGTAAATCTTGCTGCACGCGAGGGCCGGCCGTTTCCACGGACCGGCCCTCGCGGCATACTTGGAGTAACCGTGAAGGGGAGTACCGAAAGCCATGGCAACGTCCAGCAGCGTAGAGGCAGAACAGAAATTCGACGCCCTGGAGTCCACGCCGCTTCCGATGCTGGACGCCATCGACGGCGTGGGCAGAGTCGGTGACCCGGTAAGCCACACACTGGAAGCCACTTACTTCGACACCAGCCGGCTTTCGCTCGCACGTCACGGAATCACGCTGCGGCGCCGCACCGGAGGACACGACGCCGGCTGGCACCTCAAACTGCCGCTCGGCCCCGGAAAACGAACCGAAATCCACGCTCCTTTGGGCAGCGCAGATACCGTTCCGGTGGAGCTCATGGACAGAGTGCTCGCCTATACCCGGGCGCACGCCGTCCTCGCAGTGGCCACCCTGCATACGGATCGTATGAGCTACGCCCTGTACGGAGGCCAGGGCGAGCGTTTGGCCGACTTCGTGGATGACCGGGTCCGGGCCCATGTCACGGTGGGGGACGACCGCCGGCTTGAATGGCGGGAATGGGAGGTGGAGCTGGCGGCCTCCGACGGAACCGGTGACTCCCTGTTGGCTACCTTGACCCGCCAGCTTTCCGCAGCAGGTGCGACTCCCAGCCATCGAAGCTCCAAACTGGCCACCGCCTTGGGTGGCTTGGGTGGCTTGGGTGGCGAATTGCCCATGGCTGGGAAAGCTGACCGGAAGCCAGACGCCGCAAAGGGCGCCGGTAAGAAAAGGGCAGCGGACGCCGTGCTCAGCTATTTGCAGCGGCAGCTCGCCGGCCTGCTTCTCCAGGACGCCCACGTGCGGCTGGGCCGTGACGATTCCGTACATCAAATGCGGGCGTTCACCCGACGGATACGCTCGGTCCTGCACAGTTATCGTCCGCTCTTTGCCCCCGGGCCCGTCAATGACTTGGAACGCGGGCTGAAATCCTTGGCGGAGACCCTGGGCCGGTACCGCGACACCGAAGTCCTGCATGAGCGCCTGCGGGTTGCCCTTGATGAGCTGCCGGAAAACCTGGTCCTGGGCCCGCTCCACGATGAGCTGGACCAGCGGATGATGATCAGGGCCGATACTGCACTGGCCGCCATCCGGACGCGTCTGACCAGCCCGGGGTACTTCCGTCTCCTCGACGACCTTGAGGCGTTCATCGAAGCGCCGCCCCTGACGGAAAAGGGGCGCGCACCGGCAAGGAAGACCACCGCGAAGCTCGTCAACAAAGCCGTGAAGCGGCTCCGCAAGCGCCACGACGCGGCGGTATCGGCCGCCGTCGGGCAATCACGCGAGGAAGCCCTGCACCGCGTGCGCAAGTCCGCCAAGAAGCTGCGTTTCGCGGCGGCGGCCGCAGAGAGCGTCCATGGCAAGCCTGCAGCGAAACTTGGCAAGGCTGCGCACAAAGTCCAATCGGTTCTGGGTACCCACCAGGACAGCGTGTTGGCCCGCAGAGAATTGCTGGACCTTGGTTCAGCGCCCGGGACGGCCAGCGCGGCCTTCACCTATGGGGTGCTGCATGCAAGGGAATCCGCCGTTTCAGACGCAACGGAGCGCAAGTACCTTAAGGGCAGTGCCAACACCTTGAAGCTGCGCCTTAAGAAGTAGGTTCCGGGTTGCCGGCCGGTGTTGCCCGGGCACGCTCCGCGTCGTGGAGCCGGCGCGACGCAGCCACGGCGTCCATGTTGTCCTCAGCCCATTCCTTCATGTCGAAAATAATCGGCAGGAGTGAGCGGCCACGGTCCGTGAGCCAGTAGTCGGTCCGAACGGGGACGGACGGCGTGACTTCCCTGTGGATCAGGCCATCGCGCTCCAAAGAACGCAGCGTCGATGTCAGCATTTTCTGGCTGGCCCCCGGAATGTGCCTGCGTAACCCGCTGTGGCGTTGCGGTCCCTCTTCCAGCGCCAGCATCACCAAAGTCACCCATTTGCTGCTGATCGCTTCGAGCAATTGCCGGGCCGGGCAGTTCTCCATGGAGGCGTTGTACTGGTGCCGGGCTTTCTGGCGGGTCTGCTCAGCCGTGAGTGTCATACCCCCAATCATTGCAGGCACTTCGACGTGCCTTGGGCACAAAAAAGTGCGTTCTTACGCTGTGCCGGGGAACCGGGCGAGGATCAGTAAGGGGTCGGAACGTCCCCCGTTTGAAAGGAAAACCATGCCCTCCATCCTCCATATCAACGCCTCTCCCCGTTACGGCAGCAGCGATTCGCTGGGACTCGCCCGTCACTTCATCGATTCGGTCCAGTCTGCGGCTCCGGAGACTTTTGAACTGGAGACACTGAACCTGTTCGACGACGATGCACTGCCGGCTTTCGGTCGGGTCGCCGCCTCCGCGAAAATGGCGGTCTTCACGGGCCAGGAACAAACGCCGGAGCAGATGGCAGCGTGGGAAGCGGCACGGTCGGTCTTTGACCAGTTCGCGGCGGCGGATGCCTACGTGTTCAACATTCCCATGTGGAATTCGGGGATTCCCTACGCTTTGAAGCAGTGGATCGACATCGTCACCCAGCCCGGTTGGAGTTCGGTTTCCACCCGGAGCATGGGTACACCGGTCTCATGGAAGGGAAGCTGGCGATGGCCATCCACACCAGCGGTGTCTACGCCCCAGGGGTCCCGGCAATGTTCGGTGCCGACTTCAGCAGCACGTATTTTGCCGATTGGCTGAACTTCGTGGGGATCCAGGACGCCGCCCACATCCGATTTGCGCCTACGGTCCTGAATACGGACGTGGACGGCAGCCGCCACCTCGCGGAAAGGGAATTGAGCGACGCAGCACTGTTGTTCGCAGGGAAGCTCGATGCCGTTCGGGCCTCGGAACTGATCAGCAAGTGAGGTGAACCGGGGGCGTTGTCCGGGTTGCCTCCACAACGCCCCGGTTCCCTCTAGTTGCCCACAGCAACCAGACGTAAACTGGCCTTCGGTTTCACTTCGAAAGCTCGGAGACAGCATGCTCTGGAAGGTACTGGTTCGCTTCCTGCGGCCGCATCAGCGGTTGCTGGTGGGCGTCGTCATTTTTCAGTTGGCGCAGTCGATTGCGTCCTTGTACCTGCCGACGCTCAATGCCGACATCATCGATCACGGCGTTGCCACCGGGGATACCGATTACATCCTCCGCATGGGCGGGCTGATGCTGCTGATCACTCTCCTGCAGATCGCGTGCGCCGTGGTTGCCGTCTACTTCGGGGCGAAGGCTGCGATGGGCATGGGCCGCGACGTGCGTGACGCGATCTTCAGCCGGGTGGGGGAGTTTTCCGAACAGGAAGTCACCAGGTTCGGTGCTCCTTCCCTGATCACCCGGTCCACCAACGACGTCCAGCAAGTCCAACAGCTGGTCCTGATGTCCTGCACGCTCATGGTCGCGGCGCCGATGCTGAGCATTGGCGGCGTGATCATGGCCGTGCGCCAGGACGCGCAACTGTCCTGGCTGATTGCCGTGTGCGTGCCCGTGCTGTTGATTGCCGTCGGGCTGATCGTGACACGGATGGTTCCCCTGTTCCGCAAGATGCAGGTGCGGATCGACGCCGTGAACCGGGTCCTGCGCGAGCAACTCACCGGCATCCGCGTCGTGCGGGCTTTCGTGCGGGAGGACATGGAAATCAGCCGGTTCGCCAAAGCGAACGACGACGTCACCGACGTCGCGCTGCGGGCCGGCCGTTTGATGGCGCTCATGTTCCCTGTGGTCATGCTGGTCATGAACGTATCCAGCGTGGCAGTGATCTGGTTCGGGTCCTTCCGGATCGAGGACGGCTCCATGCAAGTGGGCACCCTGATCGCATTCCTGAGCTACCTCATGCAGATCCTCATGTCGGTCATGATGGCCACGTTCATGGCCGTGATGATCCCGCGCGCGTCGGTTTCTGCCGACCGCATCGGGGAGGTGCTGGATACCGACTCCAGTGTCCGGCCGCCGTCGAACCCTGTCACCGGCGGCATCCGCCGCGGCGAGTTGGAAATGCGCGACGTCGGATTCGCCTACCCGGGTGCCGAGCGGCCCGTGCTGAGTGGCCTGACTTTCACGGCCCGCGCAGGGCAGACCACCGCGATCATCGGCAGCACCGGAGCCGGCAAGACCACGCTGGTCAACCTCATGCCCCGGTTGTTCGACGCCACAACGGGCTCCGTCCGGATGGACGGTGTGGACGTCCGCGACCTCCACCCGGACCTGCTGTGGGGGCACATCGGATTGGTGCCGCAGCGGCCGTACCTGTTCTCCGGCACGGTCCGCAGCAACCTGCAATACGGCAAACCGGACGCCACCGAAGACGAACTGTGGCAAGCGCTGCGCGTGGCCCAGGCTGACGACTTCGTACGCGGCATGGACGGGGGCCTGGATGCGGCCATCTCCCAGGGTGGGACCAACGTTTCGGGCGGGCAGCGTCAAAGGCTCGCCATTGCGCGGGCCCTGGTGAAGCAGCCGGAGCTCTACATTTTTGATGACTCCTTCTCCTCGCTGGATACCGCCACCGACGCGCGGCTCCGGCAGGCCCTCAAGCGCCATACCAACGGCGCCACCTTGGTGATCATCGCCCAGCGTGTGTCCAGCATCGCCGACGCAGACCGGATCCTGGTGCTCGACGACGGCAGGATCGTCGGCCAGGGGACGCACGAAGAATTGTTGGAGACATCCGAAACATACCGCGAAATCGTCTCGTCCCAGCTGGCAGCGGAGGAGGCAGCATGAGCACGTCCACCGCTCCAGCCGGCGGCCGCGGACCCCAGCGCCCCGCAATGGGCCCGGGAAGGGGAGGCCCGTTCGCCGGAATGAACATTCCGGCAGAGAAAGCGTCGAACTTCAAGGCTTCGGCCCGCAGACTCCTGGGAACCTTGCATCCGGAACGGCTCTGGCTGGCCCTGGTGCTGGTCTTCGCCGTGGCCAGCGTTGCGCTGTCCGTGATCGGTCCCCGCTTGCTGGGCGAAGGGACCAACCTGATCTTCGCCGGCATCGTGTCCAAGCAACTGCCCGCCGGGGTGTCCAAAGAGCAGGTCATCGCGGGCCTGCGGGCCTCAGGTGAGAACAGCAAAGCCGACATGCTGGGCGCCATGACCCTCACACCCGGCGTCGGAATCGACTTTGGTGCGTTGTCCTCCGTACTGCTGTGGGCACTGGCCCTGTACGTCCTTGCCTCAGCGTTCGGCTGGATGCAGGCCTACGTGCTCAACGGCGTCGTGCAGCGGACTGTGTACCGCCTCCGCCAACGCATCGAAGCAAAAATCCACCGCCTGCCCCTGCGCTACTTCGACTCCATCCAGCGCGGTGAACTGCTGAGCCGGGTAACCAACGATGTTGACAACATCTCCCAAAGTTTGCAGCAATCGATCAGCCAGGTGGTCTCGTCCCTGCTGACTGTGCTGGGCGTGCTGGTCATGATGTTCCTGCTCTCGCCCTTGCTGGCGCTGATCGCACTGGTGACCATTCCCCTGACGCTCGGCACGACGCTCCTCATTGCAAAGCGCTCGCAGAGGCTGTTCGTTGCCCAGTGGAAGAACACCGGTGAGCTCAACGGCCAGATTGAGGAAACCTACACCGGGCATGCCCTGGTGAAGGTGTTCGGGCGGCAGAACGAGGTCCAGGAGAAGTTCCGCGCCAAGAATGGTGAGCTGTTCCAGGCCAGCTTCGGAGCGCAGTTCGTCAGCGGTCTGATCATGCCGGCCATGACGTTCATCGGAAACCTGGTGTACGTGGGCATTGCCGTGGTTGGCGGCCTGCAGGTGGCTTCCGGTTCCATGCAATTGGGTGATGTGCAGGCGTTCATCCAGTACTCACGGCAATTCACCATGCCCCTGGCGCAGCTCGGATCCATGGCGAACATGCTGCAATCCGGCGTTGCCTCCGCCGAGCGTGTGTTCGATCTCCTGGACGAGGACGAAGAGTCGCCCGAACCTGCTCCTTCGGGCGCTTCGGCCGGGCGCGGTCGCCTGGTGTTCGAGAACGTCTCCTTCCGCTACTCCCCGGACAAGCCCCTGATCACGGACCTCAGCCTGGTGGCAGAACCCGGCCAGAGCATCGCCATCGTCGGGCCTACGGGGGCGGGCAAAACCACCCTGGTGAACCTGATGATGCGCTTCTACGAGCTGGACTCGGGGCGGATAACGCTCGACGGCGTCGACATTGCCTCCATCTCGCGGCAGGAGTTGCGCTCGCGGATGGGCATGGTCCTCCAGGACACGTGGCTGTTCGGCGGCACCATCCGCGACAACATCGCCTATGGCCGGCCCACGGCTTCTGAAGCCGAGATCGTCGAAGCGGCGCAGGCAACGTATGTGGACAGGTTCGTCCGGTCCCTCCCCGAGGGCTACGACACCGTTCTCGACGACGAAGGCGGCAACGTCTCAGCCGGCGAGAAGCAATTGCTGACCATCGCCAGGGCCTTCCTGTCCCGGCCATCGGTGCTGATCCTGGACGAAGCCACGAGCAGCGTCGACACCCGTACCGAGGTGCTGGTGCAGAAAGCCATGAATGCCCTCCGCTCGGACCGGACCAGCTTCGTCATTGCCCACCGGCTCTCCACCATCCGCGACGCCGACCTGATCCTGGTGATGGAGGACGGGCAGATCGTGGAGCAGGGCACGCACTCGGAGCTGCTCTCTGCCGGTGGGGCCTACTCCCGGTTGTACGAGGCCCAGTTTGCGGCGCCGGCGTCGGAGGAAGTTTGAGCTTTCCGGTTGCGGGGCAGGTGGCTTCCTGACCCTCTTATGGGTTGCTTCCTGACCCACTTTGGACGCGGAAACACCATATTTCAACGCTATTTGGTTGTTTTCGGATCACGCTGCGGCCAAAGAAGGTCGGGAAGCGCACGTGCCTGCTAAGGCAGCCTCGAAGGCCGGAGCACGTTTGCCTCGCCCGCCTTGCCCGGGTCGAGCGGCACCGGGCTGGTCAGGACAGCCGGCCCACGATGCAGCAGTCCGCCGGAAACAACCTGGCACCGCACGCCGCCGCGCCCGCGCATCGCCTTGTGGGCACCCGGGGCGAGCATCTGGTCCATCCAGGCGCAAGGATGGGCTGGTCTGCCGGCCTTCAGCGTCACCACATCTCCGCCGGACTCCAGCGTGAATCCGTGGCTGAGCAATGGAGCCAGTTCCACTCCCCGCAGCACGACGTTCCGGCGCGTCAGCAGCGGATCGAAAGGCCCGGCGTCCAGCTCGGCAGCAATGGCTTCCAGTGCCTCAACGGCGAACACCGTCACGGCGGCGTCCATGTGGGCGGCCTTGCCGAAGAACCTGTCGCCAACAATCCCCTTGCCGGCAACCAACTCAGCGTGGTCGGCGTCGGCAGTTGGAACGTCCGCGGCGCCTTCGCGCGCACGGCCAAAGTAGGCGTGCGCCGGCGACACCAAAAGGTGCAGCACTTCGACGTCGTACCTGTAATCAGTCATGCTTCAACGCTAGCCCTTGTCTGTGTGGAGCGCAGGGGCATTGTTCCGCGGTGTAAAGCGTGCTTTACTTTGCCTATGAGTAAAGCGTCCTTTACATCCCGGCGGGTCCCGGCCCAGCACTATGTCTTGGCCGTCATCCTCGGCGCCATCCTGACAATCACGGTTGCGGTGGTGGTGGGAGCCCAAACCCGGATGATTTCTGGCCCGCCGCAGGAATCGGGGCGCTATGCTCCGGGTACCCTGCGATGTCCCTCGGAGTGCGGGTTTTCGTCTCCAATAACACCGTCACCCGGGATCCGAACGGGGAACAAAGCGTGGAGCTGCAATGGATGCGCCAGGCCGGGGCCGGGGCCTTCATTGACGTGCTGGTCGCGACGATTGTTGCTTCGCTGGTGCTGGCCTTCGGCCGTTTCCAGGTTGATGCGCTCCCACTGCTTCTGGGGCTCGTTGGCCTCAGTACGCTGGATGCCGGCCTTCGTTACGTGGCCATCCGCCACCGTGCTCTGAAGTGAAGAACAACCTTGCCGAGCGTCGAGCCGGCCGCAACTGGACCCAGGCGGATCTGGCCGCCGCGCTCGGAGTGTCCCGGCAGACCGTCATCTCCATCGAGCGAGAGAAGTTCGACCCGTCATTGCCCTTGGCGTTCCTCATTGCGCGGACCTTTGGCTGCGCCATCGAGGACGTCTTCACCGCGGAGTGACACCACGGTAAAGATAAAGTGGCATCGTGAACTTTGCTGAAGCAGCCGACGGCGTCGAACTCGCCTGGACATCGGAGGGCGAAGGCGAACCCATGCTGCTTATCGCCGGGCAGGCCACGTCCATGGACGGTTGGGGCCCGACGGCGGAGCTTCTGTCGCGCTATTACCGCGTCATCCGCTTTGATCACCGCGGGATTGGCCACAGTGGGAGGGGTGACGCTGAGCGGTACACCACTCGACGTCTCGCCAACGATGCTGCGGCCGTGCTCAGCGCGGCCGGGGCGGAGTCAGCACACGTGTACGGCCATTCAATGGGCGGACGCATAGGCCAGTGGCTGGCCATCGATGAGCCGCAAAGGGTTCGTACCCTGATCCTGGCGGCAACGAGTGGCGGGAGCATGCCGGACAGCGCAGCCGAGCCGGACAAAGCCGCCCTTGACGCCCTGGTCAGTGGCGACCTCGCCCGTCTGGAGCCGCTCTTTTTCGACTCTGAGTGGGTCAGGAACAACCCCGAGGCGACCCACACTTTCTTCAATTCCCGCGCGTCGGCGTGGGCCAAGGCGCGTCATTTCAGGGCCAGCCGCGAGCACGATGCCTGGAGCGAACTGGGTGCGACTACGGCTCCCACCTTGATACTCCATGGCACCGAAGACAGACTGACTCCCTTGCCCAATGCGCTGCTGCTACGCGGGCACATAGCCCGTTCGGTCCTTGTCCGCGTACCGGGTGCGGGACACGGGCTGCACCTTGATCACCCCGGGACCGTCGAGTGGATCCGGCAGTTCATCGCGCGCAGGAGCGGCTAGCTAATACTGCGGGCCGGCCTGGGACGATTCCCCGGCAAGCCGTTGTACCAGCGCGTCCACGATTGGCAGTTGCCCTTTGACGAGCTTGGTCCGGGCCACGGCTTCCTCAAGCCATTGGGCGTCGTCGATTTCGGGAAAGTCCTTGATGGTGCCAGAGCCTTTGGGCCATTCCATGGGGAATGTATTGCTGACAATCTCTTCGGGCTGAAAACCACTGGCTTCCGCGATGAACGCCGTGATCAGTTTGCCCGAGGGCTGCCGGAATGTACCCAACAGAACGTAGTCCGCAGATGGCGGCGGAGTGCCGATTTCTTCAGTGAATTCCCTTCGTGCGGCAACCAAAGCGTCTTCGTCATCGGAGAATTCGCCCTTGGGAATTGACCACGCGTGCTGATCTTTCCGCGCCCAAAAGGGCCCACCCATGTGGGCTATCCAAAGCTCCAATTGTCCGGCGGTATTTCGCCGGTAAAGGAGGATTCCTGCGCTGCGGATAGTGATGTCGCCTCCCGGGGTAAAGGTGCTGCACACATTTGTCGGAACACCTCAAGGCTACGCCGCCAAGCGCGGCCGTTATCCAATCGATGTTAATTCCCGGATCTTGGGTACCAATTTCGCTTCCCGCAAGGCCACGGCTACTCGATAATCGAGGAGTTGTACGTTCTCCGGGGGGAGGAGCGTATTGCTGCCAGCGGGACCAGCCGCTGGCATTCTGGGCGCATCAGCAGGAGGAAACAGCTATGGCATTGTCAGTGAGGCTCCTTCCACGTGGGGGAAGAAAAGTTATGGGGGTAGCCGTAATTGCTGCGGTTGCCCTGTCCATGTTTGCCGGCACAGGACCATCGCATGCGGCGGACACAACGCCTATGGCAGATGATCCCGGCCCGGTGGGCAGTTTTGCCTGGAAGGGATTCAATTGGCAGAAGCGTTTTTGGGGTGGAGCGCCCATGTACAACGCGACGTGGGATGCCAACAATGTCAGCAACCCGGATGCCAACGGCTACGTGAAGCTGTCCATAAGCAACCCGACAGGTTCGGCGCCCAAGGGTGCGGAATTCCAGTCCACCCGTGAAGGATTCGGTTACGGTACATACAGCACCACGGTGGAAAAGGATGTCAGCGCACTCCAAAAGGAAGTGGTGTGGGGCTGCCTATTCACCTATGACCCCAATGCCGTTCCCGGCTACACCGAGATCGACCTCTGTGAAGCGTCGGCGTGGGGCGGGGGCGCCGCATATGGCGAAAGCTGGCCGGTGACCCAAGGGCACGGTTACTGGTTCGATGCCACCTTGCCTCCGGGCCAAGGCAACAACACGGTCACCTTCGATGTCACGAATGCCCCCATCCTCACCCACCGGATGGTCTGGGAGCCGGGCAAGCTGACCTTTGAGACGTTTGCCGGGGAAGGGTACGACGGGCCACTCCTCAAGAGGACCGTCCTGGAAGGCTCCACTGTTCCCACTCCTGCCAAGGAACAGATTCACTTCAACCTGTGGGTCACCGGCGGCGGCGGTGGAGACGCTGCACATGTTGCACCGGAAACCGTCACGATCAGGGACTTCTCCTTTGTCCCGGCGAACCAGCTCACGGGTCCGGTTCCGACTATCACCGGCACGGCAGCGGTGGGCTCGACACTCACCGCAGTCCCGGGCACCTGGCCTGCCGGAACAACCTTGGCGTATCAATGGTTCAAAAACGGCACGGCCATTTCAGGAGCCACGGGACCCACCCGAGCCCTGGCCGCTGCGGACCAGGGCGCCAGCCTGACTGTGCGTGTGACGGGAAGCCTGGCCGGGTATGCCACGGCTACTAAGGAGTCGGCCCCGACGGCGGCAGTGGTGGCCGGAACCTTGCAGGCTCCGACCCCCACCATCACAGGTACGCTCACAGTTGGTTCGACCCTGACAGCAAACCCCGGAACGTGGACTTCCGGTACCGCACTGACGTACCAGTGGTACCGCTCCGGGACCTTGATTGCTGGAGCGACGGCCAAGAACTACAAGCTTGTGAGCGCAGACCAAGCGGACACCATGAGCGTCAGAGTCACCGGAACCAAAGCCGGCTACACCACAGTGTCCAGGGTTTCAGCAAGCACCGCGGTGATCCCCTAGGAGGCGGACGGCAGGTTCTTCTGTGCGCGGACGGGAACAATCCTCTTGATCGCGAGCCCCAATGCCAGCATGGCGAACGCGGCCAGGGCGAACCAGAAAAGGTCGCCTGCTCCGGTCAAGGCGAGGGTACCGGATCCCATTCCGGCCGCGGCTGCTCCGGCTGCGGGGGTTACTGGGCTGTTGTACATGAGTCGATTACCAAACTTTCTTTCTGTTGAGTGCTGCGTCCAGGTAAGCCTTGGCGTGGACTGCCTGGAGGAAGATGTCGATCACTGTTTCGTACATGGTTGCGGCCAGCAGCATGTGCCTCCAGCCCCGGAACCGCACAGTGATGACGCGTTCCAGGATGAAGATGCCGGTGACTGCAATCCAGAAGGGCTGGAGGTTCAGACCCATCCCTGAAATGAGCGCGAAGAGGATGGAGCCAAAGTAGGCCAGCGTCACTACGACGCCGATCATTGAAAGGAACTGGCGGCCCCAGTAGGGCCTGGTCACTTTGGTCCATCCGTATTGCACGCAGTTCTCCACCGCGCCCCGCTTCCACCGGAGCCGTTGCGCCCACAGTTCGCGCCACGTGGGCATGACCTCAGTGACCAGCGTGCAGTTGGCTGGTGAAGCGATCCGGTAACCCAGTGTCAGCAGGGCGAAGGAGAGTTCGTTGTCCTCTGTCAGGACGGACGTGTCGTAGATGCCGCCCTTGCCGTTTCCGGGAGGGAGTGTGCCGCCGAGGCGGGCAGCTGCGACGTCGCGAAGAGTCTTGACGCGGAAAAGGGCGGCGGTCCCTGTGACTACCAAGCACTTGCCGTGGAGGCGCTTGACGTCCCGGGCGTAGCGGGCGTATTCGTTGCGCTGGAGGTGACCTACGAAGCCGCCACCGGGACCTCCGCTGAAGACACCGCCTACCGCGCCGAGCAGTTCGTCGGCGAGCAGGTTTTGTGTGGCGTTCTCAATGAAGTCAAGGGCGAGCTGGGAGTCTGCGTCCTGGACCAGGATGAGGTCCTCGGGGTCGGCGTCGGGCAGCAGCCGGCTGAGGGCGAAGTTAAGAGCTCCGGCCTTTTTGTCCTTGTTTCCCACCGTACGGATGACCTCAGCGCCCTGGGCGACCGCGAGGTCCTCGGTATCGTCGGTGCAGTTATCGGCCACCACGATCACGCGGTCCGGGCGGCGGGTCTGGTTGTTCAGGGAGACAAGTGTGTCGGTGATGCCGGCGGATTCGTTGTGGGCCGGAACCAGGACAGTTACCACGCCGCCGGCGGCACGGTGGGATCCGCGGGGCGCGGTGGCCGGGGCCGGTGAGGCAGCGGTGTCCGTTGATGCGTGGACCGTGGTTTCCGTGAGCATTGTGATCCCTCCGTTCGTTAGCTGGAAGCGTTGACTCACTTAGAGTTCCAACGCCAACGCAAGAAACGCGCAGGCAAAGCGTCAAGGAAAAATCAAGGTTTGCTCAGGGTTTGCTTGAAGCGTCACGCAAACGGCTACGGGATCAGGTGCAGCCTTAAACGCAAGAGGACGACGTCGGGAGGTCCCGGCGTCGTCCTCTTGCGTTTGTTGTCGAGCAGCTTAGCGGCTCAGGCTGACCGTAAAGGTCTTCGGTCCGCTGAGGGTCACGGCAATGCCGCAGTTTTCTGCCGCAGCGCGGTGGGAAAGGGACTGGATGGCGGCATCGATGGTGTGGTCGATGGCCGACTTGTCCCAGATTTTCAGCGTGATGGAGTCAGTATGTGTCGTCATTGTCAGTACTTTCACTCAGGCTGGTGACAGCCCCAAGCTTCGTCGCCCGGGGCCGCATCCTCGTCGGTGAGGATTGCTGATTCAGCTTGTATGGGAACGGATTCCCTCATTCATGGTTCATGCTGCCCACCGTGATTGACAAGCGAATCCAGCCAAGTGTGACCGATTACACGTTGCTTGTTACTCCGTGTAACCGGTGCTGACAGTGAGCTCCCGCCAACGATCCACCTCGGCCCGCTGGGCTTCCGCTACGGCGTCAAAGGCCTTGGCGGCGTCCTCACCGAGCAGCAGGAAGCCAGGAGTTTCAGCGGCCTCGACGGCGTTGATAATCACCTGGGCTGCCCTGTCCGGATCACCCTGCTGCGTCCCATGCACCATGTCGTTTTCCTTGCGTCGCTTGCCGGCAGTCTGGGCGTAGTCGTCAATGGCTTCTGCGGATTGCGTGAGCGACCTTCCGGCGAAGTCCGTCCTGAAACCACCCGGTTCCACGGCCGTGACTGTGATGCCCAACGGCGCCAGTTCCTTCTGCAGGGAACCGGAAATGCCTTCCAGCGCGGCCTTTGTTGCCGAGTAATAGCCCGACCCGGGCGGGCAGATGCGGGCGCCGATCGAGGAGATGTTCACGATCGCACCCGAACGCCGGGTACGCATCCCGGGCAGGACGGCCTTGATCATGGCGACGGGACCGAACACGTTGGTATCGAACAGCGTCCTGACGTCCGCGTCGGCGCCCTCTTCGATCGCGGCGCGATAGCCGTATCCCGCGTTGTTGACCAGGACGTCCACACCGCCGAAGCGCTCCACGGCCTGCTGCACGGCCGCTTCCACCTGCGACTGATCGGTGACGTCGAGCGGGACGGCGAGTGCCGTCGTCGGGAATTCCGCGGCGAGGTCCTGCAGAGTGGCGGTGTCGCGTGCGGTCACGACGGCGTTATCGCCTTTCGCGAGGACCGCCCGGGCCAGTGCGCGGCCGAGACCGGTGGAGCAGCCTGTGATGAGCCAGGTAGTCATGATGTTCCTTTCATGGTTGACCTATCCCACTGAACGCTACTCCCCGGCGCTACGGGAGTGACGGCCCATACAGGTATTGCCGGTGCCACCCGGGACAGGCGACGCCGCTCAACCGACGTGCACCCACGGGCGGCGGCTCACCTCCGGTTCGGCCTCCCTGAGGACCTCGCGGGTCACCGGGGCTATTTCGCCCTCGCCCAGGAACAGGAAGCGCAACAGGTTGGTCATCGGGTTGCCCTCAGTCCAGCGGAAATATATGTGGGGCATCAGTCCTGTGACGTCACGGATATGCAAAAGCACCGAGGCAATGGTGTTCGCCACCACCGGACCATGCACCTCAAGGATCCGGTAGCCGTGCCGTTCGATGCCCTTGACGTACAGTTCGGTCTCGAAATCCGAAGTGTCGTCCAGCACCACTTCAAGGAACAGGCCGTGGTAGTTGAGGGGGAGGTGGCTGACCTCGATGGCCGAGACCAGCTTCGAGCGATAGGCCTCCGCCGTAAGCCGGAGCGGTTCGTGCGCGATGAGCCGTATGGGTTCGGTGCCGTCGTCAAGGATGAATTCCAGGGCGTTGCGGTCCATGTGGACCTGTGTGGCGTGCAGCTCGAAGGACCTGCGCACCCGGGACAGCAGGGAGATGCCGATGATGCCGGCGATGAACACGGCCGCAATCCGGATGCCTTCGGGTCGCTCCACGACGTTGGCCACCGTGGTGTAGACGAACACGGCGGCGATGGCGCCGAAGCCGATCATGCGTTTGCGCTGATCACGACGGCGGGTGGACAGTGTCACGGCAACGGCGGCTGACGTCATCAGCACCAGGACGCCGGTGGCGTAGGCACCGCCCTGGGCGTCGACGTCGGCGTTGAAGACGATAGTGATGAAGAACCCCACCAGCGTGAAGACCAGCACCAAGGGGCGAACCGCCTTGGCCCATTCCGGAGCCATGCCGTAGCGGGGAAGGTACCGCGGTACGAGGTTGAGCAGGCCGGCCATGGCGGAGGCGCCTGCGAACCACAGGATGGCGATGGTGCTGATGTCGTACACCGTGCCAAAACCCAGGCCCAGGTATTCGTGGGCGAGGAACGCGAGGGCACGGCCGTTTGCCTGGCCGCCGGGCTCGAACTCGCGCTCGGGGATGAGGACCACAGTAGTGAAGCTTGAGGTGATGAGGAACGTACTCATGATCAATGCGGCGGTGGTCAGCATTCTCCGGGTTCCCCGGATGCGGCCTGTTGGCTTGGCCTCAGTGTCATCGGGGTCGCCCTGCACCTGCGGCATCACGGCGACACCCGTCTCGAATCCGGAGAGGCCCAACGCGAGTTTCGGAAAGACAATGCAAGCGATGGCTACGGCCATGAGCGGGTTGCCGTGGGATGTCCACAGCAGCTGCCACCAGTCACCTACGGCGGTGGGATGCGCCAGGACCTCGACGACGGTGGTGGCGACCACCACCACATTCAAGCCCAGGTAAAGGACCACAAGAACGACGGCGACGCCTATCGCCTCCTTGAAACCACGGAGGAAAACTGCGGCCAGGAGTGCCAGGAGGACCAAGGTGACAGGAACATTCTGGCCCTGCAACCAGGGTGGCATCACGGGGTTCTGGATGAAGTGGGCCGTGGCATCCGCCGCGGAAAGGGTCATGGTGATCATGAAGTCCGTGGCGGCAAAGCCGAGCAGCACCAGCACCAGCAGTTTGCCTCCCCAGCGTGGAAGCAAACGCTCGAGCATGGCGATGGAGCCCTCGCCGCGGGGACTTTCCCCTGCCACGCGCCGGTAGACCGGAAGCGCGCCGAACAAGGTAACGGCAACCAGGACGATGGTGGCCAGCGGTGAGATCACGCCCGCGGCCAAGGCAGCGATGGCCGGCTGGTAGCCAAGGGTGGAGAAGTAGTCCACGCCCGTCAGGCACATGACCTGCCACCAATGGTGCTTCTTCTCGTGGGCCGCACTGACCACGCCGGGGCCGGGATGCCGGCCTTTGCTGTCCTGCAGCCCAAACAGGAGCCACGTCCGGAATGATGTCCAACCCCGGGGCCTGGGAGCCGAGGGGTCAGCCGGTGGTCTGCTTAACGTGGTCATGGGTGCCCTCCCAGACGCTCGTCGATCTGAGCTGAACATAGCACCGCGCACGAGGCGTGATGCCGGAAGGGGCCAATTCTTGATAAGACCTTTACGCGAGGGGTGAGCTCCCGGGGTTATTGGCGCGAGCCAAAGGGGTGGGAGCTAACCCCTCACGGGCGGAAGGTCCAAGGTGTAGACCACCAGCTGCACCTTCGGTGCGGGCCGTTCCTTCTCCCGCTCGGGCCGGCGGACGTAGCCCAGCCGGCGATAGAGGCGCTGGGACGGTTCATTGTCGACGGCGGTGTCCAGGACCACGCGCGCGGCACCCCTGGCGGCGGCCAGCCGGGCCGACTCGTCGAGAAGTTTTTGGCCAAGACCGGTCCGGCGGGCTTCCGGCAGTACCGCCAACAGCCTGAGCTCCACTTCGCCGTCTTCAGCCTGCCTGCTCAGAGGTGAGCCAAACGACAGGAGGCTGGCCGTGCCTACCAGGCGACCGGTTTCGACGTCTTCGGCTACCAGCAGCACACCTTCGCGGGCCCGGGCGGCAGCATCCAGCAGGAGGCTGAGCCGCGCGTCGTCCGGTTGATGCGCGCCGGGAAGATGATGACCGAAGCCTTCGTACGTCAGCTGCCCCACGGCGTCGTACTCTTCGGGGCGTGCCTGCCGGATCACATGGGTGCCGGTGGCGACGGTTGGTGTGGTGGTCATGGTTGTCCTTTCTGCTGCGGATCGAGTCCGAGATGGGATTTGAGCGTGGTGCCCGAATACTCTGTGCGGGCCAGGCCGCGCGCCTGGAGTATGGGAATGACCCCGGAGGCGAAGCGCTCCAGATCCTGGGGGAGGAGTGAGAACATGAGGTTGAAGCCATCCGCGGCGCCCTCCGAGTGCCAGCGTTCCAGCGAGTCTGCCACGTGCTCCGCGGTACCGATGAAGTCATGATTGCGTTTGTCGCCGGTGAGGATCGAATAGAGGTCCTTGAGGGTGACCTCGTCCTCCCGGCCCCGGATCTGTTCGCCGGCAGAACGGAAATCGCTACGGGGGCGGGCTATCGTGGGTATGCCGGACTGGGCCACCGTGGCGTCCGCTCCGAGGCCGGTGAAGTCGACGGTACCTTCGCGGGCGGGCCCGGAGAAATATTCCTGCAGGAAGTCCAGGACCTGTTGATCGGTGATGAGGCCGTCCAGCTCACGGATGCGCTCCAGAGCTTCTTTACGGGTGTCCGCGACGACGGGCGAGATGGCCTGGTAAACGTAGAGCTCATCCGGATTCCGGCCGAAGGCCTCTGCCTGGGCACGGACCGATGCGCGGTAGCTCCGGGCCTGCGGAATATCCGGATGGCTCGCGAAGAGGGCGTTGGCGAACCTCGCACCCAGTTTCTGCCCGGGCACGGAAGTGCCCGCCTGAGCCAGCAAAGGGGAGTGCTGCGGAGAAGGCCCGATGTTGAGCGGCCCGGCAACCTTGAAGAACTCTCCTTTGTAGTCCAAACGGCTGAGTTTGTGGCGGTCGAAGAACGTGCCGTTTTCCTTGTCGTAGAGGAAAGCGTCCTTGTCCCAGGAATTCCAAAGTCCCTGGGTTACCTCAACGAACTCTTCAGCCCGGCGGTACCGGAGGCTGTGGTCGAAGTGCTCATCAGCACTGAAGTTGCCTGCCGTGCTGTTGGTGAGGTCACGCGTGGTCACGATGTTCCAGCCGATGCGACCGCCGCTGATGTGGTCCGCGGTGAGGGCTGCACGGGCAAAGTTGAAGGGCTCGTCATAGGAGGTGGAGGACGTGGCGATGAGGCCGATGTTGCGGGTGACCGCGCCAAGAGCCGTGACAAGGCCTATGGGGTCGAAGCGGTTGAGGATGCCGGGGTTGGAGGTCTCGTCGATCGCCAGGGAGTCGCCAAGGAAGATGGCATCAAACTTGGCCTTCTCCGCGGTCTTGGCGAGCTGCACTTGATGTGCGAAGTCGATGCTTGCCTGCGGAAATGCTGTTTCGTGGCGCCACGAAGCCAGATGGATGCCGGTGCCCACCAGGTAGGCGAAGAAATGGATCTGTTGGCGTTCACGGGTGAGTGTCTGGTTCATGGGCCTGTTCCTGAAATGTGTGCAGGGTGCCCGTTTGGGACGGGCACCCTGCACACAGCTACTTGGTCTTCTTGATGGCTTCTTCTTCGGCAGTCAGGACTTCCTGCAGCTTGGCAGCAGTCCAGTCGGCCTTGAACTGGAGGTTCCCGTCGTTGAGCTTGGTCACCGAGGCCTCAACTTCAGGCGTGTGATAGGCATCCACGATCTTCTTCCAGGTCGGATCGTCCTTGCGGTCCGCCTTCACCACGAATCCGTTGATGTACGGCGCCAGGGATTCCGAATTCAGGTCTTCCTTGAAGATGATCTTCTCGTCGCCCAGGCCGCCTTTCTGGGCCTGGGTGTTGTTCACGACGGCGGCATCCGTGGTTCCCTTGAGCGCGTTCACTGTCTGGTTGCTGTCCACCGGGACAACCTTGATCTTGCTCGAGGTGATCTCAGCCGGCGTGGACAGCGAGTTGCCGCCATCCTTGAGCTGCAACAGGCCTGCGGTCTGCAGGTTCAGCAGGGCGCGCGCCTGGTTGGTGGGGTTGTTGGGGATGGCAACCTCGGCGTCGGCCGGCAGCTCCTCCACGGACTTGAACTTCTCCGAGTACAGCGCCAACGGGTACACCGCGGTGGCGCCCACCGGAACCAGGGTGCCGTTGCTGTTGACGTTGAACTGCGAGAGGTACTTCAGGTGCTGGAACAGGTTGATGTCCACCTGGCCCTGCTGGGTGGCCGTGTTGATCTGGGCGCCGTCAGTGAAGTTCTTGACCTCAAGATCGATCCCCTGATCCTTCAGCTTGTTCTTCACGAGGGTCCAATGCTCCTCGGCGCCGTCGTCCACACCGATGACCACCTTGGTGTTCGCTGCGGTTGACGAACCACTTGACGCACCCCCGCAAGCCGAGAGCGATAGGGCGGCAACCAGGCCGACGGCGGCGACTAACAGGCGGTTCTTCATGATGCTTCTCCGTACAAAGGGTATTGATGCGAATGGAAAGGTACGGGGTGTTCCCCCTGCCTCACGCTAGGCAGTTGCCGTGGTGGGAATCGAACGCTTTCGCAACACTCCGACGCGCACCGTCAAGGAAAGAAACCGCAGGTCACAGGGGGTCATTGGGTTCGATGGGATGGCCCGACCGCTGTTGGAATGGGCATCCAATCAACCCCTGAAGGAGGCTCCGGTGAGCGCGATCGTTTCGCTGCGCGGCGTCAGCAAACTGTTCCCGGTCCAAGGAGGCAAACGCACCCAACGCACCGAAGCTCTGCGCGCCGTCGACGACGTCACCCTGGACATCGAAGAGGGAACAGTAGTTGGCATTGTTGGCTACTCCGGGGCCGGAAAATCCACGTTGGTGCGCCTGCTGAACGGACTGGAACGCCCCACCGAGGGCCAGGTGTTCGTCAAGGGGCAGGACATCTCCTCCCTCCCCGAGGGGGAACTGCGGAAAGTCCGCGGCGGCATCGGCATGATCTTCCAGCAGTTCAACCTGCTCAAGTCCCGTAACGTGTTCGGGAACGTCGCTTACCCGCTCAAAGTGGCCGGCTGGCCGAAGGACAGGATCAAGCCGCGGGTGGACGAGCTGCTGGAGTTCGTGGGTATCGCGGACAAAGCCGGATCCTATCCGCGGCGACTTTCCGGCGGGCAACAGCAGCGTGTGGGCATTGCCCGCGCGCTGGCTAACGCACCGGACATCCTGCTCGCCGACGAAGCCACCAGCGCACTGGACCCGGAAACCACCCGTGATGTCCTGCGCCTGCTTCGACGCATCAACAAGGAACTTGGCACCACCGTCGTGGTGATTACCCACGAAATGCATGTGGTCCGCGAGATCTGCGACACCGTAGTGATGATGGAATCCGGCCGCGTGGTGGAAGCCGGGCCAACGTACAAGGTGTTCGCCGACCCCCAAAGTGCGTCCACCCAGCGCTTCGTCTCCACGGCCGTACACGGCACACCGGAACCCGACACCGTCAGCAGACTCTCCGCAGCCCACCCCGGCAGGCTCGTCTCCATCGGCATTTCCGAAACGGCGCCCACCCCGCTGGTCGCAGCGACCTTCGAGCGCCATGGAGTGGGATCAAGCGTTGTCTTCGGCGGGGTCACCGAGATCCAGAACAAGATCCTCGGCACCCTCACCTACGAACTCACGGGCAGCGACGCCGCGATTGACGCCGCGCTCGCCGACCTGGGTGAGGTCACCGCCGTCGAACGCCAAGTTGCGACGGCGGCACCCACCGAAAGTGCCGCCCCGCACCTTCCAGCCCCCGTCCCCGCGACCGCCGGAGAATAGCCATGACCGACTGGACAACCCTCCTGCCCGTCCTGGGCGAATCCTTCCAACAGACCATCTACATGGTGGTCATCACCGTATTGCTGAGCGGCGCGGCCGGGCTGGCACTGGGCGTCACTCTCTACGCCACCAGGCCGGGAAACCTGTTCGCCAACAAGGCCGTGTTCTCGTTCCTGAACTTCCTGGTGAACATCATCAGGCCCATCCCGTTCATCATCTTCATCACGGCCATCGCACCGCTGACGCTGATCGTCATGGGAACCACCATCGGGACCACCGCGGCGATCCTGCCCATGGCGCTGATGGCCGGTGTGGTGATCGGACGCGTGGTCGAGCAAAACCTGGTGGCCTCCGATCCCGGTGTGGTGGAAGCCGCGCGGGCCATGGGTGACAGCCGGCTGCACATCCTGTGGTCAGTGGTGATCCCGGAATCGCTGGCGCCGCTGATCCTGGGCTACACGTTCATGATCATCGCGATCGTGGACATGTCCGCCATGGCCGGTTACATCGGCGGTGGTGGGCTGGGCAATTTCGCCATCATGTACGGCTACCAGCAGTTCAACTGGGAGGTCACGTTGGTGACTGTCCTGATCATCATCGTCATGGTGCAGGCCGCGCAGTTGCTGGGCAACTTCCTGGCCCAGCGCATCCTTCGCCGCTAAATCTTCCCTCAGGAGAACCACAATGCCTATCGAATTCCTCGGCATGGGTGCCGGCAACGACTCCACGGAGACTTCGCCAGCCACCACGCCCTTCTTTGACCCCGCATATGCTGCCAGGATTGCGAGGATCCACGAGGACAACAACTGGGACCACGTTCTGTTCGCCTACAACTCCAGTACGCAGGATCCTTCCATCCACGCGGCGTGGGTTGCCGCGAACACTGAGCGAATCCAGCTGCGCCTGGCGCACCGGCCCAACGTCTCGCATCCAACGTTCGCGGCCCGGTCCTTCCTGACACTGGACCACATTGCGCGGGGACGGTTGACCGTTCACTTCATCACCGGCGGAAGCCAGGCGGACCAAGCCAGGGAGGGTGATTTCCTGGCAAAGGACGCCCGGTATGGCCGGACGCAGGAGTACATGCAGATCGTGCGGCGGGCGTGGTCCGGCGACTCCTTCGACTGGGACGGAGAGCATTACCGCTTCGAGAACTTCGCATCGGGCCTGGGACCGTTTGACGGGAAGCGGCCGGGTATCTCCTTCGGCGGGTCCTCGGAGGCCGCCTGGGCCGTGGGTGCTGCTGAGGCGGATATCTATGCGCTGTTCGGTGAACCGCTGGCCGACGCCGCATCGCAGCAGGAGCAGATCCTTGCGCGGGCTGCTGCGCTCGGGCGGACCGAGCCGTTGCGCTGGCAGATCGCGTTCCGGCCCATTGTTGCTGCCACCGATGAGTTGGCGTGGGACAAGGCACATGGCGTCCTTGGGACGTTCCAGGCCCGGCGGTCAGCGGGTGAGGTGATCGATCCTGTTCGCCACTACAACCAGAAGCCGGAGGCCGCCGGGACCCAGCGCTTGCTGGCGGCGGCTGAGCGCGGCGATCTACACGACCGCGCTTTGTGGACGGCCCTCGCCAAGGCTGCTGGTGGGGGAGGAGGAAGCGCGACGGCGTTGGTCGGCTCTTATGACACCGTCACCCAGGCGATCCTGGACTATCACGAGCTTGGGTTTGAGATCTTCGGACTCCGTGGCTACGACTTCGTCCCGGATGCCCTCGAGTTTGGCCGGCACGTCATTCCGCAGTTAAAGCAGGAAGTTGAGCATCGGGAGAAGAGCCGCACCGCCGAGGAAATCCGGGCAGGCCAAGCCGCTTCCCGGGCACGGGTCCTCTCGGTGGCTTCCTGACCCGCTTTGACATTCACATGCCCCCAAATTAACCATTTCTGGTTGTTTTTCGGGCCGACTTGAGGCAAAGAGGGGCGGGAAGGAACGCATGACCGGCCACGGAAATCACGCTAAACGTGCCGCTCTATGGCTTTGCCTGGGCGCCGGATTCATCACGCTGTTGGACCAGTCAATGTTCGTGCTTGCGGTTCCCGCGATGTCCGTTTCCCTGCATGCCGACTCAGGCTCGGTGCAATGGATCCTTGCCAGTTACTCCTTGGCGTTCGGCGTCGCGTTGGTTCCCGCGGGCAGGCTCGGAGACATCGTGGGACGGCGCACGCTCTTTATCGCGGGTATTGCAGTCTTCGGAGCGTCGAGCTTGTTGGGTGGGCTGGCCTCGGACCCATCTTTGGTCATCATCGCGCGGCTCCTCCAAGGTCTCGGCGCAGGCACCCTGAATCCGCAAGTGCTTGGCCTCCTGCAGGACATCTACTCGGGACATGACCGCGCGAAAGCGCTGGGTGCCTACGCTGCCGCCGGGGGTTCCGCCGCGGTCTGTGGCCCGCTGATCGGCGGACTTGTCTTGTCCGTGGGCGACCCCGCGATCGGATGGCGGATCCTGTTCCTCGCGAATGTTCCCTTGGTACTGGTCCTGGTGCCGCTTGCGTTCAGGCTCCTGCCACATTCGGCCAGACGGCCCGAAACCGCGAAGCCCTCCATCGACGTCCTGGGCGCCCTGTTGCTCGGCGGAGTGGTGATCGCTTCCCTCATCCCGACGATTTACGGTGCGGGCATTATTGCCGTGACGTCGCTGGCAATCGGGGCCGGCGCGCTGCTGGCTTTCGCCGGCTGGGAGATTCTCTACCACCGGCGCGGCCGAACCCCGTTGCTCAGTGCCTCGTTGGTGAAATCCAGGGGCTACACCTTGGGCACGGTGGTGGCGCTCTGCCAGTTCGGCGTCGGCGCCGGAATGGCCGCGGTGACCGCCTTCTACTTCCTCTCCGGGACGGGGATGGCGCCGTTGGCAGCTGCAGCCATTCTCGCGCCGCAAGCAGCCGGGATGTTGTTGGCGTCAAGCTTCAGTTGGCGCTTCGTAGCCCGGTACGGGCGCGCCGGAATCGTCTACGCACTGGTAGGCAGCCTGGCTTGCCTGATTGCCAAGGACCTTTTCGTGCAAATGCTCGACGGCGGGACAGCGGCTCTCGCGGTAGCCGCCGTCGGGCTTGCCCAAGGTGTGGCCACCGGGCTGGTGGTTGCTCCGAACCAGACACTCACGCTTGCGCATGCACCTGCCGGCACGGCCGGAGTGGCGGCAGGTTTCTACCAACTCAGCCAACGATTCGCGGCGGCACTGTGCTCAGCCGCCGCCGCGGGAATGTTCCTGCAAGCCCAGGGAGCGGCCACCGGCCAGGCTTCCAAGGATGCTTTCCACCAAGGCATCGTGATGTGCTGTGTCCTGCTGGGTGTCGCCTTGCTCGCCGGCGGACTCGACTGGTTCCGCGAGGCGCGGGACCGCAGAAACGCACGTGCCGCCGTCGTGACTTCCGGGAAGGAAACCGCGACGGCGGCGGTAGCACTTACGTCGGAACGTCCGACGGCGGCCGGTGCTCAGCGTTCGGAAGCCACCGAATCAGTGGACGCCTGAGCTACGGGAGCCGGCGGGGCCGTCGGCCCGGTGGTGGGGACACCGGCGTCGCGCAGGGCCGGGAAGCCGCCGTCCACATGGACGGCGTTGGCGTAGCCGAGTACTTTGAGCTTTTGTGCGACGGGTCGTGAGCCGTTCACCGAGCCGCAGAAAACCACGATTTTCTGGTCAGTGCCGCTGACCTGGGCGAGGCGGTGTGCGGATTCGGGGCTGAAGTCTTCCTCCACGTGCTCGCGGTTCACCACTAGGGCGCCGGGGACTGCGCCGGTGCTGGCGCGGCCTCCTTCGCTGCGGACATCAATCAGCAGCGCGCCTTCTTCGATGAGTTTGGCGGCGGCGTCGGCGGTGATCAGTTGGGTGTCTTCTTGTACTGAGTCCTGAACTGTGGTTTCGGTGGACATGGTGCTCCTTTTTGTAGGTGGTGGTGGTTGGAAAATCGGAAGGTCAGAGGCCCCAGGCTTCGGCCAGCAACTGGTAGGAGTTCTGCCGGTCGACAGGGTCATGGGCGATGGTGGTGATGAGCAGTTCCTGGGCGCCGGTGACGCGCTGCAACGTGCGCAGCTTGGCGCTGACTTGGTGGGGGTCGCCCACCAGCCTCGTGTCCACGCGGTCTTTGATCAGCTCCTCGGCTTCCGCGTCCAAAGGAAGATCCAGGGCATCGTCCGGCGAGGGGTAGGGGATGGCGCCCTGGCCGCTGCGAATGCCGTGTACCCACTGGGCATAGCCGCGTGCGAGGCGCTGTGCTTGGCGTTCGTCCGGGGCCACCAGCACGTCCGCCGAGACGATCACCTGCGGTTCCTGCAAGGAAGCAGACGGTTCAAAGTGGGCCCGGTATTCGGCAATGGAGTCCAGCACGCCGGCTGGTGCTACGTGGTAGTTCGCGCCGAAGGGAAGTCCCAACTTGCCTGCCAAACGCGCGCTGGGACCCGCTGTTGAACCGTGGATCCAGAATTGGGGCGCCTGCCCGAGAGCCGGCGTCGCGGTGACTTCCTCGCCATGCTTGGTCCTGTACTCCCCGGTGAAGAAACCGATGATGTCCTGGACGTCGTTCTCGAAGTTGTCCGTGTCTCCAGGGAAGCGGCCCAGCAGTTCACCTTGCAAGCGGAATTTCCTGGGAAGGACGGCGCCGAAGATGGGGCGCGGCGAAGGAATCAGCAAACCGTCAACCACGCGATCGCCGGGTGTGTCCGTAGGGGGAACTACTCCAGGAGCCGGTTCGCTGGGCGACTTCGGCGGGCCGGAGCGACCAAAGCCAAGGTCCACACGGTCCGGGAACACGGCGGCGAGCGTGCCGATGCTCTCCGCAATCTGGAGCGGCCTGTAATTCCCCAACAGGGTGGCCGCCGTGCCGACACGGATGGTCGTGGTGGCCGACGCAACCAAACCGGCCAGGATATGCGGGGCAGAACCGGCAACGCCTGTGTTGAGGTGATGTTCTGCGAGCCAGTAGCGCGAGTAGCCGGAAGCTTCGGCGGAGGCGGCAAGCGCGATGGTGCTGCGCAGCGCCTCGCCCGGTGTCTGCCCGGCAGAAACCGGGCTCAGGTCGAGGACGGACAAGGGAGTGACTGAAGGCTTCGGCATGGCACGACACTACGGAGCGCAGTGCCCCGGCCAAAGCCGATCCGTCACCCCGCTCAACCGGGCTAAATCCGGCGAAATCCGACGAAACGGACCGTCACGGAGGGCTCACAGATGCACATGGAGCAACGGACAAATTCGAACATTTCGCACCGAAGCCGCACAGTCATTTCCTGTCAAACCCTTGACCGGATGGTTGAGGCGCTGGTAAACCTTGTTGGCGGAAAGCGTTTTCTCGCATCGATCACTTCACTCGCTCATATGCGGAGAGATTGCTTGGCGACGAGTGAAACGTTCCAAAAAAGTGCGTGCAGACCCCCTGCCGCCCAGCATCAAAGGAGATGTTCTTTGGCTCACACCTCGAAATGTTCCTACCCCACCGCCCGTCGTCATGCGCGGAGGGCAGTTCCACTGGCGGCCTCTGCCTCCCTGGCTGCCGCCGCCATCGCGCTGACAGGCGTCCCGCTTGCCCAAGCAGCTCCCGCCCAACTCCCGCAGTCAGCGCAAACCGGACTTCCCGCCGTCGTGCCTGCCGCCAAGGACCCCGCTTCGCTGAAGCGCCAAGTGGAAAACCTGGACCGCGCACCCGTAGCCGTCCTGACGGATCAGGGCGTCACGGTGAGCTGGCGTATGCTCGGCCTGGACAAAGAAAGTGTCGGCTTCCAGGTTCTGCGCGACGGCGTCAACATCACCCCCGAACCCCTGCGCAACGCCACGATGTTCGTTGACCCGGACGGGACGGCGCAGTCCAGCTACGTGATCAAGACCGTCGGCAACGGCCAAGGCCGGGACAAGCTGACCGAGGCGGTCACGCCCCTGGCGCAGAACTACCTGGCCATCAAGCTGGACAAGCCGGCCGACGGCGTGACGCCCGACGGCAAGCCCTACACCTACTCGGCCAACGACGCCACCGTGGCAGACCTCGACGGCGACGGCAAGTATGAGGTTATCCAGACGTGGGCGCCATCCAACGCGAAGGACAACTCGCAATCCGGTTACACGGGCAACGTCTACGTGGATGCCTACAAACTGGACGGAACCAAGCTGTGGCGCATCGACCTGGGGCGCAACATCCGCGCCGGCGCACACTACACGCAGGTCCTCGCGTACGACTTCGACGGCGACGGCAAGGCCGAGGTCTCGTTCAAGACGGCGGACGGCACGACGGACGCGGCGGGAACGGTGATCGGCAACGCCAACGCCGATTACCGCAACAGTGCCGGCTACGTCTTGTCCGGTCCCGAGTTCCTCACGGTCTTCAAGGGCGAGACTGGAACGATCATGGACACCGTCGCTTACGAGCCGGCCCGGGGCCCGGTGGCAGGATGGGGCGACAATTACGGCAACCGCGTTGACCGCTTCCTCGCAGCCGTGGCATATCTCGACGGCGAACACCCCTCGCTGATGTTCAGCCGCGGCTACTACACCCGCACAGTGCTGGTGACCTACGACCTCGTCAACGGAAAACTCGTGAAACGCTGGACCTTCGATTCCAACCAGGCCGGGGACGAGTACAAGGGGCAAGGCAACCACAACCTCTCCGTCGCCGACGTGGACCAGGACGGCAAGGATGAGTTCGTCTTCGGCTCAATGACCATCGATGACAACGGCCAGCCGCTGTACAACACCAAGCTCGGTCATGGCGATGCGATCCACACCGGCGACCTCGACCCGTCCAGGCCGGGGCTGGAGACATTTGCCGTCCACGAAAGCATGGGCCAAAGCGGCAACTGTGGAGCGACCTTCCGGGATGCTGCTACGGGTGAAATTCTCTGGAGCATCCCTGCCGTCAAGGACACCGGCCGTGGTGCAGCGGGTGACATCGATCCCCGCTATGAAGGGGCCGAGGGCTGGGCCGTGGGTGGTTCCGCCGCCTGGGACTCGCCGGTGGGCCAGCTGAGGTCGGCCAAGGGTGAGCTGATCTCCGAGAACATTCCCGCCGCCAACTTCCTGGCTTGGTGGGACGGGGACCTGCTCCGCGAGATCGTTGACCACGACTACGATGCAACGGTCTCCCGCGGCGTTCCCACCATCTCCAAGTGGAACTGGGAAACCGAAACCAGCGACCGCCTCCTGACGGCGGACGGTGCCCGCAGCAACAACACCACCAAGGGCAACCCGTCCATTCAGGCCGACATCCTGGGTGACTGGCGCGAGGAGATCGCCTGGCCGTCCACGGACAGCACCGAACTCAGGATCTACACCACCACGGCTCCCACCGAGGTTCGCCTGCGCACGCTGATGCACGACACCGTCTACCGCACGGCTGTTGCACGTGAGAATGTGGCGTACAACCAGCCGCCCCACCCGGGCTTCTTCATCGGTGAGGGGATGCAGGCCCCGGCGGCGCCCGCCGTCGTCTACACCGGCACCAAGTAGAACAACGCGGGGTTACTTATGGCCTTCGGGATACCCCCTATGGGCCGTAAGTAACCCCGCTTGCTTTCTCCGGTCAGTGCTGGCCGAGGGTGCCACCCAGTGGGGGGATGGCTCCGGGGTCGTCCCCGTCCCTGCGTTCGGCCTTGCTTCGGGTATCGCTTTCGGCGGTGCCATCCGAGTCTCCATCGACGTCCGCCAACCCGTTGGTCTGGTCGAACGGGTGGTTGATGGGGTCGATAACCGGTGTGGTATTTGTGGTGTCGGTTCCTGTGGTGTTTGTGGTGTCGGTTCCCGCGGTGCCGGTCTCCGGTGCCTGCTTTTCGATGTACTCCTTGAACTTCTTCAAGTCTGACTCAGCCTGCCTCTCAACAATGTGCAACTTGTCCCCCAGGAATTCCAGGACGCCGTGGGGTTCGTATTCCAACGACAAGTGCAGGGAAGTCTGGCTGGGGCCGGCTTCCTTGAACTCCACCCACCCTGCGTTCTTGACACCCTCGACGGCGGCCCACGCCACGGCACGGTCCACGTCCTGCTGGACGATCCTGGCTTCCCACGTGCGGTGGACGCCTGCGATCTCGGCGACCCATTCAAGGCGGTCGTCGCCGAGCCGCGTCACTCGCTCCACTCCGCCCATGAAGTGCGGGAATTCCTCGAACTGTGTCCATTGCCTGTAGGCCGTACTGATCGGAACGTTGACCATGATTGTCTTGTTCACTTTCGTGGTCACTTTGTCCTCCTCCTGCTCGATTCGGTATTGATCAGCATGCTTACATTATCGGGCTTTTCGGAGGGGAAGAACAGGCCTGATAGCCCTCGGGAGCAGGCGCTAGGAGATCACCCGGCCGTTCTGGACCAGGTATTCGAGGTGCTCCGAAATATCGGCAAGCACGGAGATATCGGCCACCGGATCCGCGTCCAGGACCAGCATGTCCGCGTCGGCGCCCGGCGCCACCACGCCAAGTTCACCTGCGCGCTCAAGCAGCAGCGCCGCCGTCGTGGTGGCTGAGCGGATGGCGTCGATGGCGGGCTGGACCTTGCCCAACAGCCTGAACTGTTCGTTCTGGTGGCGGTGCATGCCGCCCAGAAGATCGGATCCGAAGGCCATCTTGACGCCTGCCTGGTGGGCCCGCGAGATGGCTTCGAGTCCGCTGGTGAGCACAGAGTCCACCTTGGCCCACATCTCCTCGGTGAGGCCGAATTCCTTGCCTTCTTCCTTCAACGCCCAGTAGGTCACCAGCGTGGGAACCAGGAAGGCATCCTTCTCGAGAAAGAGCCGCAGGCTTTCGTCGTCCAGGAGGTTGCCGTGTTCGATCGAACGCACGCCGGCTTCCAGCGCGCGGTTGATGGCCCGGGCAGTGTAGGCGTGGGCTGCGACGTAGCGGTTGGCAGCCTCGGCCTCTTCCACTGCTGCCCGCATTTCCTCCATGGAATACTGCGTCGAGTCGATGCGGTCAGTGGGGGAGGAGACGCCGCCGGACGCCATGATCTTGATGTGGTGGGCGCCCTTGCGGATTTCGTCGCGGGCAGCGGCCCTGACAGCGTCCACGCCATCAGCCACCCGGCCGATGCCACAGCAGCCGCGGCCATTGGGATCATGATCTTCGCCGGGGAGCCGCATATCGCCGTGACCGCCGGTCTGGCTCAGCGCGTGGCCGCAGAAGTGGATTTTCGGGCCTTCCAGCAGCCCCTCCTCCTGCGCCATGGCCAGCCCGAAGTCGGCGCCCGAGAGGTCACGGACAGTAGTAAAGCCGCGGCGCAGCATCTCTCCCATGATCCGGGCCGTCTGCGCATAGACGTACGACGCCGGCGTGTAGGTCAGGGAACGGAAGTCGGCGCTTGACGCCACGACGTGGACGTGGGCGTCGATGAGGCCCGGGATGACGAACTTCCCTGTGCCGTCGATGACCCGGGCGTTCGAAGGCGCCTCGGCGTTCGGTCCTACGCTGCTGATCTTTCCATCAACGCTCACGACGTCGGCAGTCGAGTAGGTGCCGGCGTCCACGTCCAGGACGCTGGCGTTGCGGATGACGAGGGCCGTGGTTTCAAGGGTGGTGCTCATGCTAAACGGTGTCCTTCCCGGGGACTTCGGGGTCTTCAGGTACTTCAGTGGGATGGGCTTCAAAGGCTTGGACCAGCGCGGGCAGGTTCGCGTTGATGACTTCGACGGCGGCGTCCACACTTTGCTGCGTGTACTTGCCTTCCGCATCAAGGAGCGCCAGGACGCCCACCACGTTGTTGCCAGGATCGAGGACCGGCACGTTGATCACGGCTCCGCAGCCGAGCTGCTGGATAAGTCCGGAGTCTGAAAAGACTTCGCGGAGTGCTGCCAGGTCAGGGGCAAGGAACGGCTTCTTTTCTTCGATGACGGTTCCCAGCCAGCCGGGGGAGATCTCGACGGTCTTCTCTCCGCCCACCGGGTATTCCGCGGGATGGCTGGTGAACAGCCGCTTCAGGCCGGAACGTTGCGGGATCCACTGCAATGCAGTGAACAGGATGACTCCCGGATCCTTCTGCAGGGAGGTGAAGGCCTCTTGGAACGTGGTGTCAGTCTTCATGGTGTTTCCGCTCATTTGCTCGCTGTTCCTGCCGCTGCCGGGTCATGTTCGGCGCGGGCGTTGATGTCTTCCAGCGACTTGCCCGCAGTGGAGGCGCCGAAGATCACGACGCCCAGGACGCCGATTGTCAGCACCACGGTGGTCATGGTGAACACTCCGCCGAAACCGAGGGAAGCCGCGAAGATTCCGATGATGGACGGGGCCAGGATGCTGCCGACGCGGCCCACAGCACTGGCAAGGCCAACGCCGGTGGCGCGCATCCAGGTGGGGAAGAGCTCCGGCGTGTAGGCGTAAACACCTGCGTAGGTGCCGTTCAGGAAGAAGGACAACGTTGCTGCGGCCACCAGGATCATGCCGGAATCGTTGGACTGGCTCAGCCAGAAGGCGCTGATGGCCGATCCCGCCAGGTAGAGGGCGATGGTGTTTTTGCGGTCGATCCGGTCACACAACCAGGCCGCCGAGAAGTAGCCGGGGATCTGTGCCAGGTAAATGAGGATGGAGAATTCGAAGCTCTTGGTGACCGTGATGCCACGGCCGACCAGCAACGTGGGAATCCAGGAGAAGAAGCCGTAGTAGGAGAACGTGATGACGAACCAGATCAACCAGATCACCGCGGTCCGGCGGCGCATTGCCTTGGACCACATGAATTTCAGGGCATTCCAGACGCTGATCTTTTGCTCGTGCTTGGTGATCTCTTCTTCCGCGGATGGCAAGGGCGCCAAGGGCTTCCCGGTGGCTTTCACTACGCTCTGTTCAAAGCGATCCACTACTGCGGCTGCCTCTGCGATGCGCCCGCGGCTGATGAGGAAGCGCGGGGATTCGGGCAGGCTGCGACGCCACCAGAGCAGGAGGAGGATGGGAACGGCAGTGATGACCTGCGCCCAGCGCCAGCCATCCTCGCCCATGGGAACCACGAACCGGCCGATCAGTGCGGCAGCCACGAAGCCGAAGGAGAAGAAGCCGGCCAGGGTTCCAATGAACCAGCCGCGGCGCTTGGGAGGGATGAACTCGGAGAGGAAGGGGGCGATGATCACGCTTTCAGCACCGGCCCCCAATCCTGCAAAGATCCGTGCAATCAGGAAGATTTCGAAGTTGGGGGCCATGGCCGCGACGATCGACATGAGGCAGTAGAAGGCAAGAGCCCACAACATGACCTTCTTGCGGCCGAAGCGGTCACCCATCCAACCGGCCAGGATTGCGCCGAAGAAGAAGCCGAACGGGGCCGCGGAGCCAACCAATCCGAGGCTGGCGGTGCTGAGGCCCCATAGTTCCTGGATGCGCGGGAGCAGGAAGGCGACTACTGCACCGTCCATGCCGTCGAACGAGTAGCCGAGGCCTCCGATAAGGAGAAGCTTGTAGTGTGGTCGACTGAGAGCCAGACGATCCAAGCGTGCTGTGAGAGACATGGTGATTCCTGCCAAAGTGGGCCAAGTTGTACATTTTTAGGAATATGCACGGATCTGTGCAGAAGCGATGTATCGAAGTTACGGCCAAAGTGTGAGGTAGGTCAATAGGTGGAAGAAGATTTCGACTCGTCAACGTTGACCGAGTGGCTGGACAGCCGTGTCCAAGGGCGGAAGCTCGCGGCACGCCAATTGCAAGTCATTGGCATCCTCCGATCCCAGCCACGGCTTGCGTCCTACGGTTCTGTCAGCGACATCGCCGGGGCTGCCGCCTCGAATGCCTCCACGGTGACAAGAACCGCGCAAACACTGGGATTCAAGGGGTGGGCAGACTTCCAATTTGAGCTGCGTTCACGCTTTCTGGCGTCCCTTAGCGCAGTGGAAGTTGCCGCCGAACACAACGGCCACATCAACAGCCCGGCACAGGCTGCAGTGTCCACGGATCGCGCCAACCTGGCCCATTTTGAGCGAACCCTGGATGCCAACACCCTTCATGACATTGCGCAGGCGATTGCCGGTGCACGGCAGACTTTCATCGTTGCAGCAGGCAGTTACGCCATCCCGGGCAAGGCGCTGGAACACAACGCGATCATCGCCGGCTACAACGTCCGGCTCCTCGATGCCGACGTCGCTGCCCTGACCAACGCCATTGCACGGCTTGGTGCAGAAGACCTCGTCATCGCGATCAGCCTTTGGAGGGTCTATGACAGCACCATGCGGGCTGTCGAGATCGCGCACAACCTGGGCACCCCCATCGCCTCCATCACGGACAGCGCAGGATCGCCGGTGGCAGTGCATGCTGACCATCGGATCGTGGTGCCTACGGAAGGCGCGGGATTCTTCCCATCCCTGACAGGTGCCGTATCCGCGGTCCAGGCGATCGCCGTCGAACTCGCTTCCCTGGACCGTGAGCGGTCCAACCAGAACATCGCTGCATCGGAGCGTACCTGGGACCAGATGCGGATCATGCACCCGCGCTCCAGCTCCTAGCGAGAGAGTAGTCTTGTAACCCCGGCCGCCTCTCGAAACGGACCAGTGTCATGGCGCGACTGATCATCATGGGCCCTCCAGGTTCCGGCAAAGGCACGCAGGCTGAGCACCTTGCGCGGCATTTCGGGATTCCCGCCATCTCCACGGGGGATCTGTTCCGCGCCCACGTCCGGGACAAAACCGAACTCGGGCTGGAAGCCAGAGCTTTCATGGACAAGGGCGAGTTTGTGCCGGACCACGTCACCACGGACATGCTCAAGCAGCGCATGGAGGAACCCGATGCTGCCGACGGCTTCCTGCTGGATGGCTACCCCCGGACTGTCATTCAGATCGGGGCCCTGGACGAGATGCTTGCAGCACGTGGCCAGCCCTTGGAAGTTGTCCTGGCGCTCACGGCCCCGGACGGCGAGCTGCTGGCCCGGATGCTCCGCCGGGCCCAAGAGCAGGGTCGGAGCGATGATACCGAAGACGTGATCCAACGTCGGTTGGAGCTGTACCGCGAAGAGACCCAGCCGGTTTTGACGGCGTACACCAAGCGCGGGATTCTGTTGACCGTGGAGGGAACCGGTGACCGGGAAAGCATTACGCGGGCCGCAATTGCCGCCGTCGAAGGGGCGCTGGCGGCTTAGCCCCAGGGGACCGCTTCGCGCGCAGTTCGACGACGGCGACCGCACCGCCGTCGACTTTAACGAGGACGACGGCGGGAGTTATGCTCCCGCCGTCGTCCGCCGTTCGGCCTGCTGCATTGCATTGTTGGCGCGGCGCTCAGCCTTCATGCTTGGAATGCTCGCCCAGGCGGTGCCATGAACGGTTGTGGTAGACCAGGGCGTCGCCGGATTCGCCCGCTTGGACGTCACGCATCACGCGGGACTCCAGGGCGTGAACGGCGATGATGCTGGAGGTCCCCACCTCCATGCGATTGATGACGGCGCAACGCACCCAGGCGCGGACATCGTCATACACCGCTTCTCCGGTTGCCAGGGTCGACCAGCGGTGCGTCTGGTCAAAGCGGTCGGCGCCGGGGGTGGCTCCAAACTTCGCCAAGTCGATGTCGTGCGCGTCCAGCAGGTGCACGACGACGGTTTCGGCGCGTGAAAGGACCTCAGAGGCAGAGGACAATGCCGAGACCGAGAAAATCAGCAACGGAGGTTCCGCACTCACTGACACGACCGACGACACCGTCAGCGCCACGGGTCCTTCGCCGGCATCCGCCGTGATGACGGCGACACCTCCCGGGTGGCCACGGAACAGTGCTTTGAATTCGTCGGCCGAGAGGGAGGACGGGAAGCTTTGCTGCGGAGCCCCGACCCACGTGTCCGGCGGGTAGGCGTGAAACATGGTTATGACACCTGGGCGGCGGAGCGGGCGAGTTCCTCGCGGATGATGTTCGTCCCTGCGCTGAGAGCGCTCAGCTTGGCCAGTGCGACGTCCCGGGGGAACGGCGCCATGCCGCAGTTGGAGCTGGGGATGAGCTTGTCCGCATCGACGAACTGCAGGGCCTTGCGGAGGGTGTCGGCGACCTCCTCCGGGGTCTCGATGGTCTCATTTGCGACGTCGATTGCCCCGAGCATGACTTTCTTGCCGCGGAGGAGCTCGATGAGGTCCATGGGCACGTGGGAGTTCTGGCACTCCAGCGAGATGATGTCGATGCTGGAACTCTGCAGCAGCGGGAACGATTCCTCGTACTGCCGCCACTGTGAGCCGAGCGTCGCCTTCCAGTCAGTATTCGCCTTGATCCCGTAGCCGTAGCAGATATGCACGGCGGTCTCCGCGCGCAGTCCCTCTGCCGCTCTCTCCAGGGCAGCCACGCCCCAGTCCTTGACCTCATCGAGGAAGACATTGAACGCGGGCTCGTCGAACTGGATGATGTCCACTCCGGCCGCCTCCAGTTCTTTCGCCTCCTCGTTCAGGATCGCGGCGAACTCCCAGGCCAGCTTCTCGCGGCTCTTGTAGTGGTCATCGTAGAGCGTGTCCACCATCGTCATTGGACCGGGAAGAGTCCATTTGATCGGCCGGTCGGTGGTTGCGCGGAGGAACTTTGCGTCTTCGACGAATACCGGCCGTTCACGGCGCACCGGTCCGACGACGGTCGGCACGCTCGCGTCGTAGCGGTCGCGGATGCGCACGGTCTTGCGCTGTTCGAAGTCGACCCCGCTGAGATGCTCGATGAAGGTAGTGACGAAGTGCTGGCGGGTTTGCTCGCCGTCGCTGACGATGTCGATGCCGCGCCGGGTCTGTTCCTGGATGGCGATGCGCAGGGCATCCTGCTTGCCTTCGAGCAGCGCATCTCCCTCCAGTTTCCACGGCGACCAGAGAGTCTCCGGCTGTGCGAGCCACGATGGTTTCGGCAGGCTTCCGACAACGGTGGTGGGCAAAAGTGTGTTCATGATTGACGTTTCTCCGGGGGTCAGTTGACGAGAGCGGGGTATTTGGCGGTCCACCGGTCCAACAGGTCCTTGTGGGGAGTGATGAAGTGCTCCTCCGTGTATTTCGCCTGCTTGACCGCGAGCTGACTGCGCTCGACGCGGTCGTAAGCGATCCGGGTCCGCGAGTAATCCTGTTCTCCCAGGCTCGGCTGGTAGATGGCGGCGGCGGCGGAGTTCGCGTTGTAGACCTCCGGGCGGTAGATCTTCTGGAACGTCTCCATGGTGCTGATCGTGCCGATGAGCTGCAGGTTGGAGTAGTCGTTGAGCAGGTCGCCGCGGAAATAGAAGGCGAGCGGCGCGACGCTGCCGGGCGGCATGAAGTAGCGGACCTGCAGCCCCATCTTTCCGAAGTACAGGTCGGTCAGCGAGAAGTCGTCCTGCTGGTACTCGACGCCCAGGACAGGGTGATGGTTTCCGGTGCGCCGGTATGTCTTGCTCGTGGAGACGCTGATGCAGACCACCGGCGGCTGCGGGAAGCGTTCCTGGCATTCCGGGGAATCGAGGAAGTGCTGGAACAGTTTGCCGTGAAGATCGCCGAAGTCCTCGGGAACGGTGGGCTTGCCTGAGTCGCCTGCTGCTGCCGGCAGTACGACGCTGAAGTCGAAGTCGCGGACGTAGGAGGAGAAGTTGTTTCCCACGATCCCTTGGTGACGGACCCCGTTCAGCTGGTCGACGATCTGGATGTCGAGAACCTCGAACAGGGGGAACTGCTGGTCCGTGGCTTCCGTGGGGAGCTGTATCTGTACGGAAACGATCTCAAGTTCGAGCGTGTAGCGGTCCCGGTGCGGGTTGTCCCAGGCTGCGAGATCGTTGAAGCGTCGCCGCATCATCGTCAAGGCGTTGCGGAGGTTCTCCTGGCGGTGCTCGCCCCGTGCCAGGTTGGCGAAATTCGTCGTGATCCGGGAGCCTTCCGACGGCGAGTAGTCCTCGTCGAAGCGGGTGGTGGTGATGCTGAAGCTGAAGTCGTCTGCCATGCGTTGCCAATCCGTGGTGATGGGCCGGAGACGGCCTTTCAGAAGGGGATGTATCCATGGTGCAACCTTCCTGGGGATATCGGGTAACTAGGCATTTCTATGCATTCATATAGAATTTCCCTATGCCCCAGATTTCGAGTGGTCTGACCCTGCAGCAGCTCCGTTACTTCATAGAGGTTGCAGCTGAGGGGTCGATCTCCGCGGCTGCAGACCTTCTCTACGTTGCGCAGCCGACAATGTCTGCCGCGATGAAGGATCTTGAGGCCCGGGTGGGCCGTGCGCTCCTGCTCCGTTCCGCCCGCGGGGTCACCCTCACCGCCGACGGGGTGGAGTTCCTCGGCTATGCGAGGCAGGTCGTCGAGCAGTTTGCTCTCCTTGAGCAGCGCTACCTCGGCAGCCCACCGACGCGACGTTTGCTCGGGGTGTCAACGCAGCACTACTCGTTCGCGGTTGACGCCTTCGTCCGGATGGTCAAGGCCACTGACGTGGCCGAATACGAATTCTCGCTGCGCGAGTCCCGCACCTGGGACATCATCGAGGATGTCCGGACGCTCCGCAGCGAGATAGGCATCCTTTACCGGAACGATTTCAACCGGAAGATCATCGACAAGCTGATCCGGGATTCCGGGCTCGCGTTCACTCCGCTTTTCCTTGCCGATCCGCACATTTTCATTTCACGGCACAACCCGCTCGCCTCAAAAGAGCGCGCGACCCTCGACGATCTCGCCGGCATGCCGCGGCTTACCTTCGACCAAGGTGCGAATAACTCCTTCTACTTCGCCGAGGAGATTCTCTCCACCTTGTCCAGCAAGCAGGAGATCCGGGTCTCTGACCGTGCCACGATCTTCAACCTCATGATCGGTCTCCACGGCTACACAATCTCGACGGGTATCATCAGCGGCCGCCTCGACCCGGAGATCGTCGCCATTCCGCTCGACGTTGACGAACGCATCGAGATCGGCTGGATCGGCCACGCAGCGATTCCGCTCACTGACCAAGCGCAGCGCTACCTCAAGGAATTGCGGGCCGTCGTCGCTGAGTTCGGCGTAGCGCTGATCGACTGACGGCTTAGCCCGTTACCGCCGGAAGTTCCGCTCCCAGGGCCCGGAGGTAGGCAGCGAATCCCTCCGGTGCGCGGGCGTGGGTCCGCCCGGAAGTCAGGACGCGGATGCCGTCCGTAGCGACCACCTGGAATCCCCGGCTGCGGAGGCGTTCCACCAGGACCCTGTCCTCGTGCGCCCGAAGCATCGGAAAGCCGCCCACGGCAAGATATGCAGAGCCGCGGACACCAAAGTTCGCGCCATAAATATGCTGGTGGTTCTCGCGGAACGGGTGGAGTTCCAGCCAGCGCCGCAGCACTGCGGGGTCAACATCGTCGGGGTCGGGCTCCACGGAACCCAGGATGGCATCCGCCCCGTTGTCAGCGAGCTCCACCTGACGTACAAGCCAGTTCTCCGGCACCGCGGAATCGGCATCGGTGTTGGCGAGCCAGAGGTCCCCGGCGTTGATGGGGTGGCACGCGGCCAGCGCGCTGCGGAAGCCAAAACCGCGACTGGCGCCCGTGCTCCGCAACGCCACTTCAATCAGGGAAAAGCGGGCATCACCGGCTACGTACGCGGCCGTGATCTCCGCTGAACGGTCGGTGCAACTGTCCAGGACCACCGTCATGCAGAGCCGGATGTCCGGGCGTGCCTTGTTGAGCGCGTCGGCGGCTGCCCGAAGCGCTGACAGCGCTTTGCCGATGTGCTGGTCCTCGTTGTGGGCGGGCACCACCACTGCCACATCCCGTATGCCCTGGGGTGCCGGATCTGTCATGTCGCTCCGCCCGGGGCGATGAGGATCTCGAGCATGAAGTCTTTCTCACGGTAAAGCCCATGCGTAGGCCACTCCAGCTGGGTGCGGGCCATCGCATGGACGGCTTCCGCATCAAGTTGCCAGCCGGCAATCGGGTGCCGCCAGTGGCACAGGAGCAGGGTGCCGCCGGGGCGGGTAGAGGCATGGATCCTGGCCAGGAGTTCGGTGAGCTCCTCCGGGGAAAGGTAGTAGCCGGTCTCGGACAACACCACCAGATCGAACGTGCCTTCGGGCCATTCATGCGGCATGGTGAGGTGCCGGGCTTCCGCCGACGGAAACCCGGAAAGCCGCTTACTGGCCTCCTCGAGCGCCGTGCTGCTGGCATCCACTCCGAGGAACGTTCCGCAGCGCTTGGCGAGCTCTTCGCTCAGCGTGCCGATGGAACAGCCCAGTTCCAGTCCTGCTTCGTAGGATTCCCGGGGGAGTGCAGCCAGGGTCAGGGCCCGCTTGCGGCGTTCGTACCAGCTGGTGGTGTAGCTCCAGGGATCCTCTTCGCGGGAGTGGACTTCGTCGAAGATCCGCTCGGCATCCTTGGCGCTGTTGTTTCCAGCCGTTGACGGGTGCCAGGCGAAGGTTTCCCAAGGCCTCTGGAAGTGTTCCAGGAACGTTCCGGAGAGCAGTGTCTCGTCGCCCGGCTGCCCGGAGAGGGGTTCCGTTTGCGAGGCGTGGGCCCGCATCGCGGCAGCTTTGGCTTCCTGCTCCGATGCTTCGAGCGGGACCCGCACCCACGTCCGCCAGGTTTCGTGGTCCGGCCCTGCCCACAGCCAGTACCAGATGGGGTATTCCAACAAACCGTGGCCACCGTTTTCGGCGAGCTGCGCGGCCGTGGCGCCCAGGACGTCGTGGTCGGTGTGCCCGTCGGAACGGAACGGGGCAACGATCGTCACGTTTTCCGGCGGACGCCCTGATGATGCCACGGCCTCCCGCGCAGCGTCCGCGATCCGGTCTGCGTTGGCTGCCAGTCTGCCGTCGGGCAGTTCCAGGAACTGCCAGCTCGCGCCGGGAGCCAGCCCGGACACAGCCGCGTCGAACTCAGTGAGCCTGACAGCGGCAAGCTGTTCCGGCGTCGTCGTTGGCGATTCCGGGTGGGAGGCTTCACCGGCGGTGCAGAGCAGGACCTTGATGTCTGCGCCTGCTGCGTGAAGTTTTGCGAGGAATCCGCCGGCGCCCAGGGATTCGTCATCCGGGTGCGCAGCGAGCACCACGAAGGTCGTGCCCGCGAGTTCGTCCTTGTCCAGGGGGAGTTCGGGCAAGGCGGCCAGGCCGCTGGCCAGCCAGTCAGACTCCGCCGTGCCGGTATCTGCATGCGTGAACGTCACCAACTGCGATCCCCTTTCAACGCCAGGGCGCCCAACTGGGCATCGTCCCGCATGGCGTGGTGCTGCCTGATGTACAGGGACAGGTCCGCCATGCGCTTTGCATATGCTTCGTCGAATGCCAGCGGGGCGGGGCCGAGGTTCTGCGTCACCAGGGTTTGGATGCGCTCGACGGCGGCGGCTACCGTTCCGCGGACACGCAAGGCATCGCTCCAGGGGCTTTGACCTTCGGAATCCGCGTCCTCCAGCTCGCCGGCGTCGATGCGTTCCGCGGTCTGGGCGAGGTAGCCGGTAACCGTGCTGATGGTGCGGTCGATTTCACCCAAGGTGGCCAGTGCGATCTGGTCGGGTTCACGGCCATTGCCGGAAGCCTTGCTCAGCGCGGTGGCGTAGTCCCGGGCCACGGCCACCGCCCCGCCCAGCCAGCATGCAGCGACTCCCATTCCGCCCCACGCGAATCCGGGCCGGGAGAAGTACCAGCCCTCCCCGCCGACCGGTGTGGCCGGGACGTTGGCGAAGTGGACCGTGCCGCTCGGGATTTCCTGCAGTCCGCGTGTCGTCCATACCGGGGTTTCCGCGCTCACCCCGGGGTCCTTCAGGTTAACCGCGAAGGCGGCCCTGCCGCCGTCGTCGGGAAGATGCGCGGTGATCACCGCGCCGTCCAGCTGTTGGGCCAGGGAGCACCACGGCTTGGATCCGTGCAGGACGTAGCTGCCGTTCGCGGTGCGTTTGGCTTCGAGCTTCATGCCGGGTCCCTCCGCCGCGAACACTCCCCAGGCGCCTGCCGTGGTGGTTTCGCTTCCGGCCTGGGCGAGGATCGCGAGGGCGTCCAAGTGGGGCTCCAGCACTCGCCCGGCAGCGACATCCACGGCCGTCACTGAAGCCAGGAGTTCCCAGAGCTTTGCTGTGCTGCCCTCCCCGGGCATGGGGGCCGTCTGGCCGATTTCCTGGGCAATGGCGAGCAGGGCCGGGACGTCGCCCACGGCAGCCTTGATTTTTTCCAGGGCCGGCTCCAGGGCTTGGAGCTGTACTGGTACGGAGCTGATGCGTACGGGCTGGGGGTCGGGTGCGCTCATGGACCCAGCCTATTCTAAGGACCCTTAGTTTAGCTGCGGGCGGAAAAGGAACGACGGCGGGAGAGGCTCCCGCCGTCGTTCGCATTGCTTTGTTTTCGGGTGCTAGATGATCAGGTTCATGGCGTTCCAGCCGGATCCGACCAGGCCGCGGGGGAGCCAGCCTCCTTGGCCGTTGCTGGGGTAGAGCCACAAGGCACCGCCTGCGTCGCGGGCCAGGAGATCCACGTTGCCGTCGCCGTTGAAGTCGCCGGGGCCGACGATCGCGGTCATGGCGTTCCAGCCGTAGCCGACCGTGTCGGGGCCCATATATCCCGTTTTGTAACCGGAATACAGGCGTAGAGTTCCCGCTGCATCGGTGGCCAACATGTCCACCATTCCGTTTTTGTCAAAGTCTCCCGGGCTGACCATCGATGTCAGGACGTGCCACCCTGTTCCAAGAAATGATGACATGATCAGTCCTCCACTCCCGAGGCCGAAATAATGCAACAGTCGCCCTTCTGGGTTGCGGGCTACGACGTCTGCGGTGCCGTTCATGTCGAGGTCCCCCGCGGCGACAATCATGCTGAAGTCACTCCAACCCTGCCCCACTTGGACTCGAGCGAACCAGCCGCCTCGGCCGTTGCCCGGATAGAGCCAGAGTGCGCCGCTGCCATCACGTGCCAGTAGGTCGGCATTGCCGTCTCCATTGAAGTCCCCGGGGGCCACGATGGACGTCATCACGTTCCAGCCTTGCCCAACCTGAATCCGCGGAAACCAGCCACCGTTCCCCTGGCCGGGGTAGAGCCACAGATTTCCATTTCCATCGCGGGAAAGAACATCGGGCTTCAGGTCGCCGTTAAAGTCGTGCCCGACCTTTGCGGTTTTGATCGTGATGCTTATTTGTGGGCTGACACCATCCGGACCATAACCATTGCTGGCAGCGATGCGGAAGGTGTACGTTCCCGGGGTGCTGGGAACGCCCGACAATCCTCCGGCTGATTGCAGTGTCAGCCCCGGCGGCAGTGCTCCGCTGGCAACCCTGAACTGGGGCACGAACGAGCCGCTCGCCGTGAAGAGGTGTTGGTAGAGGACTCCGACAGTGCCTGCGGTGGGAGGGATCGGGGACGTGAAAACCGGTGCAACGTTTTTGCCGTCAATAATCCGGATTTCGGCGGCACCTGCGTCGAGGACGTAGATCTTGTTCGTGGCTTGGTTCACCTCCAGGCCCGCCGGGTTGTTGAAACCTTGGACGTCACCCAGGAGTTTCGCCTGTGAATCATAAACCGTCACCCGGTAACCGTAAAAGTCGGATGCATAGACTTTGTTAGTGGTTTCATTGACTGTAATGCTGTGATAAAAGGTTTGGGTGGTCGGCGTGTTAGTTACTTTCAGCGTGGTCCCGTCGATTGCCGTCAGGTACTGCTCACCCTCATCTGATGCATAGACCATGTTGGTTCTGCGATTAATCGCCATGACGCTGGGGCGGGCGCCTGTTTCGGTTCCTACGATCGTCACGCTGTTTGCTCGTCCACTGAGGACCGCAATTGCCTTTGTGGACGGGCAAGCGAAAAAGGCCTGCTGCGTGATGTCGTTCACTACCGCAGACTGTGCCACACAACCGACTTCGACAGTGCTGAAGGCGTGGTCGGCGCCGTCGAAGACCCCAATCTGTTTGCTGGACCAGTCCGTTATAAAGACCCTGTTTGTTGACTCATCGACAACCATCGATTCTGGAATCAGGGGGGCGGGCAGATAGCTTCCCGTCCGAGTGGCTCCGTCAATAACAGAGATTCCGCCGGTCCGGTGGCTAACGAAGATTGTGTTGGTCTTCTTGTTGACAGCAATGGCCGACGCGAGCGAGGTGATGGGGATCGTAGTTGTCGATTCGGACGAGCCGTCGATAACCGTAATCAGGTTGTTGCCGTCATGAGCGACGTATACCTGGTTAGTCACTTCATTGAGAGCAATTTCTTTGGGATATGCAGCAACGGCAATTGATTTGGACGTCATGGTATATCCGTCAATAATCATCACTGATTTACCAAAGTAATTGGCGACGTAGACTTTGTTGGTCGTGGAGTTCAATGCTTCGTCCGCAGGGCGGCTGCCTGCGAATTTTTGATCCGTGAGCATGTCTGCCTGGGCTGGCTCGGCTGCGACGCCCACGAGGACCGTCGCCATCGTGATCAAGGCTAGGAATCCGGCAGCAAGACGCCTCCCGGTGCCCCCAGCAAAAGTCATCAATGTACCCTGAGCAGCCAATGCTCAACCCCCCCAAAAATCCGGTGCGCGACTATCGCTTCAACCAGCGAAGCTTACAGCCAACTATCAGGAAAATGTGATCGGGGACGCATTGTTTCTCGCGGGCGCTCAAGGGCCAGTTGCCTCCAACGAGCCCACACCGTGCAAAAGTTCCCCCGAGTCCCCGCATGACGCCATATCTTCACAACTTTTGTCATGCGTGTCACATGTACTTGTCACTGACAGTGACAGATTCCGTAGCTTGGAAGGGTCAGCACATTCCGAGCCAGGAGAACCAATGCCTCAGCCCAACGAATCCGCCACCGTCCCCACCGACTCCCACAGCCCGCCGGGACCGGGAACAAAGAAGCCAAGTTTCCTCAGCAACCTCGGTGCAGATCTCCCTGCCTCACTCGTGGTCTTCCTCGTAGCCCTTCCGCTTTCCCTTGGAATCGCCGCAGCCTCCGGTGCTCCGATCATGGCCGGGCTCATTGCCGCAGCCGTTGGCGGGATCGTCGCGGGCAGCCTTGGCGGCTCCCCGCTGCAGGTGAGCGGCCCCGCCGCGGGACTGACCGTCGTCGTCGCCGGTCTGGTCGCCGAATTCGGCTGGGAGGTGACGTGCGCGATCACCGCTGCAGCCGGCGTCGTACAGCTGCTCATGGGCGTCAGCCGCATAGGCCGGGCCGCACTGGCAGTGTCGCCAGTGGTGGTCAAGGCGATGCTCGCGGGCATCGGAATCACGATCATCCTGCAGCAGCTCCATGTCCTCCTCGGCGGGCAGGCTGCGGGCTCCGCCGTCGAAAACCTCACCGCACTGCCAGCCGCAGTCACCAACGTTGAGTTGCACTCGGCACTGCTGGGACTGGCCGTCGTCGCGATTCTGCTGACGTGGAAGTTCCTCCCCGCTGCGGTGCGTAAAGTGCCGGGACCCCTGGCCGCCGTCGTTGCCGTCACCGCGCTGTCCGTAGCGGTGGCGCCGGGCGTGGAGCGGATCAGCTTCACGGGTTCGATTTTCGACGCCGTCGCACTCCCCAGCCTGCCCGACGGCAACTGGCGCGCCGCCGCCATGGCCGTCATCACGGTGGCCCTGATTGCCAGCATCGAATCGCTGCTGTCCGCCGTCGCTGTGGACAAGATGCACGGCGGAATCCGGACCAACCTCAACCGCGAACTCGTCGGTCAAGGCTCGGCGAACATGGTCTCCGGCATGCTCGGTGGATTGCCGGTCACCGGGGTCATCGTCCGCAGCGCCACCAATGTCGAAGCCGGCGCGAAAAGCCGGACGTCCGCCATCCTGCATGGCGTTTGGGTCCTGGTCTTCTCGGCCTTGTTCGCCGGCCTCATCCAGCTGATCCCGCTTTCTGTCCTTGCCGGTCTGCTGTTGGTGATCGGCGCGAAGCTCGTCAAAGTGGCCGACATCCGCACCAGCCTTCGCACGGGCGACCTCCTGGTCTATGCCGTCACGCTGGTGTGCGTCGTCGCGCTGAACCTCCTGGAGGGCGTCATCATAGGTCTGGCACTCGCCGCCCTGTGCGTGCTGTGGCGGGTCCTTCGTGCCCAGATCCAGGCGCACGCCCCGGCAGGAACCGGGCTGCCCTGGCGCGTAACGATCGCCGGCTCGTGCAGCTTCTTCGCGCTGCCCCGGCTCAACGGCGTCCTGCACTCCGTGCCCGAAGGCCAGGACGCCGTAGTGGAACTCAACGCCGACTACCTGGATCATGCCTTCCGCGAAGCACTGGTGGCGTGGGAGAAACAGCAGAGGAACGGCGGAGCAGCCGTGGTGGTGGAGGAGCACGGCACTACCGCATTCAGCGATGCCGAGGACAACTCGCCGCAGCGCCAGGAACCGCGCGAATTTCCGCTGCCGCCGCGTACGTCATGGCAGCCGGTCGATGCCGCCGGCCAAAGGAACGACGACGGCGACCCCCACCCGCCGCTGCGCTCCATCCTCCTGGGCATCGACAAATACCACCGCCGCCACGCAGACAAAGTCCGGCCCCTGGTCCAGGACCTCACCGAAGGCCAGAACCCCGACACCCTGTTCGTGGCCTGCGTTGATTCGCGGGTGAATCCGAACCTGATCACCAGCAGTGGTCCCGGTGATCTCCTCACCCTGAGGAACATCGGCAACGTGGTGTGCAGCGACGATCATGACGCGTCGATTGACTCCACGCTGGCTTTTGCAGTGAAGGCCTTGTCCGTGGACTCGATCGTTGTCTGCGGCCACTCCAACTGCGGAGCCATGAAAGCCGTGATCGCCGATGCGGAAGGATCAGCCGCGGGCCTGGGACGTGGGTTCGATGCCTGGCTTGAACATGCCCGCCCCAGCTACCAGGCACTCCTGGCGGGACATCCCGTGGCCCGCGCCGCTGAAGCAGAAGGTTTCGGCCGCTTGGATCAACTCAGCATGGTGAACGTGGCAATGCAGTTGGGCAAGCTGGCCGAGCATCCCGTCACCGGTCCGGCGTTGGCCTCCGGCACAGTGCAGGCGACCGGTCTGTTCTACGACATCTGCACGGCGAGGGTGGTCCTGGTAACCCCGGAGGGTATCGAGCAGTTGGATCCGAGCATGGCCGTCCGCTAAGCCTTGGCGGTGCACCGCCACCACCTACTTTCGATCCCATACTGCCCCGACACTCCGTACCCGCGGCGTGTCGGGGCAGTTTCACGTTCAGCGTGGGTGGTGGAGGTACAGCCTGTCGGTTTCGACGACGGCGCGCCGGGTACGGATTAAGCACTGCAAGGTGGGGAATACTGGACGGAGAACCACGAATTCCGGCAGACGAGGGCTGCCGTTCGAGGAGGTGGCGGACACGATGAGTGCCGGGAACAACGCTTTCAGGCGGAAGCTGGAGCGCGGGGCCGAACTGCGGGCCGTACGCGGCTGGGGCGGCAACGCCCAGGAGGACGCCGAGCTTGAGGCTGCGGACGCGGAAGAACGCGAGAAGCGCCGAAAGGTGGATGACGCGGCCCGCGTCGAATACCTGATCCGGGACGCCATGAACCAAGGGAAGTTCGACAACCTCAAGTACGCGGGCAAACCGATCCCCGGGCTCGGCGAGCACTACGATCCCGACTGGTGGGTCAAGGGACTCATCCAGCGCGAACGGCTGAGTGGGATCGGCCCTCCTGCCATCCTGCTGCGCATTGAAGACGCCGAACTGGACGCGAAGCTGGATCAGCAATACAGCGAGAAACAAGTCCGGGACATCCTCGAGGACTTCAATAAGCGCGTGATCGAGGCCCGGAGGCAGCTCCAAGGCGGGCCGCCGGTCATCACGAAACTCAGGGATGTGGATGCCGAACTCGAACGGTGGCGGCAGCGGCGTGCTGCCGCCTCTCCGCCGGAGCCGGAACCGCAGGCACCGGGCAAACGAAGCTTTTGGCAGCGCCTCTGGAACGGCTCGGGCTAATCCGGACGCTGCCCACTTGGGCGCTGCTCACACAACAGCAGCCGACGGCGGAACCAGGGTCCCGCCGTCGGCTGCTGTTTGACGGTGGTGCCGTTAGGCGAAGCTGTCTTCCTTGGCTTCCGGACTGGCCGCGGCGGGCTTTCCCTTGAGCAGCGCGGACAGGTGCGCCTGCTGCTGGCGGAAGTGGCCGTGCGCAGTGAGGCCGAACTCGTAAGCGGACTCGGCATGCTGGGTGAGGTCGACGCCGGTGATTTCGTGCTCGTGCGGGACCCGGAAGCCGATGGTCTTGTTGATGATCCGGCCAATGACCAAGGTGCCCACACCGGAGAGCGCGATGGTGATCACGACAGCCACGAGCTGCGCAACGAGCTGCTGGGGGCCGCCACCGTAGAAGAGGCCGCCGGCCACACCGTCCTGGGGGAAGGCGATGAAGCCCAGGGACAGGGTGCCGATGACACCGGCGCCGAAGTGCACGCCAACAACGTCGAGGGAATCGTCGAAACCGAACTTGTACTTCAGGTCAACGAACACCGCGCAGGCAGCACCGGCCACCAAACCCAGACCCAGGGCGGCCAGCGGACTGATGTCGGCGCAGGAAGGGGTGATCGCAACCAGGCCGGCCACGACGCCGGACGCTGCACCCAGGGAGGTGGGGTGTCCGTGGCGGACCTTCTCGACCACAAGCCAGCTCAGCATGGCCGCTGCCGGAGTTACCAGGGTGTTGACCCAGATCAGGCCGGCCTGCTCGGCAGTGGTGGCAGCGCCGCCGTTGAAACCGAACCAGCCGAACCACAGGATTGCTGCGCCGATCATGATGAAGGGGACGTTGTGCGGGCGGTGGTTGGGGTCCTTGGCGAATCCATGGCGCTTTCCCACGATCAATGCGAGGACGAAAGCGGCAGTTCCCGAGCTGACCTCAACTACCGCGCCGCCGGCGAAGTCGATGACCTGGCCGAAGACTTCAGTCACGGCCCCGCCGGCGCTCATCAGGCCGCCGCCCCACACCATGTATGCCAGCGGGCAGTAGACAACTGTGATCCAGATCGGCACGAACAGTGCCCAGGCGCCGAACTTGGCCCGGTCGGCTATGGCGCCGCTGATGAGGGCAACGGTGATGATGGCGAAGGTCGCTGCGAAGGTGGCCTTGATGAGGTCGGGCGTGCCCACCAGATCCTGCAGGCCGAAGTGTGCAAAGGGGTTGCCGAACAGGCCCAGGAAGCCGTCACCGGTAGTCATCGAGTAGCCCCAAAGGACCCAGACAACACCCACGATCCCCGCGGAGATGAAGCTCATCATGATCATGTTCAGTGCTGCCTTGGCGCGGGTCATGCCGCCGTAGAACAGGCCGAGGCCGGGGGTCATGAAGAGCACCATTGCCGCCGACAACATCATCCAGACGTTCTGCGCAGAGATCTCCACCTGCGTTCCCTTCTTTCAAGCCTGTCCGAAACGAGCCGTGATTTATCCGGCTCCCGTAAAGCCCCCCGATCAATATTCGGTGAGCTATGTTTCCGACTCAGAAGAGCTAAGTTGCAGGTAAGTTACAGAAATCTCCCGTTCGTGAAGATCAGGTCACTGGCATGTTTCGGGGATGTTAACGGCGCTTCTCCCGGGGTCCGGCCGGGTAGCCGCCGCGCCTGCTGGCGATGATGATGACCAGCGCTATCGCTGTCGGAACCGCCGCGGCCAGGGGCACCAGCTGGGCGCCCACCGTGGTGAGGGCGAACGCGCCATAGACAGCCCCGACGGCGATCCCCAGTTGGATGGTCACCACGGTGAGGCCGTTGGCAGCGTCCTTGTGCTCGCCGCCGGCCCGGAGAATCGCTGCCTGGTTGTAGATACCCACGGCGCCGAACGCGATACCCCACAGCGTCATCAGCCCGAACGCCCCCACCCAGGTGCCGCCCAGTGCCGGCAGCAGGGCGAACGCAAGAGTCAGGAGTCCGACGGCGGCAATCACCGAGGCACGTGGACGGGAGTCGGCGGTCATGCCGGCAATCCAAATCCCCACCAGGCTGGCGATTCCCACCACGGACAGGGAGATGCTGGTGGCCGATTCCGGCAGCCCGGATGCCAGCAGGAAGGGCGCCACGTAGGTGAACAGGGTGAAGTGGGCCAGGAGCAGGAGGGGCCAGGCGATGGCCACGGCGATGACGCCAGGCAGTTTCATGGCAGCACGCATGGACGGAGCCTTCTGGCTGGCGTTGTCGTGAGCGCCGGGAAGGAGCCAGAAAGCCAACACGGCCAACAGCACGCCCACGCCCGCGAGAACCAGGAAGGAAGCGCGCCAGGTCATCAGTGAACCCATGAGTGTGCCGATGGGAGCCCCCACTGCAAGTGCGATGCTGTTGCCGCTGAACACCACGGCCATGGATTTACCCACGGAGTGTGCCGGAACGATTCGTGCCACGTAGGGTGCCATGCTGGACCACAGCATCCCGTGCGCGATGCCGCCGAGTAGCCTGGCCCCGATCGCCCACCCCAGCTCGGGGCTCAACGCCAGCAGGACATTGCTGAGCGCAAAAGCCAGCACGGTGGCGATCAGCAGCGTCTTGCGGGGAACCCTGCCGGCCAGGAACCGGGATAGGGGGAGCGCCGTGAAGACGATGATCGCCGCATACACGGCGGTCAGCGAACCAACTGCCGACTCGTCGACACCGAGGTCGCGGCTGATTTGCGGAAGCAAGCCGGAAGGAAGAAGCTCGGTGGTTACCGCAGTAAACCCGGCCGCTGCCAGCACAAGCAGTCCGCCCCAGGGGATCTTCCTGGGCTGCTGCCTTTCAGCGGGTGACGCCGTGGGCGATGGTGTTTCGACGACCGAAGGGTCCTGCGTCAAAGATTGCTCCTCAGGGATGGGTCAAGCTCGGGGTGCTGTTTCATGGGGGTCCGTACAACGGTATGCAGCCACGGCGGTGTGAGGGAGTCCCTGTCAGACACCCCCTTGCAGCAACACACTTTGTCTCCCGGCCATTCCTCACGCAGACTTGGCCTGTGAAGCCCTTCCTATTGCTGGCTACCCGCGCCGAAGACGCCGCAGCAGATGACGAGTACCAGGCTTACCTACGCTACTGCGGACTGAAACCGGACGAATTGATCCGGATCCGGCTGGAATCCGGGCCTTTGCCGCCCCTTGAACTGTCGGACTACTCCGGGGTGATCGTGGGTGGAAGTCCCTACACCTCAAGCGATCCTGTGGAGGAGAAGAGCGCAGACCAGGTCCGGGTTGAGACGGAACTCTCATCCCTCCTGGACAGGATCGTGGCGGACGACTTCCCCTTCCTGGGTGCCTGCTACGGTGTCGGCACGCTGGGAGTGCACCAGGGCGCAGTCATTGACCGGCGCTTCGGAGAGCCGGTGGGAGCTACGGAGATCACCCTGACGACGGAAGGGGACCGGGATCCGCTGCTGCAGGGTCTCCCGCACCGGTTCGAGGCCTTCGTCGGCCACAAGGAAGCGTGCAGCCAGCTGCCCCCGAACGCAGTATTGCTGGCCAGCTCGGAGGCTTGCCCCGTGCACATGTTCCGCATCAAGAACAACCTCTACGCAACCCAGTTCCACCCCGAGCTGGACGCCGACGGACTCATCACGCGGATCAACATCTACAAGAACGCCGGATATTTCCCGCCCCACGAAGCCGATGAACTCATCGAGACAGCCCGGAAATCGTCCGTGACAGAGCCCATGCGCGTGCTCAGGAATTTCACGGAGCGCTACGCCCGCTAGCCCCTCCCGTTGTGAGGCCCGCTTTGCGTGCTGAGCGCGGGGAATGCCACGCAGAGCGGGCCCCGCAACGCGACGTCCGACGTCGGAAGCCCCCCCGGGGACGTCAACGTCACCTGTGGCACGGCTACCGTTGCGGCGCTGCCGGACTGGTGCTGGGCTGTTGGGCGGGTGAGGGAGCAGGAGCTACAAAGGGTCCGCTCGGGTAGAGCGCCGTGGCTTCCATCATGTAGTTCGCCCATTGCGGACCGGCGATCATGTAGCCGTCCAAGGATTTGTAGAACTTGCCGTTGATGGTGACGTTCTGGCCCGCCCGCTGTTGTCCCGCCGTCGTGTCCCCAAAGAACGACGCCGTGGCGAGCGCCGTCGTGTAACCGGCCACCCAGGTGGCGCCGTTGTTGTTGGACGTTCCGGTCTTGGCGGCTACCGGGACCCTGCTTTGGACCTTGGGTTCGATGTAGACGCCGGATCCCATCTTGAGCACATCCTGGAGTACGGCATTTACGCCCCGTGCCACAGCCGGCTTGACGGCTTCACGGCATTCCGGCGTCTGTGCTTCGTATTCCCTGCCCTGGGCGTCGCTGATCTCCGTGATGGCGATGGGCTTGCAGTAGGTGCCGTCATTGGCGAAGGTGGCGTAGGCGCTCGCCAACACAAGAGGCGCGACGCCGATGGAGCCCAGTAGATTGCCGATCTGGTGCATGTTGATTGGGGCATTGTCCAGCCCGCTGTGCAGGCCAACAGTGTCCACCATCCGCTGGATTCCGCAGAAGTCCAGCTGTGCCGCCGTGGCGAAAGTGGCCGTATTGATGGAGTTGTAGAGGCCGTAGTTGATGGGCATGGGGCGGTAGTAGCCAGGGTCGTTGTTCTGCAGGTCGTCATCCGCGCCAAGGTTTTGTGCCTTCTGTGCCGTACTGTAGCCGCCCAGCACCTTGCCGCAACTGGAACGCCAAGGGAAGCCCACGGGGTATACCCGCCGTGATGCGTCCACCACGGCGGTAGGGTTCTTGCCTTCGTTGAGCCACTCCGCATAGATGAAGGGCTTCATGGTGGAACCGGGCTGGAAACCTCCGGCGCCGTTCAGGTCGTAGCCGTTCTCGTCTTTTGCATCCACGTTGAAGTTCAGCTGGGTGTCGAACTCCCCCTCTTGTGGAACGAACACCGTGTTCTGGGCCATCGCCAGGACCTTACCGGTACCGGGCTGCACGGTGGTCATGGCAGCACCCCATTTGTCCGGGTTATCACCGGCGGATGCGTCCACCTGTTGCTGGGCGATGGCCTGGAGCCTGCTGTCCAGTGTGGTGGTGATGGTGAGGCCGCCGCGATACAGGAGCCGTTCACGATCCTGCACCGTGTCACCGTAGGCCTCGTTGTTAAGGATGAGGTGCGAGATGTAATCGCAGAAATACGTGGCAATGGCAGCACCGGCACATCCTTGAAGGGATGGAGTGATGTTCAATTCCACCGGTGTTGCCACAGCCACGCCATGGTCCACGGGGGTGATCTTCCCCTGTTCGAGCATCCGGTCCAGCACCAGGTTGCGCCTGGCCAGTGCTGCCGCCGGGTCGACCGTGGGGTCGTAGATGCTGGGACCATTCACCAGGCCTGCCAACAGCGCCGCCTGGGGCAGTGTCAGCTCCGCGGCGGAGGTGCTGAAGAAGTAGCGGGACGCAGCCTCGATGCCGTAGGCATTCCTGTTGAAGAACACGATGTTCAGGTATCCCTCAAGGATCTGGTCCTTGCTGAAGCGTTTCTCCAGTTCCAGGGCGAGCTTGATCTCGCGCAGCTTGTCTCCCACTGTTTTCTCGCCGCTGAGTACTACGTCCTCGGGGCGGCCCTGTGAAAGCCGGGACTCGTTAAGTACGTTGGTGACGTACTGCTGCGTCAGCGTGGAGGCCCCCTGCTTGGTTCCTTTGGTCAGGTTGGAGGTCAGCGCCCGCATGATTCCGTGCGCATCCACACCCGGATGCTCGTAGAAACGGCTGTCTTCGATCGCCACGATTGCTTCGCGGATGAACGGCGACATGTCCTCGAGAGGAACCTTGACCCTGTTCTCGGCGAAAAACGTGGCGATGAGTTGGCCGTCAGCGGTGACCACCTTGCTGGAAAGGGAAGGTGACTCCACGTCGAGCTGGCTGGGAAGACTCTCGTAGAAACCTATGGACCCACCCACGGTTGTGCTGGTGAGGGCAACCACCGGGACCACGAAGCCGGAGATCAACACCCCGCAGAGCAGGCTCACGAAGAAGAACCCGAAGATCCTTAACAGGACCTTGCCCAGACCCAGTGGTCCTCTGTTGTTCCGCGCCATTTTCGTGCCAATCCGTAGGGATGCCAGGCTGAAAAGTAGCTACAGAATACGTCCGGAACGTCAGTTGTTCCATGGCTCAGGTACCCAATAAAGGTCCCAAATCGGACTCAATCCAGCGGCAGTGTCACCCGGACACTGGTGCCCCGCCCAACCGCGGAGTCGATGTCGACTGTCCCGCCGGCGTCGTGAACGGCGATCGACATCAACAGCAATCCAAAACCATGCCTGCGGCCGCTGGGCGCAGCGTGGATCTCGAAGCCGTCGCCGTCGTCCGTGATGGTGAGCTGGATGCCATGGTAGACAGCGTTGAGGCGGATGGTGAGTTCACTGGCGTTCGCGTAGTTCAACGTGTTGCTGAACGCTTCCTGCGCCACGTGGTACAGGAGCCCTGCGGCGGAGGATGAGATCTCGATGCCGTGGTGGGGAGTATGCCAGTGGACCGTGACACCGGCGCGGCGAAGCGGCGCGGCAAGGCGGTCGATGCACCCTGCGACACCCAACGCGTAGAAATCCACGGGGTTCTGGTCCTGGATGATGCCCTTCACGGCCACCACCTCGTCGACTGCTGCTGACTGTTCCATTGGTTCCCCCACGTCGTTGTGCTTCATACCGGAAATTCGTTGTCGGAATGCCTTTGTATTGGTATTCCGGCTGATTCCAGCGTGGCGCCGCTACATCAAGGAACCTTTTCGATTGGCTCAAGTTCGCATCAAGTTTGCGGGTGAGGCTAGCGGCAGGGACGCGCCTCGTGCAGTGAGGCCCGACGGCGGCCCTTGCGGACCGCCGTCGGGTTGCGACTGGCGTGTGGTCAGCTGTCCTTCGCCAGCAAGGTGAGCAACAGCCGGCAGGCGCTGGGAACCGGTTGGATGATGGCGACGGAGGTGGACTCGGCAAGTCGCCGGGCGGTGGCACTGAGCGGGCCACCGGCGATGATCACTGCGTCCGCACCATCCATCTCCGATGCCGCAGACACAGCATGGGCCAGTTCCCGGTACTGCCTTTCGGGGTCGGCCGCCAGGACCAGGGGCTCGGACTCCGTCAAGCGAACACCGGCAAAGGACTCTTGGAACCCGTGGGCTGCCACCAGTTTGCCCAGTGCCTCCACCAGCAACGGGGTGCTCGTTGCCATGGCGAAACGGCGAAGGTGCCCGTCGGGGTGGTGGGCGGCGGCATGGAGGGAACCCTGCCCGATCCCGACCACGGGAATCTCCAGCTCCCGGTCCAGTTGCTCACGCCCGGGATCGCCGATTGCCGCCACGATCACTGCGGCGACCCTGCCGCCGTCGGGTCCTGAAAGGTAGCCGTGGGCTGCTTCCCTGACGTGTTCCGCGGACTCGGCCAGACTCTCCGGGTCCACGATCATGGAGGGGCCGGCGGCTGCGGTGATTCCAGTGACCCGGAGGCCGTGTGACGCGAGAGTCTCCGCGGCGAGGTCCACCATCATGGCGGTGGTGTTGCTGTTGGTGTTCGGATTGATCAGCAGGACTGTTTTGTCCCTCGGTGCGTGACTGTCAGTGCCCATAGATGGCAGGCTCCTCGTCCTCGTTCGGTTCGGCGTCTTCTTCCAAGGGCTTGCCGAAGGTTTCCGGTGGGAACTGGACCACGACGGCCAGGACAATGAACAACACTGCCAGTGTGGTGAACATCCCCGGCAGTCCGGCCGAATCGAAGACAGCCCCTGAAATGAGCGGGAACAAGCCGCCGGAAAGGGAACCCGCGGCCAGGATGATGGACGTTCCGAACCCGCGGGTGCGGGTGGGGTAGAGCTCCGGAGCGAACAGCCAAATAGTGGTGTTCAGGATGATCACGGAGAAGTTGAAGAGCACCCCGAAGATCACAATGAGCACGATGTCGCTGGCCAGGAAAGCCATGGACAGCCCGGACAGGCAGCCCAGGATCGCAGCCGATGTCAGGACCTTTTTTCGGGGCAGCCGGCTGGCGAGGTATGCGGCAGTGCAGGCGCCCAGCAAGGAACCTGATTGCATGATCAGCGTGAACCACAGGCTGGTGTTCACGGCGTAACCCCGGGATACCAGGATGGTTGGCATGAGCGTCAGCATGGAGATCTGGGCGGCGTAGGACATGCAGACGGCGACGCACAGCAGGACCGTACGCTTGAGGAGCTTGCCGCGGAGTGCGTCCTTCCAATGGCCGGACGTCTTCACCACCACGGGGTCGGGGACTGCGGTGATATAGGTTTCGGGATCGGTGACGGGGCCGGAGAGCTTGTTGCGTGCCAGCCGGGTGATGACCAGGTTCGCTTCGTCGATCTTTCCTTGCGAGGCCAGGAAGCGGGGCGTTTCCGGAACGTAGCGACGGAAGAACATCACCAGCAGTGCGGGGATGAACAGAAGGCCGAACACCCAGCGCCACTTGTCCGGGCCGTCGAAGAGGGTGAAGACGAGGATGCCGAAGGCCGGTGCCAGCATGTTGCCTAAGCCTGCAGCGGTGACGTTGATCAGGCCAACCGCCGTGCCACGGTGTTTGGCAGCGAAGAACTCCGCCATCATGATCACGGCTACCGCGATTTCGCCGCCCAATCCGAAGCCGACGATGAAGCGTCCGACCGCCAGGATGGGATAGTTGGGGGCCACAGCGCAGAGCAACGAGCCTCCGGCGAAGATGATGAGGTTGATAACCAGCATGTGGCGCCGGCCGTATTTGTCGACGATCAGGCCCGTCGCCAGCCGTCCGAGTGCGGTTGCCGTAAACGTCATTGTGTTCAGCAAGCCGATTTCGGTGGCGCCCAATCCCCAGGACTGGCGAAGGATGGGGCCGGTGATGCCTACGGCATTTTGTTCAAGGGCGTCGAAGAAGACACCCAGCAGGATCATGAAGACGATCTGGCGGTGCGCGCCGGTCACCCCGATCCGCTGATGCGCGCCTTCGATTTGTTGTGCCAGGGATCCGGTCCGCGGTGTTGCAGTCTCCTGGGCAAGGTCTTTTTCCACAGTGCGCTCCTTACTGAGCTCTGAAGGGGTTCCGTCATACGGAATGCGAATATCGCATGAAGGAATGTGATGGAGATTACACTTTGGGATACCAGAAGGCCATAGCTGCCTGTAAACAGAATGTGACCGGATCCTCAGCGCGGGCTTTGATGTGGTGGACCATTGACCCCCGTTGGATGACCCGCACATCAAATTCATCCAAAAAGGGTTGATTTAGGGACCTTCAGCGGTCGAAAGAGAGCAGTAAGGCTCACTTCTGACGCTACTCAGGCTCACCAAGGGGCTGTCCTGATCCGAGGACCGATCACAGCGTTGTATGCCATCGCGGACCAGCAGCCCGACTCAGTACGTCCCGTTTTCTGCTGGATCATTCGCTTGTTCCCTCTGAAGATCCCCGGATTACCGGGGACAGCGTCGGGGCGAGGACGAATGATCCAGCAGAATTGCACCTGCCACGAAGCTCAGCGGCGTCCGCCACCACCGCCGCCGGGACCCTGGGCCTGTGTGTACTGGCCTGCCGTCACGGTGCCCTGTTGCTTGGCGCCGTCGCTGGATCCCGTCGTGAGGCCGGCTGTGGCATCGGCGGTGCCGCCCGTGTACACCGTGTACGTGGCACCGTCGGTAATGGCGGCCGAGGAGAACACCAGGGACGCAATGGTCTTGGTGGTCACGAACGTCGCCACCACGGCTCCCGACGAGTCGACGATATGAACCGGGGTGCCCGCAGGTACGGAGGAGCTGAACGTGATCTGCACGCCGGACTGTGAGGAGGAGGTCCCGGGGGTTACGGCCATCCCGGCGCTTCCCGCAGCAGCCACGGTGCCTCCGGAAACGGCAAGCTCGCCGTTGACATCAAGTGCTCCGTTGCCGTCGTTGGTGGGCCCGTTGACCACGACGGTCCCGCCGGAAATGCTGGCGTTTCCGTTCGAGTCCAAACCGTCACCCTGCGCATTGATGGTCAGTGTCCCGCCGGAGACGTCAACGCTGTAATCGCCGACGGTCTCGCCGCCACCCATGCCCCCACCCATGCCGCCGCCCATCCCGCCACCCATCCCGCCGCCGTCGGCAGTGCTGGAGGAGGCTCCGCCCGAGGCGTTCACGCCGTCATCGTTGGAAGTGACTGTCACGTCCCCGCCGGAGATGGCGATGTGCTGCGCCTCCAGCCCTTCTTCGGACTTGGTTACGTTCACTGTGCCGCCGGAAACAGTCAGGGTGTTGAAAGCCTTCATGCCGTCATCTCCCGCGGTCACGGAGAGGGAACCACCGCTGACCAGCAGCCAGCCCCGCCCCTCGTCCGTCCCGTTGTCGGCCTTCACCCCGTCGCCGCCCGCGGTCACCTGGTAGGCGCCGTCCAGGAGCACGGTGTAGTCCTTCCCCCGGATGCCGTCGTCTGCTGCCTCGACGGTGACTTTGCCCGATGCCAGGACCAGGCCGTCCTTGGAGACGATGCCGTCGTTGTACTTTCCGGTGACGTTCAAGGAACCGGGCCCGGCAATGGTCAGGTCCGCCATGGAGAAGAGGGCTGCGTTGGGTGCGTCGGAGCCTTGGTCCGCGTAGCTTGCGGCATCCGTTACGGTGTTGGTGCTGCCGTCCTCCAGGTACAGGATCGCTTCATCGGCACTTTGCACCACGAACGGGGAACCGCTGGAGTTACCAAGCTGCACCCCGTCCAGGATGATCCTCACTGTGTCTGAATCGCCCGCGGCCACCATGATCTTTCCGTCAGTCAGCGAGCCGCTGAGGCGGTAGGTTCCGGCGGCACTGATGGTGACGGTATTGCCGTCCACCGCCACGCCGGTGGAGGACGACGACGTCACTTTGCTGCCGCCGTCGGCCAGGCTGATGGCCACTTCCGTTGAGGCGTCCCAGCTGAGGTCGTCGCCGTCGTAGTGGGTGTCTTCTTCGATGGTGGCGGCGGTGACTGCCTGCTGGGTGGTGGTCGTCGTGGCCGTGCCGGAGGCGCCTGAGGAGGTGGAACCGGTGGTTGGGGCGGAGCAGCCGGCCAGGGAGATCGCCAGCGCGACGGCGGCAACGGACAGGGAGGTGCGGAAGGAGCGCATGGTTGATTCCTTAGCTTTGGGGGAGTTGGTTGAGGGGGCGCAGCGGCATCCTGCGCCGAAGGGTTTGATTCCACCGGTTTGCGGGCAGTTCCGGGTGGAGTGCGGCCATGCCGGTGGCGAACTTGGAGATGCGGCACGGCCGGACGCCGTTGGCCCAGAGGTGCCGGTCCAAGGGGCCCGGGGCGGAGCCGGACTTGGTCTCCACCACCACCGCGTCGTCCAGGACCCAGGGCTGCCCGTCCGGCCGCTGCCAGGTGACGTCGGAATCGATGGTGGCGCGGCTTCTCGACTCAGGCAGGAACAGCGTGGTGCGGTTGTACTGCGTGGACAGGACGGGGGACAAGGGGCCGAACGTGACGTCCCCGATGGCCGCGGAAAGGGTCTCGTTTACATAGAGAAGGCCTTCGTCGGTCAGCCGGTCGCGGTCGCAAAGTTCGTACGGGATGCGTTCCTTGACGGTGGCTTCACGTGCTCCTTCGGTCTTGACTTCAAGGAAGCTGACGGCGCTGTCCACGTAGGTCCGGGTGCGGATCTTGAAGCGCCGGCGCCGCCCGTGGGCTGCCAGCATGTAGCTGTCCAGTGCCGGGGTGTCGAAGTACACGGAGTCGTAGGCGAAGGTCCGGGCCCCGACCATTTCCAGGACACGGGCGTGGGTGGTGAAAGTGGAGAGGACGCGTCGGGCTGCTGCCGAGGGAACCAGGTACTTGCGGTCAACACGGGTCAGCAGCGCGGCTTCAGCAGTGAGTTCTTCAAGCCCGACGGCGGGAAGCCGGCCCAGGTGGGGCATGACCCCTGGAGCTTCGGGCCAGCTCATGCGACACCCGCAGAGGTGGGCATGGACGGCTGGGGCGACGGCTGGGCAGGCAGTTCCTGCGGCGCCTCTGTCAGCGCGCCCGCTGGATGGTTGACGGTGAGCCGGGCGGGGCGGACCGCGTAGCGGACATCCACGATCGTCTTGTCATTCACAAGGTCCAGCTCCTGGATGGTGGCCGAGTGGACGGTACCGTTGAGGACTTCCTCCAGCCGGACGTAGAGTTCGGCTTCGTCGTTGATGGCCCGGTCCAGCACCACCGTCTGGTGGCGGTAGGAGGGCAGGACCTTCGGGTTGTCACCAATGAACATCACCAGCAGGACCAACGACATGAGGGACAACGTCAACCACAGAGGCTCGACGCCGATGCCCGAGATCAGGCCCAGCGCCAGTGCCGAGAAGTAGTAGGCAACCTCGTGCTGGGCAAGTTCGGTGGAGCGGAGCCGGATGATCGAAAGCACACCGAACAGCCCCAGGCCCAAACCAACGCCGGCAGCAGAACCGGACAGTGCGGTGGCGACTGCGAGGACTCCCACGTTCATGCCGAGGTAGGACACCACCAGGTCACGGCGCCTGTGGCGGCGGAGGTACAGGGCCAGCGTGAGGATGGAAATGGCAGCGAGGTCTGCCGCTATGAGGATGAGGGTGTTCATCGGTTACTCCGGAATCTCTGGGGGAATTGATGTCCACTTTTCAGGGCCACGCTGTGCTGGAACTGTGCCGGGACCAAGGGTGGGGTATGCGTTTCCTTCTCCGCGGCACGGCCTTTGCGGGTGAACAGGAAACGGTGCTGCACTACGAAACTGATGCCCAGCAGCGCGGCCTCCGTGAGGATCTTTGCGGGTAGGTCCGGAACGGAAACGGACGTCAGCGCCAGGATCGAGGCGTAGTTGGCCGCCAGCAACACCAGCACCAGGGCCACATAGCCGGCCGCGGCCACCCGCAGTGGCCGGTCTTTGCCGTGCTCGAACACCAGGCGCCGATTGACCAGGAAGTTCACTGTGGCGCTGACCAGCCGGGCACCCAGCACGGCAATGAGCAGGGAGTCCGTGACACCGATGAGCACCAGGAACATCACCATGTCCACCACGAAAGCGGACAGGGACGAGCCCAGGAACTTCAGCAGGGGGGCGTAGATCCTGATCGAGTCCGCGACAGGCCGGAAGTGCGAGCCTGCGTTGCCGTTCAGATACACGGTGGCGATCCCCACGCTGCTGATGCCGTAGCCCGCATGCTTCGCTTCGAGCAGCAGGTTCAGTTCGTACTCGTACCGCTGTCCGCGGACCGTCAGCAACCAAGGGAGCATGTCCGCTTTGTAGCCCCGCAGGCCCGTCTGGGTGTCCGTGATCCGCTGGCCCGTCGCTAGCCTGAACAGGCCGCGGGTCACGGTGTTGCCGAACCGGCTCCGGGCTGGGACATTCCCGGTGAAGTTCCGGGAGCCCAGGACCATGGCCGCCGTGACGTGCCGGACCCGGTCGGCGACGGCCAGGATATCCGCCACGCCATGCTGCCCATCGCTGTCGGCGCACACCACGTCATGTCCCGGAAAACGCTCAGCGATGAAGGCGAAGCCGCTCTTGAGGGCGTGACCTTTCCCGCCGTTCACGGCGTAACCAAGCACATGGCACCCAAGCTGGGCGGCGGCGTCGAACGTGTCCTTGTACTCGGGGCCGGAACCGTCGTCCACCACCACGATGCTGATCCACGGCTCTGCTTCCTGGAGGTTTCGGACAAGGGTGATGAGCTGGTGGTCCGGCTCGTAGGCCGGTATCAGGATGATCATGACCGGGCGATGTAGAGGATGTCCGAGGTGCCGCGCTCTTTGTTCTCGCCGAGCGGGTTGTTCACCAGGGATCCGTTGAAGTACATGGTGGAGGAGCCGCCGCCGTCGATGTTGTACGCGGTGGTGGCGCCGAGGTCCTTCATGATCTGCGCCAGGCCCGTCATGGTGACGCCGGCGGAGTAGCCGGGGCTGCGCCCGTCCACCACCACGAACACCAGATGGTTCTGGTCGATGACGCCCACCGCCGTGCGCGGCTGTTCGCCTTGGATGGAGTGGTTGCCGAAATTGGTATCAACTTCCACGTCCTCGATGCCCGAGGCAATCTCGCCGTTGTCCAGCAGCGACGGGCCAAACGAGAGGGTGTTCCAAACGCCATCCGCGATGAGTTGGTCAGCGGTGGTGGTGGTCTCGTCGTACACCTTGACGGTGCCGTCCTTGTAGAAGGCCAGGCCCTGCCGTGCGCCCTCATCCCGATACACCACACCGTTGCGGATCACGATGCCGGTGTCCCGGAAACCGTAGTAGTCGCCGTTGATGGCGAAGATCGCGTTGTGGTCCTGGGCGATCGCGGAGGTGTTTTCAGTGATGTTGCCGCCGTACGTGTCCTCCGCGAATGCCGACTTCAGCGTGGTGGCCGCATCAAGCACGACGTCGGCAACGTAGTACGTGACGGTGCTGTCGCCGCTGCCGGTAGTTACCTTGCTGATGCTGATACCGGTGTCACCCGAGGTGTAGCCAGTATCAGTGACCACGGCGCTCGCGGAGGAATCAGCGGCGCTGCTGTCCGTCGTCGTGGTTTCGGTGGTGCCGGCCTGGCTGGCTTCGTATTCCGAGACGTTGGTGATTTCGGCGTGCGGAATGACGAAGCGGTCCAGGGCCCAGGCTGTTGCACCCCCGGCAGAGAGAGTGACCGCCAGGACGGCGGAGACGATCGCTCGCCGTGTCCGGCGGCCTTTGCGGTTTTCGGTCTGTGGAGGAGTCATGCCTCATTTCTACGGAGGCAGGCTACGCCTGAGGTTTGCCTCGCATATGCGACGGCTGTGAAGGTCTCCCCGTGGCTGTGAAAGTCAGCGCCCGTCGGCTTCCAACGCTGCCTGTTCTATGCGCCGGCGGTGTGCGGCCAGTTCTTCTGCGGTCCGTTGAGGGATGTTGGGATCATTCGCGCGCTGGCCGGCTTGGCCGTCGATAAGTTCCCGGATGATGTCCGCATGGCCTGCGTGGCGGGCCGTTTCGACGCACATGTGGACCAGGATCTGGTGCAGGGTGACGTTCTTTTTCTCTTCGGACCACCACGGCACTACGCCCGGCGCGTCCAAGGGGAGGGACTCGATGGTTTCGTCGCTGTGCTTGGCGGAGAAGTGGTGCAACTCGATGATCTCTTCGCGGCTCTGGGTGGCAGGCACCCACATGTCGGCGTCGGGTTCGGCGGTGGCCTCGTACCAGGGGAGTTCCCGTCCGTTCGGTCGCCCGAACGTTTCGCCGAAGTATCCCAGCTCCACACCGGCAACGTGTTTCACAAGGCCCAGCAGGTTGGTTCCGGTGGGGGTCATGGGCCTGCGGACATCGTATTCGCCGAGGCCGTCCAGTTTGTCCAGCAGGTCCTGCCGGCGGGTACGGAGATAGTTGAGCAACGTTGCTTTGTCATCCATGGTGAGCACTCTACCGAAGGGGTGCTGCAGCGAGATCGCCGCGAACCCGGGGCACTCCGCGACAGTCGGGACGAAGCTCTCTTCATCAGTACCATTCTGGTACCATTGATGCATGGCCATGAACCTGCGCGTACCTGAAGACCTGGATCGACGGCTGGAGAAGTTGGCCGCCGAGGAACACACATCCAAGTCCGCGCTCCTGCTACAGGGGGCAGAGCTGGTTCTGCAGCGCCATGCGCGCCGACGCGAAATCAGCGAGGGCCTTGATTTCGTCATGAGTCATGATGCTGAGCTCCTGACGCGCCTTGAAGACGCGTGACAGCATACCTGGACATCGAGGATGCCCTTCAAGTCGTTGATCGGTACGGCTTCCATATCCGCGATGTCGGCCTGCTCGCCTCGGCTTTGGCCAGGCCGGCTACAAGCGTCTTGGGCACAGATGCCTATCCCGACCTTGCACTGAAGGCGGCTGCGCTGTTGGAGTCCGTCGCCCGGTTCTACCCACTCATTGATGGCAACAAGCGAACCGCATGGACACTCATGGTGCTGCTGCTTTGGGTCAACGGATATCAGCATGACTTCACCACAGATAAGGGCTTCAAGCTTGTCGTCGGTGTCGCCAGCGGCACCATCGAACTGCGGGATTCTGCCGCCGAAATCTCCCAACACCTGGTGCCACGTTAGTCGTACCGGGAATCAGCCGCCCGTACAGTCTCCTAAGCGACGCTCCGTAGGCAAAGCAGTGCAGAAAGCCCAACTGTTCGCCGCAGCCGGGGCCCGGGAGGTCTCGACGGCGGTCCCGCACGTTTCCGGCGACGTGGACGTGACCAGGTACTGCTTTATTCCTCTCTTCGGCATCGCGTTGACTTCAACCCAAGCCAGTGGCGGACCCGGCGAAGGACGCCGGACCCCGTCCCGCCACGAGTGTTAGGAGCAACTCCTTGTCACTTCAATTCCCCCGCAGGACCCTGCTCCAGGGTGCCGGCGCACTTTCCCTGGCGGCAGTGGTCAGCTCGATGTTCGCGCAGAACGCCTGGGCCGAGGCAGAACCGGGCGCCGCGGAGTTCGCAGCGCTGCGAAACCGTTCGGTGGACCAGATCACGGGCCGCAACGTCATCCAGGCCGGCGACCCCGACTTCGCCAAAGCCATCACCGCACTGAACAACAAAGCCGCAGACTCTCTGGCCAAGCTCAACACGTCGTCGGGTCGAACCTCGGTGTTCACGGACCTGTCCTTGGCCAAGGACGCAGAAATGGTCACCACCTACACCCGCCTGTCCCAACTGGCCACGGCCTGGGCCACCCCGACAGCGGCCGTGTTCGGGGACGCCGCGGTCCTTGCCGCCATCAAGGCCGGCCTGGCTGATGCCAACACCCTTTGCTACAACGACAGAAAGGAAGAGGTAGGAAACTGGTGGTCCTGGGAGATCGGCGTACCCCGGGCACTCGCCGACGCCATGGTGCTCCTGCATGCCGAATTGTCGGCCGCGGAACGCACTGCCTACTGCGCGGCCATCGACCATTTCGTGCCCGACCCGTGGCTGCAGTTCCCGCCCAAGCGCGGCAAGATCACCTCAGTTGGTGCCAACCGCGTGGACCTGTGCCAGGGCATCATCATCCGTTCCCTGGCAGGAGAGGACCCGGCCAGACTCAACCATGCTGTGGCCGGACTCAGCCAGGTGTGGCAGTACGTCACCAGCGGAGACGGCATTTTCCGCGACGGCTCGTTCATCCAACACAGCACTACTCCGTACACCGGTTCCTACGGTGTTGTCCTGCTCACCGGGCTGTCCAAATTGTTCTCCTTGCTGGGAGGTACGGCGTTCGAGGTTTCCGACCCAACGCGCAGCATCTTCTTCGACGCCGTGGAGGGCTCGTTTGCGCCCGTCATGATCAACGGGGCCATGGCCGATGCCGTCCGCGGCAGGAGCATCAGCCGTGAGGCCAACACCGGCTATGACCTGGGGGCGTCGGCGATCGAGGCCATCCTGCTCCTGGCACGGGCCATGGATCCAGCGACGGCGGCCCGATGGCGGGGTTTGTGCGCTGGCTGGATTGCGCGCAATACCTATCGACCGATCCTCAACAGTGCGAGCGTGCCCAGGACGGCACTGGTCAAGGAGCTCCAAGCTACTCGTGTTGCCCCCGTGGCAGAAGCTACCGGCCACAAGCTCTTCCCCGCGATGGACCGCACCATGCACCGCGGACCCGGCTGGGCATTGTCGCTCGCCCTGTCCAGCAACCGCATTGCCTGGTACGAATGCGGCAACGGCGAGAACAACCGCGGCTATCACACCGGCTCCGGCATGACCTACTTCTACACGTCCGACCTCGGCCAGTACGACGACGCTTTCTGGGCCACGGCCAACTACAACCGTCTCCCCGGCACCACAGTGGACACAACCCCCTTGCCGGACAAGGTGGAGGGGGAGTGGGGCGCTGCCGTCCCCGCGAATGAGTGGAGCGGGGCCACAACGCTGGGCGAGGTTGCCGCCGTCGGACAGCATCTGGTGGGGCCGGGCCGCACGGGCCTTACCGCGCGGAAGTCCTGGTTTGTCAGCGGCGACGTCACCGTTTGCCTCGGCGCGGACATCAGCACTGCTTCGGGCGCCAGGGTGGAAACCATCGTCGACCACCGCAACCTCCACCAAGGCAGCAACACACTCACGACGGCGGCGGGCACCATCGCTGGAACGGCAGGCAACGTTGAGGTGCTGGGCGATGGGCGCTGGGTGCACCTGGAGGGATTCGGCGGGTACGCGATGCTCGATGATTCCCCGCTCCACGTGCTGCGGGAAACCCGGTCCGGCAGCTGGTCCGGGGTCAACATCAACGGCAGCGCCACGGTGCAGCAGCGCAATTTCGCCACCCTCTACGTGGACCACGGGGTCCGGCCTGTCGCCGGCAGTTATGCGTACATGGTGGCGCCGGGAGCATCGGTGGACCTGACCCGGAAGCTGTTGCAGGGAAACAAGTACAGCGTGATCCGCAACGATGCTACGGCCCAGTCCGTGGAGTTCAAGACCGCGAAGACCACGGCCGCAACGTTCTGGAAGCCCGGAATGGCGGGGGATCTTGGCGCATCGGGTCCTGCGTGCGTGGTGTTCTCCAGGCATGGGAATGAGCTGAGCCTGGCCGTCAGCGAGCCGACGCAGAAGGCCGCCGGCCTCACGCTGACCTTGCCGGAGGGTACGTGGTCCAGCGTCCTGGAGGGCGCGGGCACCCTGGGGACGGACGCCGACGGGCGGAGCACCCTGACGCTTGACACCACTGGGCTCAGCGGCCAGACAAAGCTCATCAAGCTCCGCCGCTAGAGCCTCGTTGTGGGGCCCGCTCTGCGCGCCATTTAGCCCCCGGAGACCGCAGAGCGGGCCTCACAACGCTTCGCCCCGCAGGAGTCACGGACAACAATGCGTGGCCGCAACCGGATCTGGTAGAGCGGACACGCGTCGCCCTCGGTGAGCCGACGCAGCAGGACATCGGCGGCCATGACGCCCAGCCTGTGCTTGGCGGGCGAAACCGCCGTGAGCGGTATCCGGGCGAGGTCAGCCATTTCGTCGTCATAGGAGACGAGGGCGAGGTCCTCGGGAACCCGAACCCCGTGCCTGGACGCGGCGCCTTCCAGCAGAGCGGCTTCCCGGTCTCCGAAGACCAACGCCGCCGTGGCACCACTGCCAGCCAGCAGCCCGAACATGTGCTCGGCCTGGTCGGCTTCCCACTCCGGCTTGGTTGCGCTGAACGCCATGTGCCCGTCGGTCTCCAACCCCAACGCCGTGATGGCAGCCGTATACCCTGCGATGACCGCAGCCTGCGTGGGATTGCTGCTGCGAGCGGCCTCGTTTGCCCGGGTGAGCAGCCCGATCTTTCGGTGACCCAAGCGGTGGAGGTGCATGACGGCGTCGTACGCTCCGCCTTGGTGATCCGAGCAGACGTGTTCCGTGCGGTCGCCGGGCCCCAGATCGTCCAGGCTCCGCTCCAGGAGGACAACCGGCACTGGAAGGGCCATGAGCTCGGCGACGCGCTGCTGGGGATCGGCCAAGCCGGTCAGCGTCGGCACCAGGATGAGGCCGTCCACTCCGGCATCCAGAAGGAACTGGATGCCGGCGTTCTCGCGCGTGAAGTCGTAGTGGTACGTGGACAGTTGCAGGCTCGCGCCCCGAGCCGAGAGGTGTTCCTCGATCCCCTGGAGGACGCGCGGGTAGTACAGCTGCGTGTCCGGGAGCAGGACGCCGATGACGAACCTCGAGCGTTTCTGCGTGCGCTGGGGTGCAGCGACGAAGCTGCCGGCGCCCTGCCGCCTGACCACCAGCCCTTTGCCTACAAGGTCCTCGAAGGCCCTCCGCACCGTGGTCAGGGAAAGGCCGGTCTCTGCCGCGAGTTGTTGCTCGGTGGGGAGCTTGGTCCCCACGGCCCACGTCCCGGCGAGGATGTCCCTGCGGAGGTCGTCGCTCAAGTCCTGGAACTTCAAGTTGGCCTTTGCAGTGTCGCGAAGGGGTGCGCCACCGGAGTCCGGTTCCTGTTTCCTCTTTGGCATGATCCATCTCCAGCTGTGGACAGACGATTTCTCTCATCATGCACCACGATTTAGAGAGTATTTGAGGAGTAATTGTCAGATCCCGGGAGTATTTTCACGCCAACCGGGAATGCTCATTGATTCCTTGCCTTGAGGCTCAGTAGCAATGGGAGGGTGTCCAACAAGAAGCCGAACATCCTTTTCATCCTCAGCGACGACCAAGGCGCTTGGGCGCTGGGTTGCGCCGGAAACCCCGAAATCCACACGCCAAATCTGGACGGCCTCGCTGCCCGCGGCACGCGGCTGGAGAACTTCTTCTGCGCCTCACCGGTCTGCTCCCCGGCGCGCGCCAGCCTGATGACCGGGGACATCCCGTCGCGCCACGGCGTCCACGATTACCTGGCGGGCGTCGAAACCGGACCCCAGGCCATCGACTACCTGCAGGGGCAGCGGTTGTTCACGGATGACCTCGCCGATGCCGGCTACCGCCTGGGCCTGTCCGGCAAATGGCACCTTGGCGCCAACGATGCTCCCCGGAAGGGCTTCAGCCACTGGTTCGCCCTGGAAGGCGGCGGCAGCCCGTATGACAGCTCGGTGATGTACAGGTTCGACGGCGGCACCAGCCACCGGGAAACGGTCACCGAGTACTTGACGGACGCGATCACCGGCGATGCCCTGGACTTCATCAACGATGCCTCGCAAGAGCCCGAACCCTTCTTCCTGGCCCTCAACTACACAGCTCCCCACAAGCCGTGGAAGGGGCAACATCCGCCGGAATTTGAGGATCTCTACAGCGACTGTGGGTTTTCCAGCTGCCCGCAGGAAGCCATGCACCCGTGGACTCCCACCGTGGACGGGGTGCCGATAGGCGGCGAGGCGGACGTCCACGCTGCGCTGGTGGGGTACTTTGCCGCCGTCAGTGCCATGGACGCCGGGATCGGGACGGTCCTCAGCCGGCTGGAGGAACTCGGCATCCAAGACAACACCTTGGTGGTCTTCAGCAGCGACAACGGTTTCAATTGCGGCCACCACGGCATTTGGGGGAAGGGCAACGGGACGTTTCCGCAGAACGTTTACGATTCCTCCGTCAAAGTGCCGGCGATCTTCGCGCTCCCGGGCAGGATCCGGCAGGGCGCGGTAGTGACGGAACTGTTGTCCGCCTACGACGTGGCGGCCACCATCCTGGAGCTGGCGGGGGTAAACCACTGCCCCTTCGAAGACGGGCCGGGACAGTCTTTCGCGGAGCTTTTAGGCGGGCTGCCACCGGCGGCCGGGGACCGCGCCGTCGTGGTCTTTGACGAATACGGTCCCGTCCGGATGATCCGCAGCACCGACTGGAAGTACGTGCACCGCTATCCGCACGGTCCGCATGAACTCTACGATCTCCTGGCCGACCCGGACGAGCGAGTCAACCTTGTGAACGAGCCGGCGCACGCTGCACGGGTGTCCGCCATGCGTTCCCGGCTTCAGGAATGGTTCCAGCTGCACGCCGTCCCTGACCTCGACGGGAGTTGGCTTCCCGTGGCGGGGGCGGGCCAGACTGCGTCCGTGCTGGGTGATCCCCTGGGGGCTTTCACCCCACCCAACTGGGATGGCACGGACGCAGCCGGAGGGTCTTCCTAACCGGCGTCCGTGAGGGCGAGTCCGGCACTGAGCTCCTGGGTACTGAGCTCCTGGGTACTGTCCAGGAGAACCACGGCCTGGCCGCTTCCGGCAGCCTCGTAGGAGGCCAGGACTACCTCCACGATGTGGCGGGCGTGCTCAACACTGACTTTGGGGACACCGCCGTCGAGCACTGTGATGAAATCCTGCAATTGCAGGAAGAAACCCTCCTGGATGTCCTCGGGCCGCGGTTCCCATACCGTGCGTGTCACGCCGTCGCGCCGGACCAAGGTTCCATGGTGCGGGCTGCAGGACAGGGTGCCGAACTCACCCACGATGAGGATCTCGTCCAGGCGTTGGGCAGCGTCGGACACCACGGAGATGCTGACATGCACCCCGTTCCTGAGGGTCAACGCAATGGCACCGTCGGTTTCCACGGGAACGCCGAAGCGCTTGAGGGTAGAGGCACTCACGGATTCAACGGGTGCGCCACCGAACCAGATGGACCGGTCAAGGCAATGGCCGCCGATGTTCATCAGTGCACCCCCGCCTGCCATGGCCTCGCTGAAGAACCAATCCGGCCGCGTTCCCGGACGGTAATCGGTGGTCCGGTAGTCGCGGATCATCAGGACCCGGCCGAGCTCGCCGCTCGCCAGCACGTCCTCGGCTGCCAGCTTCTCCGGGAGGAAGTGCTGGATTTGCCCGATGACCAAGGACACCCCGGCCTTCCGGCACGCTTGAATCATGCGATCGCAGTCGGCCACGGTGGTGGCCATGGGCTTTTCCACCAGCACGTGCAATCCGTGGTCGGCTGCGGCCAGCACCATCTCCAGGTGCAGGGCGTGCGGGGTATTGATGATGACGGCGTTCAAGCCGGCCTCACGGTACATGGCCAGGTAGTCCCCAAAGACGGAAGCCCCCCATGGCGATGCGACCCTCTCTGCGGCTTCAGGCCGCAGGTCGCAGACGGCGGCCAACTCCACGTTGCTGATCCGCGCTGCGGATGCTGCATGGAAATGTGCCACGGCGCCCGCGCCAATGATTCCAAGTCGTATCAATTTCCCTCTTTAGCTCGGAGCCGGAGCGCGGGCTCGTTCGATCGGAACGCCGCGCAGGTCTCCTCGATTGTTGGGCAGCCGGAAAAGAGGAATAAATGCCTAATTGGGTCCCACCGCCCACGGGCTGCCAGGCAGGTGGAGAAACTTTCCAAAATACTCATTGAATCCTGCTTTCGGGGGCTGTGAGAGTCGTCTCACTGAACCGCATCCGGCTGGTTCCCCCTCACTCGAAAGGTGATTCCCATGGGCAAAACAGCCCGTCATCTTCGCCCGCTGGCCGCCCTGTTGGGTGCAGCGCTTGCCTTGTCCACCACTGCCTGCGGCGGAGCCACCGATGCCTCCCCGGCCGCCGAAGCCGTGGATATTTCCGGGTCCATTTCCGGCCAGACCATCAACTATTGGTCGATGTGGAAGGACGGCGAACCTCAGCAAAAGGTCATCGCCACTGCCATCGCGGACTTCGAAAAAGAAACCGGCGCCAAAGTCAGCGTCCAATGGCAGGGACGCAGCAACACCGAAAAGCTCGTCCCTGCGCTGAACACCAACAACGTCCCGGACCTGGTGGACGGAACGCTCGCCAAGCTCGCTCCGGTGATCGGCGAAACCGGGCAGGCAAGCCCCCTGACGTCCGTCTACGCGTACGAGCTGGACGGGAAGACCGTCAGTTCAGTGATTCCGGAGAAGTTCACCAGCAACGGCGTCTTCAAGGGAGAGGACGGACAGCCTTGGATGGTGCCCTACAGCATCAGCTCGGACGGCATCTGGTTCGATGCCGCCAAGCACCCGGAGCTCAAAGCAAAGCCGCCGGCCACCTGGGATGAATTCATTGCAGTCCTGGACAAGCTGAAGGCCGGCGGAACAGCCCCCATTGCCGCCGACGGTGATATCGCAGGCTATAACTCCACCTGGTTCGTTACCTCGCTGCTCCGGCTCAAAGGCGCAGGCAGCTTCAAAGCCCTCGCAGAAGACAAATCAGGCGCAGGATGGGATGACCCTGCCGTCCTTGAAGCAGCACAAAAGGTGGAAACCCTGGTCAAGGGCGGATACCTCAACAGTGGCTACAACGCCAGCAAGTTCCCCGCCCAACAGCAGCTCTGGGCAAACGGCGACGCTGCCCTGATCCTCAACGGCTCGTGGACGCCCACAGAAACCGGTTCATACGCCGCCCCGGGCTTCGAATACTCCTCGTTCCAGTTCCCGGCCATCGGCGACAAGCCGGCCAGCGCCCGCGTGGACTTCATCGGCTTCGCTGTTCCGGCAAAATCCAAGAACCAGGTTCCTGCCCAGCGGCTTGCGGCGTACCTGCTGGGCGCCAAGTACCAGGACGCCCTCGGAACGGACGCCAAGGTGCTGCCGGTGAGGCAGGACGCACCGGTGGATCCCGCCGTCGCAAGCGTCAAAGCCGCCATCGACGCCGCTCCGGCCACGCACCTGCAGAACGACGGCGTGACGTTCCCCGGCTACACAGAGAAAGTCTTCTTCCCCAGGGACGATGAACTGTTCCTTGGAAAGACCACAGCCGCAGAGTTCGTGGCCAAGATGAAGGAAGCCCAGATCCAGTACTGGAAGGACAACGGCTGATGTCCATCGGCCTGAAAGAACCCCGCGCCGGTAAAGCGGCACTGCAGAATCCCGAGTCCCGGAAACCGGTGACCAGGAAGGCCTCAGCTCAGGGCCGCCAACCTGGAAGCTCCATCGATGTGCAGCGCAAGAAGCTGCTGGTTCCCTTCGTCGGTCCGGCGTTCGTCCTGTACACGGTCCTGTTCATCGTTCCCGCCCTTGGTGCAGTGTGGATCAGCCTCCACAAATGGGCTGGCTCCGGACCCATGAAATTCGTGGGCCTGGACAACTACGGCCGGATCTTCCGGGACCCGCTGTTCCTGTCATCGTTCGGCAACACCCTGCTGCTGCTGTTCGTGGTGGGAGCCGCAATCTTCATTCTCGCTTTCGCCATGACGCTCGTCCTCCGGGACATGGCAGGAAAGAAGGTGGTTCGTAACGTCATCTTCTTCCCCCACCTCATCAACGCGCTCGTGTTCGGTGTCCTGGCCGGCTTCATCTTCAACCCCGGCGGAATGGTCAACAGCCTCTTGGCACCCCTTGGGGTGACGGATCCGCCAAAGTGGCTGGCACAGGACAACATCTTCCTGCTCATCATGGTCACCCTGGTCTGCACAACCACCGGTTACTTCACCACCATCCTGATGGCCGGCGTCGACCGCATCCCGCCCTACTACTACGAGGACTGTGCCCTGGCAGGAGCCTCCGCGTTCCAGCGGCTGCGGTACGTCATCCTCCCGCTGACCTGGGATGTCTTCGGTACCTGTGCCGTGCTGTGGACCATCTCGTCGGTGAAGATCTTCGAGATCGTGTGGGTATTCGGCGGTAGCTCCGGGGCAGGGGTGCCTCCCACCCAAAGCTGGACGGCAGCCGTCTACACCTACGTCAACGCCTTCTCCGGACAGTCCACGCCCGCCTATGGAGCCGCAACGGCGTCCGCTGTGTTGTCGCTGGCCCTGATCTCCGTCCTGGTTGTCCTGCTGCGCCGCGCCATGCGTCGCGACGCCGTCGAGTTCTAAAGGAAATGACATGAGCGAATACAAACTGCTGGCTCCCTTGACCGCCCGCAGGCGGGGACGCCGCGGTGTAAGTCCCGCCCTGCGCGGTGAACGCAGCGTAGTCCGGGGCATCGGTGTGGGGTTGCTGTGGCTGGTGGTCGCGATCAGCATCGCGGCGCTGGTGTGGATGGTGGCGCAGGCCTTCAGGGATACGCGGGCCATTCTGGACGACCCCTGGGGCGTGCCGACCTCCCTGGACTTCGGCAACTTCGTTCGGGCCTGGACCGTGGGAGACTTCGCGGTGGCCACGTGGAACAGCCTGCTGACCACAGTGGTGTCGTCGGTCCTTACCGTCGCCATCGCCGCGCCGTGCGCTTACTACCTGAGCCGGGTGGACAACAGGCTCACCCGCGGCCTGAGCCTGTACTTCATCCTGGGCCTCGGAATTCCGGCGCAGGTCATCCTGATTCCGCTGTTCGTGATGCTGAACAAGGTGTACCTCACGGACAGCATCATCGGATTGAACCTCGTCTACATCGGGGTTTCCATGCCGTTCACGGTCTTCCTGCTGACCGCCTTCTTCCGTTCCCTCCCCCTGGAAATGGAGGAAGCCGCAGCCCTCGACGGGACCACGGCCTTCGGAACCTTCTGGCGCATCACCCTGCCTTTGGCCAAGGGAGGCATCCTCACTGCCTTCATCCTCCAGGTCATCTCGCACTGGAACGAGACCCTTCTGGCCTTGACCCTGCTGCAATCCACTGAGAAGTACACGCTCCCGGTAGCGCTGATTTCGTTCGTCCAACAGCAGACCTACTCCGGCGCTGACTGGGGTGGACTGTTCGCAGGCTTGGTGATGGTGGTGCTGCCCATGCTGGTCATCTACGTGTGGCTGGGCCGGCGGCTCACCGAGGGACTCACGCTCGGGATGGGCAAATAGACGCTCGACGCCGGGGCTACGCAGCCGGCCTGCCTAGCTACGGGTTGCCCGGGATGTCTTGTCCTTGGAGGAGCGCCAATGCCACAGTGAAACCATGGCCACCGAAGAGGACGTCAGGAGGATCTGCCTGGAGATGCCGGGTGTCAGCGAACGCTTGAGCTGGGGTCAACCCGCCTGGTTCGCCAAGACGCTCATGGCACGTATCTGGGAAGACGGGGTTGTCACGGTCAAGACCGATGAACGTGAAGCGCTCGCAGCCATGGAACCGGACACCTATTTCTGGACACCTCATCACGACCAGTCCCCGAAGCTGCTCCTGATCCGACTGGAGGGGATCGACGTGGACGAGCTCGACGAACTGCTGCAGGAGTCGTACAGGATCGCAGGGGTCGGCGCAGGCTAGACTCGGCCGCATGGGGGACAACAACACGCCTGGGGAACACCACTCACCGCAGCCCGCCCGGAAACTGGCGGTCGTCGTCGTGCCCTTGCTGGGCCTGGTTGCCGTGATCGTGGGGCTGATCGTGGCGTGGAACGGAACCAACGAACCGATTGGTTGGTTCGCCTACGCGCCGCTGAGCGACAACGTCTTCCAACCGAGCGGGGGGAGCTTTGTCAGCCGCGGAAGCCAGCTGGGACTGGCTGTAACGGGGGCCGGCCTGCTGGTCCTCGCGTTCTGCGCCGGGCTAGCCATCGGCCGCCGCCAAGTTCGCCGCTGACTTCGCCGCGGGAACGCGAAAACGCCGCAGAAACGCGAAATCGCCGGAGAGCTCCAGCGAACTGGCAGCTTTTCGGCGATCTCGGCGCAAGCAGAAGACTAGGTGAGCCTCACCTGGCGGTTCATGTCCTTGTACAGCAGGTAGCGGAACTCGCCCGGTCCACCGGCGTAGCAAGCCTGCGGGCAGAACGCGCGCAGCCACATGAAGTCGCCAGCTTCCACCTCAACCCAGTCGTTGTTGAGCAAGTACATGGCCTTGCCTTCCAGCACGTACAAGCCGTGCTCCATGACGTGGGTTTCCGGGAATGGGATCACGCCGCCGGGCTGGAAGGTCACGATGTTGACCTGCATATCGTGGGCGAGGTCGCTGGAGTCCGTGAAGCGAGTGGTCTTCCAGACGTCGTTGGTGTCCGGCATGGAGGTGGGCTCCACGTCCTTCTCGTTGGTGACGAAGGACTTGGCCTCGAAGCCTTCAAGTCGCTCGTAGGCTTTGCGGATCCAGTGGAAGGAGACGATGTCGTCCGAGACGTTTTCCAGGCCCCACTCCGCGCCGGCGGCAAGGTAGGCGTAGCCGCCCTCCTCGAGGTGGTGCAGTTCGCCGTCGAGCGTCAGGTTGACCTGGCCCTTGGTCACGAAGATGACGCCTTCAACGCCGGCCTCGAACTCTGCCTTGGGTGCCCCGCCGCCCGGTGCGATCTCGACGATCAGCTGGGAGAACGTGGTGGCGAAGCCGGAAATCGGCCGCGCGATGATCCAGGAACGCGTGTTGGAGAAGCCCGGGAGGTTGCTGGTGACGATGTCCGTCATCACGCCCTTGGGGATCACCGTGTAAGCCTCGGTGACGATCGCCCGTTCCGTGGTCAGATGTGTCTGGGGCGGCAGTCCGCCCTGCGGGTAGTAGTAGTTGCCCATGCGGGAAGCTCCTATCAGTGGGAAGTCGGTTGTGCGAGCCGCGGGTGCGCAAGCGCGGTCAGCTGTGAAAGTTCGACGCCGGCAAGCGCCTTGACCTCGTCGGTCCCCACTGCGCCGCACTGGACGCCGCGGAGGACGAAGCCTGCGAGGGCACGGGCCGTGGCCGGCTCGTCCATGACGCCGCCTTCGGTGCGTTCCACGTAGTTGCGCAGGCGCAGTGCCGCGGCGGGAAGGCCTTCGCGGTAGAACGCATACGACGCCGAGAAGCGGCTGGGCAGCTGGGCGGCGTGGAGATCCCAGCCTTGGTAGTAGCCGTTCTCCAGGGAACGGCGGACCAGCCGGCCGTGCAGCTTCCAGGCATCTTCCACGGCGTCACCGACGGGGATGATGTTGGTGGAACCGTCGGAGAGACGGATTCCCGTGCCGGCAACAGCGAGCTGCATGACTTCCTTGGCGAAGTCGGCCACGGGGTGCTCCATGGACTGGTATTCGGCGGAGATACCCAGCGAGGCGCTGTAGTCGTAAGTCCCGTAGTGCAGGGCGCTGATACGGCCCGGAACAACGTGGGGGAGCTGGGCTACCGGGGAGGTCCCGTCGGCACCGATGATGAGCTGCGGCGTTTCCACCTGCACCTCGAAGCGGAGCCGGCCTGCGGGGAGTCCGTGCACTTCTTCCAACCGCGACACTGCGAAGTCCATGGCCTGCACCTGTGCCACCGTGGTGACCTTGGGCAGGGTGAGGATCAGCCCGGCAGGGAGTTCCCCGGCCTGGGCCAGGGTGGAGACGAACAGGTCCAGGGTCTTCAGGCCGCGGGCACGCGTCGGTGCTTCGAAGCACTTGAAGCGGATGCCGATGAACGGCGGGGCCGTTCCGGCGGCAACTGCTGCGGCAACTGCGTTGGCGGCAGCAACGGCGTCGGCGTCTTCTGCCTCATCGCCGCGGTCGCCGTAGCCGTCCTCGAAGTCCAGACGGAGGTCCTCGATCGGCTCGGAAGCGAGCTTCGCGGCGACGCGCTCGGCAACAGCGGCAGCCAGGTGCGGTTCCTGGCCCAACAGCTGACCGAGCTTTTCGAGGCCACCGTGGGCTTCCGCCGTCGCGAGTGCCTGGGCGCCCCAATCTGCCACGAAGGTGGGCGTGAAGCGGTCGGCGGGGATGTAGACGGTGTGGATGGGCTGGCGTGAGCCGTCGTCGCCGGGGTAGTTGCGGTCAAGCAACTGGTCCGTTGCCTCCAGCTGCGACTCAATGTGTGCCAGGTCGGATGCAGAGAATGAACCCATCTCAGCCCACCAGCTCATACGCGGGCGTGGTGAGGAAGTCCGTGTAATCGTCGGAGAGACAGATGTCCTCGATCAGCTTGGACGCCGGCTCGTAGTACTTGGTGAAGTTCTCGTCGCCGAACTCGATCCGCAGGCGCTCGGTTTCTTCGCCCAGGATGCGGGTGACCAGTTCGCGGGTCACGGTGTTGCCCGTGTCGGCGAGGACGGACTTGTTGCGGATCTGCTGCCACACCTGCGAGCGGGAGATTTCCGCGGTCGCGGCGTCTTCCATGAGGTTGTGGATGGCTACCGCGCCGCTGCCGGAGATCCAGACGCCCGTGTAGGCGACGGCGACGTACAGATTCAGCCGCAGGCCGGCTTCCGTGACGGTTCCGCCGGCGGACGCGACGTCGATCAGCTGCTCAGCGGTGACGTTCACCTCCGGGCGCTGCTTGTCCAGCTGGTTGGGCCGGTCACCGAGCACGGAGTCGAAGACTTCGCGGCAGGTGGGAACGAGGTCCGGGTGGGCAACCCATGAACCGTCGAAGCCGTCGTTCGCCTCACGGGTCTTGTCGGCGCGGACCTTGTCGAAGGCAGCGGCGGTGACGTCGGGCTGCTTGCGGTTGGGGATGACGGCGGCCATGCCACCCATGGCGAAAGCGCCGCGCTTGTGGCAGGTCTTGACCAGGAGTTCGGTGTAGGCGCGCATGAACGGAGCCGTCATGGCAACGGTGGCGCGGTCCGGGAGGACGAACTCTTCGCCTGCATCACGGAAGTACTTGATGATGCTGAAGAGGTAGTCCCAGCGGCCGGCGTTCAGGCCAGAGGCGTGGTCACGGAGTTCGTAGAGGATCTCGTCCATTTCGAACGCGGCCGGGATGGTCTCGATCAGCACGGTGGCGCGGACGCTGCCCTGCGGGATGCCGAGGAAGTCCTGGGCGAAGACGAAGACGTCGTTCCAGAGGCGTGCCTCCAGGTGGCTCTCCATCTTGGGCAGGTAGTAGTACGGGCCGTGGCCGTTGAGCAGAAGCTGCTTGGCGATGTGGAAGAAGTGCAGGCCGAAGTCCACCAGCGCACCTACGGCGGGTTCGCCGTCGATCAGCAGGTGGCTCTCTTCCATGTGCCAGCCGCGGGGGCGGGCCACCACAACGGCCAGGGGAGCGTCCGTGCGGAGACGGTATTCCTTGCCTTCGGGGGAGGTGTAGCTCAGGGTTCCCTGGGCGGCGTCGCGGAGGTTGAGGATGGCGTCGATGACGTTGGGCCAAGTGGGCGTGCTGGCATCTTCGAGGTCAGCCAACCACACCTTGGCGCCGGAGTTGAGGGCGTTGATGGCCATCTTGGCCGGGGTCGCGGGGCCGGTCATCTCAACGCGGCGGTCCTGCAAAGCTGCGGGTGCCTCGGCAACCTTCCAGTCGCCGTCGCGGATTTCGCGGGTCTCCGGAAGGAAGTCCAGGCGGCTGGTTTCGGCGACCTTTTGGCGCTTGGCCTTGCGGGCCTCCAGGAGTTCGTTGCGGGTGCCTGCGAAGCGCTGGTGCAGTTCCTCGATGAAGGCCAAGGCCTTGGGGGTGAGGATTTCCTCGGCGCGATCGATCGGCTGGGGATCTGTGACTGTGATAGCCATGTGAGCGGATTCCTTTTTCTAGAGTGCGCTGGCGGCGTTGGCGTGCGCAGCGTTGGCTACGGCGGTCGCTACATCGGCGGCAACATGGGGATCGAAGACGCTGGGGATAATGTAACTCGCGTTCAGCTCCTCGTCAGCTACCCGGTTGGCGATTGCCTCGGCTGCGGCTACCAGCATGTTCGGCGTGATGTCCGATGCTCCGGCATCCAGCAGGCCCCGGAAGAAGCCGGGGAAGGCCAGCACGTTGTTGATCTGGTTCGGGAAGTCGCTGCGGCCCGTGGCCACCACTGCTGCGTGCTTGGAAGCAACCACGGGATCGATTTCCGGCGTCGGGTTGGCCATGGCGAACACGATCGCGTCCTCGGCCATGGAAGCAACCTGCTCCTCGCCGATCACGTGCGGGGCGCTGACGCCGATGAAGACGTCCGCTCCCTTGAGGGCGTCGTGCAGGGTTCCGGAGAAGCCTTCTTCGTTGGTGTTCGCGGCGATCCAGCTGCGGTGCTCGTCGTCGTACTTTTCGCCCGAGTGGATGGCTCCGGAGCGGCCGGCGGCGATGATGTGCTGCGCGCCCTGGGCCTTGAGGAGCTGGATGATGGCCGAGCCGGCAGCGCCGACGCCCGAGACCACGATCTTGACTTCGGAGAGCTTCTTGTCCACCACACGCAGGGCGTTGACCAAGGCAGCGAGCGTGACGATCGCGGTGCCGTGCTGGTCATCGTGGAAGACCGGGATGTCGAGTTCTTCGCGGAGGCGGTTCTCGATTTCGAAGCAGCGCGGCGCGGCGATGTCTTCGAGGTTGATGCCGCCGTATACCGGTGCCATGGCCTTGGCGATCATGATGATCTCTTCGGTGTCCTGTGTATCCAGACAGACCGGCCAGGCATCCACGTTGGCGAACTGCTTGAAGAGCGCGGCCTTGCCTTCCATCACGGGAAGGGCGGCTGCGGGGCCGATGTTGCCGAGGCCCAGGACTGCGGAACCGTCGGTGAGGACGGCGATGGTGTTGCGCTTGACCGTCAGGTTGCGGGCAGCGGCCGGGTCTTCCGCGATCGCCATGCAGACGCGGGCGACGCCGGGAGTGTAGGCGCGCGACAGGTCGTCGCGGTTGCGCAGGGCTACTTTGGGGACAACTTCGAGCTTGCCGCCCAGGTGCATGAGGAAGGTGCGGTCCGAGACGTGCTGGACGGTGACGCCGTCGAGGGCGTTCAGGGCGTCCTTGACGCGGGCTGCGTGGTCGTCGTCGGTGGTATTGCAGGTGACGTCAACGACGATCGTCTCGTGGTGGGATTCCGTGACGTCCAGCGCGGTGATTGCTGCACCGGCTGCGCCGACGGCTGCTGCCAGTTCGCTGGTAGCGGTGAAGCTCGACGGTGCGGCGACGCGCAGGGTGATCGAGTTTCCGGGGCTCGGATTCGCCATTGAAATTCCTCCTGTAAGGCCCGTTCCCGGGCCGCCGTTCCAAACTGAATGTTTTCGTATTATGGATATTATTATCTACAAAGTGGAAACACAAGCCCTTGCTTGGTCATGTTCGGTGTCATCGCAGAGGTGCGCCTCGTGCTGTATCTTGGGTGTTCTAAGCAATTCTTTTCACGATGCGGATAAGAGTTGTCGGAATCTGAGTCATTGGAGACAAGGGAATGGCTGAAAAAGCCTCCGGAGGCGTGCAGTCCGTTGAGCGCGTCTTTGAACTGTTGGAACTGATCACGGACGCGGGCGGCGATGTCACCCTGAGCGAGCTCTCGTCGTCCACTGACCTGCCCCTGCCCACCATCCACCGGCTGCTGCGCACGCTGGTGTCGCTGGGCTACATCCGGCAGCTGCCCAATCGCCGTTACGCCCTGGGCCCGCGGCTGATCCGGCTGGGGGAGGGCGCCAGCAAGCAGCTTGGCGCCGTGGCTCGTCCGCAGTTGAAGACCCTGGTGGAACGCCTCGGGGAGACTTCCAACATGGCAGTCCTCGATTCCGACATGGTCATCTACGTGGCGCAGGTCCCGTCCATGCACTCCATGCGCATGTTCACCGAGGTGGGCCGCCGCGCCCACACGCACGATACCGGCGTCGGCAAAGCCATCCTGGCCCAGCTGGACGACGAGCAGGTCCGCGGAATCGTTGCACGCACCGGCATGCCTACTCCCACGGCCAAGAGCATCGGCGATATCGACTCCCTGCTGGCAGACCTGAAGCTCATCCGTGAACGCGGCTACTCCATTGACGAGGAAGAGCAGGAACTCGGTGTCCGCTGCTTCGCCATGGCCGTTCCCAACGCTCCCACGCCCACGGCGATCTCCGTCTCCGGCCCCATCACCCGCGTGGACCAAAGCTTCGCCGACCGCGCCGTGCCCATGCTGCGTGAAGCAGCCCTGGCCATCTCCGCGGAGCTGAACCAGAACTAACGCCCGGTTGGCATTTGATGGCAATGTTCCGCCGGAACATTGCCATCTTTTGTCGTCCCGCCGGGACGAAAAGAAGGCGGCAGTGTCCCCCAAGGAAACACTGCCGCCTTCTGTCATCTGCGGACCGGAGCTAGTGCTCTGACGCGCTGGATGTCTTGAGCGGAACTTCGTTGCCGTCCGCGTCGATCAGCTTGCCGTTTTCGAAGCGGTCGCCTTCGCTGAGGCACTTGATGTCCTCTTCGCTGACGATCCGGTCCGTGCCCGCGACGAACACCGACTGGTTGTCAGAGTTGCCGGCCTTGAAGTGGTTGAAGAGGATGTTCAGGATGATCGCCATGACCGCAGCGGAGCTGATGCCGGAGTGGAAGATCGTGGAGAACCAGGAAGGGAACTGGTCGTAGAACTTCGGTGCCGCAATGGGGATCATGCCGAAGCCAATGGAAGCGGCAACGATGATCAGGTTCATGTTGTTCTTGTACTCGACCTTGGCCAGGGTACGGATACCGCTGGCTGCCACCGTACCGAACAGCACGACGCCGGCGCCGCCCAGGACCGGCGTCGGAACCGCTGCGACAACCCGGCCGAGGATCGGCAGGAGACCGAGGATGACCAGGATGAGGCCGCCGGCGCTGACCACGAAGCGGCTCTTGATGCCGGTGATGGCGACGAGTCCCACGTTCTGGGCGAAGGCGCTCTGGGTGAAGGAGTTGAACAGCGGGGAGATCGCGCTGGAGAGCATGTCGGCGCGGAGGCCGTCGCCGATGCGGCGGGAGTCAACCTTGGTGTCGACGATTTCGCCCACTGCGATGATGTCTGCCGAGGTCTCGGTGAGGGTCACCAGGATAACGATGAGCATGGAGATGATCGCGGCAATTTCGAAGGTGGGAGCACCGAAGGCGAAGGGCGTGGGGAATGCCACGATGTCGCCCTGGCCCACCTTGGAGAAGTCAGCCATTCCTGCAATAAGCGCGATGATGGTTCCGATCACCATGGCCAGGAGAATCGAGAGCCGGGAAATGGCGGCGTTGCCCACCTTGCTCAGCAGCAGGACGATGCCCATGGTGGCCGCCGCGAGCCCGATGTTGGAGACGCTGCCGTAGTTCTCGGCCTTGGCGTTGCCACCCATGGCCCAGTTCGCGGCCACGGGCATCAGCGTCAGGCCGATGGTGGTGATCACCGTGCCCGTCACCACGGGCGGGAAGAATTTGATGATCTTGGAGAACAGGGGAGTGATCGCCAGGCCAATCAGTGATGCCACGATCACCGAGCCGAAGACCGCCTGGATCCCGCCACCGCCTTGGACGATCGCCACCATGGTTGAGACGCCTGCGAAGGAAACGCCCTGTACCAGCGGCAACTGCGAGCCGAACCACGGGATGCCTACAGTCTGGAGGATGGTGGCCAGGCCGCCAACGAACAAACAGGCGGCAATAAGGAGGCCGATGTCCTGCGAGGACATGCCGGCGGCTGCACCGATGATCAGCGGCGGAGCAATAATTCCGCCGTACATGGTGAGGACGTGCTGGAAGCCGTAGGCGAAGGTGCTTCCGATGGAGAGCCTCTTGTCCTCGGGCCGTTCAGGACGGTGCGAGGCGGTGGTATTCGCGGGGCGGGATTTTTTCTTGATGTTCATGGCAGACTTCCTGGGTTCATGGCAGACGTCTTCGTCTGGCTAACTGTGTCTGGCTAACAAAATCTTTGGTGTTGCGGGGTTTTTGGGGTCGGGTTTGGGTGCAGGCCCGGCCCTTGCGGGGCGCTTCGGGGCCGGACCTGCACGCAAGTCCCTGGGGTGTTGCGGTTTAGCAGAAGCCGGCGATGCCGCTCCATGCAACGGGTGCAGCCTCGATGTTCTCGCGCTGGACAGTTGCTTCGATGAGGCCGTACGGGCGGTCGGCGGCGAAGAAGACCTCGTTGGGGTTGTCCAGGCCGAACGGGCTCAGGTCAACCAGGAAGTGGTGCTTGTTGGGCATGGAGAACTTGATTTCATCAACTTCGCTGTGTGCTTCCAGGACCTTCTTGCCCATGTCGAACAGCGTCTGCTGCAGGGCGTGGGAGTAGTTCTCGGTGAAGCCTTCCAGCAGGAGGGCCTTGATGTCGTCGTAGCTCTTGTTGAAGTCCGTGCCGGCGACGTCCAGGTTGGTGTTGTAGCGCCAGCGGGCGGATACGTCGGTGGCCAGGATGCGGTCGGTGGTCTCCGGGAGGGTGGTGTACTTGTCGCGCGGGTAGCCGACAAAACCGGACTGCGTGGTCTTGAGGACGGTCAGGTCCTTGAGGCCGGAAATCACGTGCGTGGTTGCGCCATCACGGACGACGACGGCGGTACGCACCTCCTGGCCGTTGCGGACGAAGCTGTGGTCGTGTCCCTCGCCGTGTGCCTGGATGCGGTCCCAGCTGTAGGCCTCGGCTTCCCAACGGCCGCCGGTGACCCAGTCGAATCCCCCGGTGAAGTGGTCCGCGAGGCGCAGGAGGAAGGATTCGGGCGAGCCGATGCCTTCACGGGCAAACGCGTAGACAGTGTTCTTCTGGGTGTCCGTGGCAACGACGTGGCCGTTGTCGCCCTGAAGGTGTGCGGCCTGGAAGTCGCCGCGCAGCTGCGAGGTGACGTTCAGGTCTTCGATGTGGTGGCGGTCCGTATCCCGAGTGACCTTGACGACGCGGACTTCTGCTTTGCCGTACTGGTTTTCGCCGAGGACGATGTTGTTGCTCATGGTCATATCCCAACTTCTGTGAGGTGGAACCTACGTTCCATCAATGAAATTAAGCGCGTGTTTCCACTGCGTTTCTGGTGGAGCCGACCCAACAAAAAAGAGCCGGCATCCATGGATGCCAGCTCATTACGACCCTGCCTGCTGCTCTCAGGTTACGTGACCTACGCCACGAACTGATTCGAGAGTAGCGCATGTTTTCGGGTTGTGTATATGGCTTCCCGGTGATCGTTATGAACTACCCGAATGTGACCGGGGCAACTTTATTCGGCTTCTCCGGGGGTCTTGACGGACGACTCGCCCGCTGCCTACACTTTCCACATAACAATAAAAGTTTTCCGAAGAGCGGAAACTGAGCACGAGATAGAGGAGGAACAGATGGACTCGAAGGATACGAACAGCGTCGTGGAATTCCCGGCGCCGGGCCAGGAACTGTACCTGCCCTTTGGTGCGACAGATCCGGACTTCTACATTCCGGCCGACTGTGATCGTAAGGCCGGCGGGTTCTCCCGTTGGCTGCGTGCGCTTCCGGTGTTCGGCCGGCAGCGCCCCTGATCTGCAACAGGGGCGCGGACTCTGCGCAACAGAGCCAACGGCGGGCGGCACCTGGGGAGGTGTCGCCCGCTTTGTTGTGCCCGGACGCGCTTGGTTCTCCCGCTGTTTCGATGCTTCGCTGCACAGTGTGCCGTGCGCAGCATCGAGTGTGCAGCGGACCCCCGAACCGGGTTCAACTCCGTTGCCGCAGCGCACGAAGGACCCGCATTTTGAACTCCTGTTCCCGGTACAAGTCCCGCCAGCGGACGCGGATGAACGTCCAGCCGAGCTCCATCAAGGCCTTCTCGCGCAGCCGTTCCTTGTACAGCACCTCGGCCGTGGGCGCGTAGTCGAAGTACTTGACCTTGCCATCAAACTCCAAGGCCACCTGCTTTTTCCGCCAGGCAAAGTCCAGGCGATGATCTCCCTCGGCTGATGAGACCCTGACCTGCAGCTCAGGCATCTCGATCCCGAGGCGTTGCAGGAGCTCACGCGTCAATGTTTCGCCGGGAGATTCCGACCTCGCATCCGCGTTCTCCAGGGCTCTGCGTAACGAGAGGACTCCATGGCGTCCCTTGAGGAGGGCGCACCTTCGCCGGATTTCCCCGGCGTCAGCGCCTTTTCGCAGGGCGTGGTCCATCAGCACCAGGGATTGCTTGTCATTGAGTATGAGGCAGCTATCCACCACAGTTCGTTCCAGTGAGGTGCAGGGCATGCCCCTTACCGTCTGGACGTCGCCCGCCGCCAAGGTGCGGGTATGCGGCACGACGTCAGCTCCGTGGGACGTGGAAGATGCGGTGGTTGGGGTGGTGATGTGCACCCGGTCATCAACGTTAAGGAGAAACAAGCCATGAAGTCGCGCCGCCGAAGTGTGGCTGTAGACGAAGCCGCGTGCCGACGTCGTTAGTGTTCCGTGGGCGTGTGCGGCGATCAGCTGCAGGCTCCTTACGGCAGGTTTTTGAGCTGCCCAGGTACTGCCCCTGAGATAGCACCCCCTGCGAAGCCTCACCAACTCCCCGCTCCGCACCAGGGAAGCAATTCTCCTGTCGTTGAAGCCGGCCTGGTGGAGTTCGTTGGTTCGCCATAAATCCATGCCTTCCGGTAACTGCCGGGATTTCGTCGTCATCAAAACAGCCTCGATTGCGAGGGCTTTCACGAATAGTCGCCGGTTGTCCTCTGTGGAAAACCCGTTTCGTTGCCCGGCTGCAGCCTGTGCCGTGCGCGCGGCACGTTGTGCGGCGGGGCATCGAACCGGTCGGATGTGGGTGCGTCACATTCAGTTCAGATGTGGCCTGCGTCACGTAAGCTGGGCTGGCGGCCGCCCTCCGGGTTCTTCAAAGGCCGTCGCGACCCCACGACGGGCCGCATATGCGGGCTCGATGACGCCGGACAGAAGTCCGCACGCGTTGCATTGCCGCAGGTCGGGCAAGGATAGGCGCTCGTCATCGGGCTGAGCCGGGACACGGATTCCCGGCCGATAATCCCTGCGCTGCAGGAGACAAAAGAGAAGCCGGGAGTGGGGATCCGGCGCCACGGCAGTCCGGTTGCGGCTGCTACCCAAAGGAAAACAATGTCATGAAACCCACTATCATCACGCTCGGGGCTGTGCTCGCGTTGGCCCTCGCCGGCTGCACGGACCCCGGCACGCCCCTGCCCACGGAAAGCCCGACGGTCACGTCGACGGCGGAACCCACCTCAACTGCGACGGCGGAGCCCACCTCAACTGCGACGGCCACGCCCACGTCAGAGCCAACGTCGACGCCCACCCCGACCCCAACAGTGACGGCCACGCCCACGCCGACGCCAACACCCACCCCAACCCCAACACCAACCCCAACGCCGACCCCAACAGTGACGGCCACGCCCACGCCGACGTCGACGCCGACCCCAACAGTGACGGCCACGCCCACGCCGACGCCAACCCCAACGCCAACCCCAACCCCAACCCCAACCCCCACCACGCCCCCGGGCACCGGCAGCCTCGCCAACCTGCCCAGGATCCCGTGGGACGGCGGCCCGGATTACTGGAAGCAGTTCCCGAAGGCCGATGCGGCCGGCTGGGATGATCCGGCGTTCCTGCCCATCGTCGTCTGGTACGGCTCGCCCGGAAGCGACGCGCAGCTGAAGTACGACAAAGCGCTCGGGATCAACACCTACGCCCAGGGCAACCCGGCGACTCCGTCCGCGGGCATCACGGCCAACGGCATGTTCACGTTGTTCTCGCCCAACGACGCCCCCGCGGATTGGGCCAGTCAGGTGGGAACGCTCCTGGACGATGAAGTGGATGGCCGGTTCGACACCGCCTCGGGCCTGGCGCACATGCGTTCATTGGCCGCCCAGTTCGACCCCGCCAAGACAGGCCGGTTTACCTACTCGAACTGGACTTCGGGGATCGTTACCTATGACCGGTCCATGGCGTTCAGCGCGGACTATTACAACACGGCCAATGTGAACTCAGTGGACCAGTACTTCTACGCAGTACCGCAATGCGACTGGGGCGACAACCAGCTCCGTTGGCGTACGCCGGTGGGACAGACCCCGATCGTGACATCGAACTGCCGTACGGCGTCGAGCTACGGGAAGATTATTTCCCTGCAGAACGAGGTGAACGCGGCCCGCAATGTGCAGGCTCCCATTTGGGCCCTGCCAACCGTGGTGTCCACGGGCGGCTCCACCGGGGGTTACAGGCAGCTCACTCCGGAGCAGACCAAGGCCCAGGTGTGGGCGTCGATCATTCATGAGGCCCGGGGCATTGTCTGGTTCAGCCAGTCGCCGGACCAGCAAAACATCAATGACTGCATCAGTGGTGACGCCTTCGCGGACGCACGGCTCAGGGGCACCGCATGCCTCAAGGACCAGGTAGCTGCAGCCGGTGCGGTGAACAACCAGATCAAGGCCCTGGCGCCCGTGATCAATACCCAGTCCTATGTATGGGACTTCGGTGACGGCATTGATTCGATGCTGAAGGTCAAGGATGGATCCGCGTACATCTTTGCCATGGGCGAGGACGGCACTACAGGTTCCAGGACCTTTGCGCTTCCCTCAGGGATCACCGGCACGCAGGTGGAGGTTGTGGGCGAGAACCGGAGCATCGCGGTGCAGGGCGGGAAGTTCACGGATTCCTTCGCCAATGAGTACACGCACCACGTCTACAAGATCACGGTCTAGCCAAGGCCCTTCGCGTCATCGCTGGAGAATGACGCGCGGGAACATCGGGTGAACCCGTTTCGTTGGCTCACTGCGCACTGTGCCGCACGCACGGCACAGTGCGCAGCGAAGCCACGAATCGGGCCACCGGAGAGGCCGTAAAGCTATCCGGCTACGAGCTTCCGCGCCGCAGCCGAGTGTTCGGCGATCAGCCCGGCCACGTCAAGGTCGGGTATCGCCCCGTCCACTACGCGCCACTGACCGCCAACCATCACGCGGTCTGCCCGGTCCGCGCCGCAGAGCAGCAAGGCGGCAACGGGATCGTGGCTGCCGGAGAAGCGCAGCTCATCAGGCTTGAACAAGGCCAGGTCGGCCTGGAGCCCGGGAGCCAGCTGCCCGGTGTCGGAGCGACCCAGAACAGCTGCGGATCCCCGTGTCGCCCAGCCCAGGGCGCGCTCCACGGGCACGGAGGCGCCGTAGCGCAGACGCTGCAAGTACAGTGCTTGCCGCGCTTCGAGGATCATGTTGGAGGCATCGTTCGACGCCGATCCATCCACGCCCAGCCCCACCGGCACACCCGCCGCCTCGAGTTCCAGCACGCGTGCGGTCCCGGATGCCAGCCTCATGTTGGAGGTGGGGCAATGCGCGACGGCGGTTCCGGCGGCTCCCAGCCTGGCGATCTCCTCGTCATTGAAGTGGATGCCGTGTCCCAGCCAGGTTCGGGATCCCAACCAGCCCACTGATTCCAAGTAATCCACGGTCCGCAGGCCGAACATTGACCGGCAGAAGTCCTCCTCATCGATGGTTTCCGCGAGGTGTGTATGGAGCCGGACGTCGAAGCGTTCGGCCATGGCGGCGCTTTCGGCCATGATTTCCTTGGTCACGGAGAAGGGAGAGCACGGTGCCAGCGCGATCTGCACCACGGCTCCATCGCCGGTCTCGTGGTACTGGCGGATCAGTCGTTCGCTGTCCGCAAGGATCGCCGCAGGTGACTGGACCGTGGTTCTGGGCGGAAGCCCGCCGTCGTCCTCTCCCAGGGTCATGGACCCGCGGGTGAGTGTCGCCCGCATGCCCATGGAACGGACGGCCGCGACCTCGATATCGATGGCGTCTTCCATACCGTCAGGGAAGAGGTAGTGGTGGTCGGCGGCCGTGGTGCAGCCGGAGAGCAGCAACTCCGCCAACGCGACCTGCACCGCGAGTTCCAGGCTGCGGGGCGTCAGCCGCGCCCACACCGGATAGAGATTTTGCAGCCATGGGAACAAGGGCGCATTGGCCACGGGACCCCAGGCGCGCGTGAGGGTTTGGTAGAAGTGGTGATGAGTGTTGATGAGGCCTGGAAGGACCACGTGTCCGGACGCGTCAAAGACGGTGGTAGGGGAAGAAGGTTGGCCGCCCGAGGGCACCAACTCCACGATTTTCCCGTCGGAAACCACCAGGCCGCCGCCGGCGTCGAGGTCGTTTGCGGTGAAGATGCCCAGCGGATTCCTGATCCACAGCCGGGAGGGGGATTGCGACATAAGGGGTTCCTTGTCTGGTCGGCGTGTTCGCGTTCCAGCTCAGTTAGGCCCTGTCTGCTGATCCAGGTTACGCGCCACCAAGGGCGTCGTTCAGAAAAGCGTAGAAGCCCCGACGGCGGCAGTCAACGCCCGCGGGCAGTCACATTTGGCCTGCACCCACCCGGATTAAGTAATTTCGTATGACGAAATTAAGTTTTCAAAAAACTATGGCGCGGCTCACAAACGTGGTGCTACGCTCTAACTGCCAAAGGCGGGCACCCGGACTTCGGGAAGCTATCTACCAGGCGCAACTTAACCTTCATCGCACATGCTGAAGCCTGGTAACCGAGCTGACTGGAGCTCTTTTTGCAGCGCCCCCAAACGGTCACCCGGCTTCCACAGCACTAAGGAAGTCGCAACATGAGTACAACCGTCACGGCCGAGCAATTCCTGGCCACATCCATTGAGCTGGCTACAGCCAATGTCCTCAACAGTGGGGGCCCGTTCGGGGCCGTCATTGTCACCGCGGACGGACGAGCCTTTGAAGGCGTCAACCGCGTTACCGCCTCGAACGATCCCACCGCACACGCAGAAGTCACGGCCATCCGCAATGCCTGCCGCGAACTGGGAACCTTCGATCTGAGCGGAGCAACCCTCTACACCAGCTGCGAGCCATGCCCCATGTGCCTGGCTTCCGCGCTCTGGGCACGCGTTGACCGCGTGTTCTTTGCCGCAGACCGTCACGACGCCGCATCCGTCGGCTTCGATGACGCCGTCTTCTACGAGTACTTCGAGAACGACAACCGGGACGCGCTGATGCCGGTAGCCAAGCTGGAACTGGGCGACCCCCAGGCTCCGGAGGCCCTCCAGCCGTTCAACACATGGAACACGCTTGATTCCAGGATTGATTACTAGGGCCCGGTGGCTGACATGAACATCCTGGACAACGCAGAAATGCAGACAGCAGCTGAAAAGCAGGCTGCGCTCTTCCCCGAGGGAAGCAAAGGCGCAGAGCCCACAGCCGCAAAGCACACGGCAACCGGACAGGCCAGCGGCAACAGCAAGCCCCCGGTGTCGAACTCCTTCCTGGACAAGTTTTTCCAGATCTCCAAGCGTGGATCCACGCTGGCCCGTGAATTCCGGGGCGGCCTGGTCACCTTCTTCACCATGGCGTACATCGTCATCCTGAACCCGCTGATCCTGGGCGGTTTCTCCGCGGAAAACGCCCCGACGGACGTGGCCGGCGGTTGGCTTTCGGCCGCCCAGGTCGGTGCCGTCACCGGCTTGACCGCAGGGGTCATGACCATTGTTTTCGGTCTGATCGCCAACCTGCCGTTCGGCCTGGCAGCAGGCCTGGGCATCAACTCCTTCCTGGCGGTAGCAGTCATCCAGGAAGTCACGTGGCCGGAAGCCATGGGCCTGGTGGTCATCAACGGCATCCTGATCGTCCTCTTCGGTGCCACAGGTGCCCGGACGGCGATCTTCAAGGCGGTCCCCAAGGAACTCAAGGCCGCCATCACCGTTGGCATCGGCCTGTTCATCGCCTTCATCGGCTTTGTCGACTCCGGTTTTGTCCGTCCCACCGCGGGCGGCCCGCCGGTCCAGCTGGGCAATGATGGATCCATCACCTCCATCCCCACCCTCGTCTTTATTGTTGGATTGCTGGCCATGGGCATCCTCGTGGCACGCAAAATCCAGGGCGGCCTGCTGATCGGCATCGTCGCCACCACGGTCCTTGCCGCAGTTGTCGAGGCCATCTTCCACATCGGACCCGGCACCGCGGACAACCCCGGCGGTTGGCACCTCAACGTGCCCATCCTGTCCAGTCAGCTGGTGTCCGTTCCGGACCTCAGCCTGGTGGGCCAGTTCGACCTCTTCGGTTCGTTTGCCCGGATTGGCGGTCTCGCCGCCACCATGCTGGTCTTCACCCTGGTGTTCACCAACTTCTTCGACGCCATGGGCACCATGACCGGCCTGGCCAAGAGCGCCGGCGTGGCACACAAGGACGGCACGTTCCCCAAGCTGAAGTCGGCCTTCATCGTTGAAGGCATGGGTGCAGTGGTGGGCGGGGCAACCTCGGGTTCATCCAACACCGTGTACATCGACTCCGCAGCCGGCATCGGCGAAGGCGCACGCACCGGCCTGGCCTCCGTGGTCACCGGCCTGCTGTTCCTGGGCTCGATGTTCTTCACACCGCTTACCTCGGTTGTCCCGCTGGAAGTGGCTGCTGCGGCACTGGTGGTGGTGGGCGCGATGATGATGGCGCAGATCCGCGAGATCAAGTTCACCAAGTTCTCCATCGCGCTCCCTGCGTTCCTCACCATCGTGACCATGCCGCTGACGTACTCCATCGCCAACGGCATCGGGGTCGGGTTCATCTCCTTCGCGGTGATCAGCGCAGCCTCGGGCAAAGCCAAGAAGGTCCATCCGCTCATGTGGGTGGTCACGGTTGGCTTCATCATCTACTTTGCCCGCGGACCCATCAACGCCCTGATGGGCGTCTGACCGGGACCGCACCCCGCGCCGGCGGGTCCCTTCCGGCACTCCGATCGACGGTCCGTCGGTACCCACCGCATGAATAGGCGTCCGTCGTCGTGGTCCCTCTCACCAGGCACGACGACGGGCGGCGGCCGGACGCCGACGCTCCGTCAGGGAACGGGGGCAGGGAGATGAAGCCCTTGCCCCCGTTCCTATGAACACTGACCGATTGAACTCTTACTGAAAAACCGCGACTACCCCTCAACATCCTCCGAAAATGAGAATATGGGGCAAGATCGCGCACTGCTCCGGCTGGGCCATCCCGGCCGGGACACCTGGAAAAAGGACGTGTTGCCATGCTGGATCTGATGCCTTCACTGGGCAGCTGGCGGCCTGCGGTCTCCGGCCAACGACTGGCCGTGGCCACGATCGTAGGGAGCGGCGGTTCCGTGCCGCGGCCCTTGGGGACCTCCATGATGGTCTCCGAAAACGGCGAAATCCTGGGCAGCTTGTCCGGTGGTTGCGTTGAAGGCGCCGTCGTGGAGGCGGCGCTGGAAGCCATGCGCGACGGCGGTCCGCGCCTTGAGTCCTACGGCTTCAGTGCCGAGGACGCGTTCGCCGTCGGACTTACCTGCGGCGGCGAGCTGGAAGTCCACATCCAGCCTTTCGGGGCCGGCGCGCCGGAACTGTCATTGTTCGCCGGACCCCAACGCCCGGCAGCCTTGATTCGCCGGCTCGATGCCAAGGGCGGAGTCATGGTGGTGGATGACCCTGTGCGGTTCCGGGCCATGGAGTCGCAGGAACTTGCCGTACTGCTGGGCGACCACCCCTCCACGCTTTTTGCCGCAGCTGCCCAGGTGGAGCCACTGCTCCAGGGCGGCCGGGCGGGTCTGGTCCGGCTGGCCCCGCCGGAAGGATGCATCGACGGATGGGTCACCACCGAAAGGCTGGCCGCCCCGCCCCGGGAAGAAGGAGAGCCACAGCCCATCACGTTGTTCGTGGAAAGCCGCTTGCCGGCGGCACGGATGATTGTCTTCGGAGCCAACGACTTCGGCGCAGCCCTGTTGCCGGCCGGGCAGCTCCTTGGCTACAACGTCACCCTCTGTGATGCCCGGCCTGCCTTCGCCTCCCAGCAGCGTTTTTCCGGTGCAGACCAGGTGGTCACCGACTGGCCGCACCGTTACCTCGAGTCCGAGGCAGCCGGTGGGCGACTCGATTCCCGCACCGTGGTGTGCGTCCTGACCCACGATCCCAAGTTCGACATCCCCTTGATCCAGGCCGCGCTCCGGCTGAACCTGTCCTACGTCGGTGCCATGGGTTCGCGCCGCAGCCACCGCCAACGGGTGGACGCACTCCTGCAGGCCGGAACACCTTCCGAAGACCTGGACCGCTTGCATTCGCCCATCGGGCTGGACCTCGGCGCCGTGACTCCGGCCGAAGTAGCCGTCTCCATCGCAGCCGAAATCATCGCCGGGCGCGGGACCAGCCACCACAGGGATAGCTTCCCTTCCCTCAAAGACAGCACCGGTCCGATCCACCCGGCCCCTCGACACCTCACTCAGGAGGACCCATGGACATGAACACCATCGAGGCCGTGGTCCCCACCACGGACCCCGCGCAATGGCGTGAAGGCGATGCCTGGCTCGCCGGAGGCACTGTCCTCTTCTCCTACGGGAGCACCGTACTCACGCGGCTGCTGGACCTTGGCCAAGCCGGCTGGCCGGCCATCACCGTCACCGATGACGGGATTGAACTGGCCGCTACCTGCACCGTTGCGGAGCTCTATGCCCTGCCGCTTTCCTCCGGTACCGCGGACCGTGAGTGGCCGGGACTGGCACTGATCCGGCCGTGCTGCGACTCGTTCGTGGCGTCGTTCAAGATCTGGAACATGTCCACGGTTGGCGGGAACATCTGCACCGGGCTGCCTGCCGGGCCCATGACGTCCCTCTGCGCAGGACTGGATGGTACGGCAACCATCCTCAGCCCTGACGGAAGCAGTCGGACCGTTCCGGTGGCAGACGTTGTGGTGGGCGATATGCAGACAGTGCTGGAGCCGGGGGAGTTGCTCCGCAGCATCCACCTCCCCGCCGAAGCGCTCTCCGCCCGGGTGGCTTTCCGGCGTTTGTCCCTGAGCAACCTGGGGCGCTCCGGAGTGCTGCTTATCGGCAGGCTCGACCCCGTTTTTGGCCTGGTCATCACCGTCACCGCAGCCACCAAAAGGCCCGTACAACTCAGGTTCCCCGTCGGCCAGGTTCCCGACGCAGCAGCGCTGGCCCACGCCGTCGGGCGTTCCATTCCCTGGCCGCTGTACCACGACGACATCCACGGGCTCCCGGCATGGCGCCGCGACATGACCCTCAAGCTGGCCGAAGAGATCCGGGCCGAGCTGCTGGATGAGTCGATGACGGTGTCCGGCGATTTCTGGCCGCCGCATGCCACTTCGCCCCAGCCGTCCACGCAACCCGAAACGTCAGGCACCCACAAGGAGGCCTCCCATGGCAATTGAGATCAACGGCACCGCCGCGCAGGACGCCCCCCGCCCCGGCCAGTGCCTTCGCACGTTCCTCCGGGAGCAAGGCAACTTCGGCGTCAAGAAGGGCTGCGACGGCGGTGACTGCGGTGCCTGCACAGTGCACGTCGACGGCACGCCCGTACACAGCTGCATCTACCCGGCGGTCCGTGCCGAGGGCAAAGCAGTCACCACCATCGAGGGCCTGGCCACGGCCGATGGCCTGCACCCTGTGCAGGAACAGTTCCTGGAGGCGCAGGGTTTCCAATGCGGTTTCTGCACCGCCGGGATGATGATGACGGCAGCCACGTTCGACGACGAGCAACGCGCCAACCTGCCCCGCAACCTCAAGGGCAACCTGTGCCGCTGCACCGGCTACCGCGCCATCGCGGACGCGGTCTGCGGCCACGGCGGCGTTCCCGCCACCGCAGCTCCCGTTCCCGCCACGCCCGGCCAGCTCGGGGACAACGTCCCCGCACCCGCCGGCCAGGCCGTGGTGACAGGCACTGCCCGCTACGCCCTGGATGTCCCGGCTGAACAATTGCCGGGCCTGCTGCACATGAAACTGCTGAGGTCCCCGCACCCCCACGCGCGGATCGTGTCCATCAACAAGGCCCCCGCGCTGGCGGTTCCGGGCGTGGTGGCTGTCTTCACCCACGAGGATGCCCCGCAGCAGCTCTTTTCCACGGCGCAGCACGAGAACTTCACGGACGATCCCGACGACACCCGAGTCCTGGACGACGTGGTGCGGTTCATCGGGCAGCGGGTGGCCGCTGTGGTCGCCGAATCCGTGGGCGCGGCTGAGGCCGGGGCCCGTGCGCTGGAGGTGCAGTACGAACTCCTGGAGCCGGTTTTCACTCCCCAGGAAGCCATCCTCCCCGGCGCGCCGGCCATCCACGGTGAGAAGGACGGCGAAGCGTCACGCATCTCCCGGCCGCTGCAGAACGTGGTGGCCGAGGTCCATGCTGAACTTGGCAGCGTGGCTGATGGTTTCGCTGCCGCCGATTTCATCCACGAACACACTTACCAGACCCAACGCGTCCAGCACGTGGCCATGGAAACGCACGCCTCCATTGCCTGGCTGGATGACGATGGCCGGCTGATGGTCCGTTCCTCCACGCAGGTTCCGTTCCTGGTGAAGCGGACGCTGAGCCGTCTGTTCAACCTGCCGCCGGAGACCATCCGCGTGGTGGCCGGTCGTGTTGGTGGCGGGTTCGGCGGCAAGCAGGAGGTGCTCACCGAGGACCTCGTTGCCCTTGCAGCCCTCACGTTGAAGCGGCCCGTCCAGCTGGAGTTCACCCGTACCGAACAGTTCACCGCAACCACTACGCGCCACCCCTTCACGATTCACCTGAAGGCCGGCGCCAACAGGGACGGATACCTCACCGCGCTGCAACTGAACGTCCTCACGAACACCGGCGCCTATGGAAACCACGCTCCCGGCGTGATGTTCCACGGTTGCGGCGAATCGTTGGCCGTGTACAAGTGCGTGAACAAGAAAGTGGATGCCCACGCCGTCTACACCAACACCGTTCCTGCCGGGGCTTTCCGTGGTTACGGGCTGAGCCAGATGATCTTCGCGATCGAGTCGGCCATTGATGAACTCGCAGTGGGCATCGGCATGGATCCCCTGGAGTTCCGGCTCAAGAACATGGTCCGGCCCGGCGATCACATGCTGTCCACTACGCCCGAGCCGGAAGAAGACGTCCACTACGGGAGCTACGGCCTTGACCAGTGCGTGGCGTTGGTGCGCGACGCCCTGGACCGGGGGAAGGAACGCTACCGTGCGGCAGGGCTGGACAACCTCGGGCCGGAATGGATGGTCGGGGAAGGCTCGGCGTTGTCCATGATCGACACCGTGCCGCCGCGTGGCCACTTCGCCCACACCCGGGTGAGCCTGGAAGCGGACGGAAGGTTCGCCGTCGACGTCGGAACTGCGGAATTCGGGAACGGCACCACAACTGTCCATGCGCAGCTGGCTGCCACCGCGCTGGCAACCTCGGCGTCAAAGGTGACGGTGCGACAGTCGGATACCGACTTGGTGGAGCACGACACCGGCGCGTTCGGTTCAGCCGGAACGGTGGTGGCCGGGAAAGCGACGCTGGGCGCTGCGCTCGAACTCGCCACCCGCATCCAAACAGTTGCGTCCTCGCTGACCGGTGCGCCCCTGGGCGATTGCCGTCTGGTGGACGGAGCCGTGGAGTGCGGCGACCGCTCGGTGCCGCTGAAGGACATCGTCGACGCCGCCCGGCTGCAAGGCGTTCGGCTCGCCACGGATGGGAACTGGGGAGGGACGCCGCGTTCGGTGGCGTTCAACGTCCATGGTTTCCGCGTCGCGGTGAACAGGGGAACGGGGGAGCTGCGGATCCTGCAAAGCGTGCAGGCAGCCGACGCCGGAGTGGTGGTGAATCCGCGGCAATGCCGGGGACAGATCGAGGGCGGGATCGCGCAGGCGCTCGGCGCGGTGCTGTACGAGGAAGTGAAAGTGGACGACGCCGGACGGGTCACCACGGACATTTTGCGGCAGTACCACATCCCGTCGTTCGCGGACGTGCCCCGGAGCGAGGTGTACTTCGCCGCCACCAACGACTCCACCGGTCCGCTGGGTGCCAAGTCCATGAGTGAGAGCCCGTTCAACCCGGTGGCACCCGCACTGGCCAACGCCATCCGCAATGCAACGGGCGTCCGCTTCGGTGAGCTGCCCATCGCGCGGGACAAGATCTACCTGGCCCTCCGCGACCGGACCACTGCGCCCGTCTAACCAGGCAGCCCGTCTAACGAGGCAGCCCGTCTAACGAGGCAGCTCGCCAACCCAGGCAACCCGCCAACCCAAGCAGGGGACAGCAAACGTCGGTATGAGCCTTCATGACGACGATTGTTGTCCCCTACTTGGGTGAAACGGGGAGTTCCATGAACACGCTGTGGGGGTCCAGGGCGTAGTCGCCGAACGGCGGGCATTCGGTGAAGCCATGCCGTGCATACAGGCGGCGGGCCGGGGCGAAGTAATCCTCCGTGCCGGTCTCGAGGCTGAGCAGTTCAAAGCCCCGGCGCCCGGCCTCGGCCACGATGTGTGCAAGCAACCGGGTTGCCACACCCCGTCCCCGGGCCTGGGCCGTTGTCCGCATGGACTTGATCTCGGCGTGCCCGGCGGACAACGCCTTCAACGCGCCGCATCCCAACAGCACGCCGTCCTCGCGGGCCGTCCAGAACGTGATCGATTCGTGGGACAACGCGGAGTGATCCAGCGCGTGGACGCTCTCGGCCGGAGACGTGGCGAACATGTCGGCCAGGTGCTCGCTCAAGAGGGCATGGACGTCAGGGCGTGCGGGATCGTCAGGTTCGATGCGGATCATGGAACCAATTTACCCGTCCAGAAGATGCAGCTGGTCCTTCGTATCCAGGTCCTCGCCCGAGCAGAGATCGCTGCAGTCCACCAGGTCCACCAACCCCGGATGGGCTTTGAGGAAGGAACGCGCGCCCGTGTCACCATGGGCGGCTGCGGCCGCCTCGGAGCGGAGGCCGACGTCGAAAATCACCGGGTGCCTGCGTTTCAGGTGGCCTGACGCATCCGGGTAGGCGGCTGCGGTGACCCGGCCGGGACGATGGCTGCCCAGCAACCTGCTCACCGCCGTCGGGGTCAACCCGGGCTGGTCGACCAGAGCCACCATGATGTTGTTGCCGGAGGTGGCGGCGTCGATGCCGGCGCGGAAGGATCCGGCCATTCCCTTGGCCCAGTCGGGGTTATCCACCACCGTATGCGGGCCCAGCTCCGTGGCGCCGCGGACGCGGTCGGCCTCGGCGCCGAGGACCACCACTACCTCGCTGCAGCCGCCGTCGAACAGTGTGTCGGCCAGGACTTCCACCAGCGTGCGGGCGCGGAAAGGCAGCAGCGCCTTGGGGCCACGCCCCAGGCGGGTGCCGGCGCCGGCGGCGAGCAGGACACCGGTGGTGGGTGTCCTGCCGGATGGAGTCATATCCTCACCATACGCGCGGGGGTTCATGCGGTCTCTAGCTCCTGGGTGGCTTTCCATTTGATCTACCGATATCGGTTTCAAACTACTGCTGAGTAGGGCTGTTGGCCCCGTGAATTGGCTATTAGGGTCGATGACGGAGTTATGAAGTCAGCTCGGTTACGCAACGACGCGTGAGGACAGGGGAAAATGGCGGGCAGTTTCGAGATTCTCAAAGCAGGTACCAATTCATTCCGTTTCAGGCTCACAGCCGAGGACGGCACAGTTGTGGCAGTGTCGCCGCAGTTTCCCAATTTGAAGGCCGTGGTGGCCGGTATCAACGCAGTCCGCGAGAACGCGGCAACGGGCTTTGTGGTCGACCGGCGGAACCTGGGCACCTGAGCCCGGTCCGGCGAAACCAGCACAACGACAGTTGGCGGCAGTGTTCTTCACGAACACTGCCGCCAACTGTCGTTAGTGCGGGTTGTCAGGCGTCGCCGCCTGCTCCGCCGGTGGTACCGGCGTTGACGTCGAGCAGTTTGTAGCGGTCAATGGCGTACGACGGCGCGCCCTCCTCGACTTCACCCCTCGCCGCCAGCAACTGGAGGGTTTTGGCGACGATGGAGTGGGTGTCGTTTTTGAAGTAGCGGCGTGCGGCTTGGCGGGTGTCGGAGAAGCC